>CAZULO010000201.1:0-5287 GCA_964621245.1 uncultured Flavobacterium sp.
GGTGGTGCATTGGCATCAAAACTTAATATGCGTATCATTCTGCCGATTTTACAACGAGGACAAGCATCTAAATAGGGCCTGCTGAAAAACACTTAAAGGCTTGGTTCATTAAAACTTTTATTGCTTTTAATGCACGATAAAAGTAGTGAACCATAAAAATATCGTGCATCGAATGCCTTCATAAAGACGTTAGTTCATTGCACGTCCCTTACTTCGTAGGCTTCGGCTTGAGGTACGGCAAAGTACATCTTCGCCTTGCCTCCTTGTAATGAACGCACACTGAACTTTTTCAGCAGGCCCTAAATATAGTTAATGGGAAATCAAAAAATATCTCAAATGAATCAATTTTACACTTTTTAAAAATCATGAGCAACTGAACAGCTGCTTTTGGAAGGAGAAAAGCGTTTGTTTAAAATTTATTGAGTAAGGGCGAAAGGGAAACAAAATCTTGCAGATCGCAAACCTTTTGAGCTTAAATTGATTGATTTCATTACCTATCATCCAAATTATAAGGTAGTTAAATAGCACTACCGCTATCGGTTATGGTTTCGTCGCGTCCGCAAGACGCGAAATGAAGCCAGGGTTGTACGGAACCTTTAGCGATTTGTTTATCTTTATTTTCAGACAGTGGTATCGCTTAGTCTTCGATTTTTTGGCTTTTTGTTATGGTATGTTTTTTTGTTATTTGGAGTTTCGTTTTCGACAGGTAAAGTTGTTGTGGAGTTCGCCTTTTTGGCATACCAAAGCTTTAGCAGCAAACCATTTCAACCACTCTAATCTTAAAAAGTTCGTGGTAATTTCTGTCGTAAAAATGAACTAATATTGTAATAGAAAATTTTTAAATTATTTGTGAAGTATCTCCTTTTATTACTTGTTCAAATTTATGCAGTCAATGTGTTTAGTCAACAATCAGCTGTATCTGATGGGGGTGAAATAAACTCCGCATTGGCAAATATTAGTTATTCAATTGGTCAAACATTCTTCGAATCAAACACTATAGATTCATTAACCTTCAATAATGGGTTGCAGCAGCCATACAATCATGGTACTCTTCATACAAATGTTGTCAGGAGAACAATTATTAACGTATATCCGAATCCGGCAACTCAGCAAATGCGGATTAATTTGAATAGCTATAAGAGTAGTAAATTGAGCTATTCACTTATAAATCTGTATGGGATGATTATAGAAAGCAATTCAATAGAGAATGAGATTTCAACCATCTCAACCGATTTTTTAGCACCATCCACTTATTTTTTGATGGTATATGATGAGTTCAATCAGATTGCTTCCTTCAAAATTATTAAACTATAACATGAAGCGATTTTTACTCATACTTTTTCACTTTCTATTTTTAAATAGTATATCCATAAATACACATGGGCAGGCTCCAAATAAATTCAGCTATCAGGCCGTTATTCGGGATAACAAAAACAATTTGATTGTTGACAAAGTCATCTCCATGAGAATAAGTATTGTCACTGGAAATCAGAATGGAATAACTGTATATCAGGAAGTCCATACTTCCAAAACTAATGCAAACGGTTTGGTCAGCTTAATCATTGGTGGAGGATCTCCGGTTATTGGCTTTTTCGACTCCATTAAGTGGGGTAGCAATAATCACTACATAACATTGGAAACAGATTTAAATGGGGGCACAAATTATGATATTGTAGGAACCTCACAATTACTAAGCGTACCTTATGCATTGTATTCTGAAAATTCGAAAAATCCTGGCCCAAAAGGAGAAAAAGGAGATAAGGGAGAAATTGGGGATACAGGTAAACAAGGTGAAAAAGGAGATTCTGGCATTAATGGAAAGGATGGTAAATGGATAACAAAAACTCAAATTAAAAAAGATAGCCTGATTTTGCTACTTTCTGATAGTACATCAATCAATAGCGGCAAGGTTATTTTTACGAATGAAGATAAAATTTATCTTTTTGTTGAAGATTTTGGAACCAAACCGAATGATAGTAATTATGATAATTCAATACCGATTCAAAAGGCTATAGACTCAGCGCTGAAGTCGGGTAAAATCTTATATTTTAAAAAGGGTAATTACTATATCAAAAAATCGGTTTATATAAGGAAATATTTAAAAACAGAGCATGATGAAGGTATAAAGATGGAAGGTGCAGGCATTAATCAAACCATAATTATTTCATTGGTAAAGAATCAGCCTTTAATTATAATGGAAAATGCATTGATAGGAACAGGAGCGCCAATTCCCGGCTACTTTTTTAAAGGAGGCTACATTAAAAACATCATGTTTCAAGGAACATCCGGTACAGGAAATTGTTTAAATTTAACGGGTTGGTGGTATGGGCTTTTGGAGAATATTCAAATAAGAAACTTTGGTGGCAATGGAATTCAAATGCCTACCAGAAATAACTTTGGCCCACCGAATGATGCAAATGGAAAAGCTTACACAGATAACTATTCAAGTTTTATAAGTATTAGAAATTCACAAGTTGACAATAATGATGGGTGGGCTTACTTTGATGAAAGGGATAATACATCTTCTGACTTGATGTGTGAAAAGTCAGTATTTGCATCCAATGGCAAAGGGGGTATTCGATTTGGAGGGCAAAGCATACGACTTTTGGGATGTGCCATAGCATATAATGGATTTAAATCATCAGGGGGGGGTGGACTAGAATTGAGTGTAGCAGGCAACAGTTCTCATAATAATCATATAACCCAAGTCGAATTTGATGGAAATAATTTTTATCATATAAAAATGAATTCTGTAATTAATACAACCGTAACCAATTGTAGATTTCTCTTTCATGATTTAATTGATAAAACTAAAATGTCTCCATCCAATGGGGCTATATTGTTGGCAGCCGACTCACTATACCCCTTCGCCAATAATGTAAATATTACCAATAACTATATTCGACTGGATTACCCTCTATATACTCTATCAAAAAGACAGCAATTGTATTTCTGCAGATTCCAATCCCATGCTTCGACTTTAAATGTCACTATTCAGAATAACTTCTTTCAAACCTTGCCCACTAATTTTACAAAGTACCATGATTTTACACGCTATGATTACTACTTCACTTCCCGCTTGGGTATTACAAACAATATTATTATTGACGATCCCTATACAACCATTTATTCCCCTAGCGCCAGAGGGACAATGCCACCATATTTTGATGGAATTATTACCAATAGAACCATAGACACTTTAAATGCCAATCTCAGCATTAGTTTACCAATTACATATGGTGGTTTAAATATCCTGAATCTAACGGAATATACAAATTTTTTCGATTCCAGTACAAGCGTATTTGGTATTCCGGAAAGTGGCTATTACGAAATAAATATCTCTCTTGGAATAGATTCCACCCCGTTATCAGGCACCCTTTCGTTTTTATATTTTTCTGACAATACCCTTTTTGTTACTCATTCTCATAACGTCAATAAAGGCAAGAAAGAATGGTTAAATGACAAGTTGATTTTATATTGTTATGCTGGCCAGAAAATAAATATCAAGGTTAATTCTTCAGTTCGATATGCTGTAGATCCTAAAAATAATTCAAAGATTTTTATGCGATTGGTTCATTGACCATTGAGCATACGATTAAATGCAATCAGAAAACACGAGTGGTCAGCTTATAACATTTTGACTTCAAACACTAAGCAGGACAGTGTAGATGTGTAATGACAATTACGATAAAACAAACAACGCAAAACATTTTAAAAACAAGTTTTGACAATGGAGAAAACTAACAACGACCAAAAATCAATCGGAAAAGGTCCAACTCCCTTTGCTCAAACATACTTTCACGGGACAAAGGCTGACCTTCAACTTGGGGACTTCATTCGAGCAGGTTTTTACTCAAACTATGGACAACAGAAAAATGCAAAATACATTTTTTTAGCAGCTACATTAGACCCAGCGATTTGGGGAGCTGAACTTGCTGTGGGTGAAGGACGAGAAAGAATTTATTTAGTTGAACCAACCGGACAAATTGAAAATGACCCTGATTTGACTAACAAAAAATTCCCAGGTAATCCGACAATGTCGTATCGTTCGACAGAACCGTTTAGAGTTGTAGGAGAAGTTACTGTTTGGCAAGGACATCCAAGCGAACAAGTTAAAGCAATGAAAGACGCACTAACAAAACTTAAAGAACAAGGCATAAATTCACTAAATGACAAGTAACACAGACAAGTGTGAAAAACAACGAACCGCTAACATACAAGGATTAAACGCAGCTCCGCCCCTTCGCGGAGGTTCGATTTAATCTTGAACACGAGTTTGACAAAAGTGGCGGCTCAGTGCTCCGCAGAAACATTTGTAGTTAATCAAAATTTGGTTCTCCGCATCAATCCGCCAGTTGGCGGATGGTGAAAATCGCCACCTTCGCCAAGCCCGAAATCGTTACTGATAACACCTTTTGAAACCTCACGATTTTAACAACATATTCTTGAAGTATATACCAAAATGATATACCTTTGTTAAAAAAGTAACATGAAAACATTATCATTAAAACTTGACGATGAAATTTTTGAGGATGCAGAAGAAATTACCTCAAAACTTAAACTTGCAAGAAATCGCTACATAAATGAAGCGGTTAGCATTTATAATCTTTTCAATAAGAGACGCCTTTTAAAAACACAACTTTCCAAAGAGTCCAAATTGACTAAAAATGATTCAATGGAAATTTTACTTGAATTTGAGAAGCTGATAGATGAACATTAAGCAATTCGACATTTGGTTAGCCGATCTAAACCCGGCCAGGGGGACAGAACCTGGCAAAACTAGACCCGTTGTCATCATTCAGACAGACTTACTGAATGACTCTCATTTATCGACAGTAATTTGTCCAATAACAACAAATGTTCAATCTGAAATGGATGTATTAAGAGTTCATCTTGAAAAACGACAACTTGATGAATTGAGTGATATATTAATTGACCAAATTAGAGCCATAGACAATAAGAGATTATTGAAGCCAATTGGAAGTTTAAGTAAAGAACAAATATTAAAGTTAAAGAAGAACCTTCTCATCCTATTAGACATTGGAGGTACTACCGGTAAAATCACCTAAAATCTTGGCTTAGTTCGCGTATCGCATGAAACATTTCGGTTTATTAAACTTTGAATTCCCATTCAGAGTTTTATTGTTGAAGTCGCCCTGCTTTTAGCTGAAAACTCTTAGGCCTCACCCACTTTTAAATTATTACTAACATTGACCTTTTGAACGAATTGCTAATGTAATACTCCCCAATTTTAAACCAAAAGGTTAGAAAGTTAAGTTAAAAATCT
>CAZULO010000202.1:0-5274 GCA_964621245.1 uncultured Flavobacterium sp.
AATTAAGTCTTTTTTTAACTAACCCATTGGTCCTATTTTTGGGGAGTATTACACTGATGCGGTAAAGAAATTTGGTGATTTATTTATTTTTATAAAACGATTGTTTCTCTCTAAATAAATATTTGATAATTCAATTAATTTATCACTTCTCTGAAAGATTTCTTCATCTATAGTTTTTGGATTATAATTCGTTGAGAATTTTTCCTTAGAAATATATTCAATATTAATACTATCCTTAGGTCGGATTGTAATTTTTCCATAATCAAACCTACTATTTATTTTTATCTTTGATTTATTTAAAGAAGAATCATGAAAGTTGAATTGATTATTAAAGGTCAAATTTGAATCTGAAATATTCACAATACGAATATTATATGAGAAGAATATTTTAGTCTCATAATTTATTGAGTCTAAATAAAAATCGGGGATTGAATATATTATTTTACACGACTCTAAAACTATTTGACAGTCGTTATCTTCTTTGCTAGTACAACTAAAAATGCTTGCGATTAAAAAAACTAAAATGCTTCTCATATAACTTTCATATTTTATTTGTTTATAAATTGTTCTGCTTCGTTTAATAACCAAGTTTATTTTAAAACACAGCCATTAGGTTTAGGATCAGGTCTTGGTTTTTCGACTACACCTGCGTCCTGAAATTTTTTCAAATATTCTTCCGCCTTATTATGTATGGCTTCAATTTGAGATTTTGACATGGTTGCATCTTGATAGCTTAAAGCACTTGATATTAAGCCTTCAATATTTTCTTTAGCATTACTTTTAAATGCATTTGTGGTTTTAGAATAAGTCGGATCCGTAACCTGCTGATAATAAACTTCCAAATGTTCAAAACCATCGCCGCCTTTAATTTCACCATGAAGTTTTTCATGCAATAAGGTACTCTTCATATTGTTAATATCGTCTAAAAGCGAATAAGTATTACCATTAGTAAGTACAATTGAAATTCTATTAGTTTTTTCATCATTATTCATTATATCGTCAGTATATCCAACAATTCCATTATTATAAAAACTTTGTGAAGTAGGTGTTAACTGTCCACCATCTTCTCCAACCCATTTCCTATTGGCAACTGATAAATCTTTGCCACCTAGTTTATTAACATCTAACCCTACTTGATTCGCATAATGACCAGCTACTTTTGCTAATATTTTAGAATTTTCTTTTGTAAAAACATTATTTGATAAGATTTTCCCAACGCCTTTTGCATCCATGACATATATATTATTTCCAGTCTTAGTGCTTTTTAGTTTATTATAACTTCCATCTGCATTGAAATAATCGTCATCTCCATTAAAATCTACTTTACTTATAGGAGAATTGCTTAAACATAAATAATCACTTTGCCATGGTTTATTAATAGGATCAACATTCCATCTTCTACCTAGCCTGGTGTCATATTCCCAGTACTCCGCCGATGTTGCATTTCCTTTCCCGTAAATTTCGTCATCCTTTTCTTGGGTATTAAACCCAAACCTATACCCACCAACACTATCCGCCTCCCAACTCCTCCCAATCAAGGGGCTACCGAAGGAATAGTAAATTTTTTGAACTATATGGAGAGTATTGCTTCTCATTTTTAAGTTTTTATATTCCGATTCATAAGGATACAAATCAGGGCAGGGGGATAAGCCCCCCGTCATTAACAGATCTGGTAAACTGCCGCGGACACGACCTACCTAACAATCAAAATATGCTCGACCTCCTTCACTAATAATTTTTTCATCCTCTCCTTTTTGATTAGATAATATTAATTCTGTTTCATCAATTTCCACTACATAACCATCTTTATTAGCTTCTATGAGGGCTATTTTTTTTGCATTCTCTAAATCAGTTGCTAAAATCTTATAGCTTGTATAATATCCTTTTTTAATTTCTTTATTTTCACTTACAATTAATATTTCGTATAGATTCATATTGTTTTATGTTTTACTTTTTCCAAAAAAAGAATGTGCTTTAATTTTTCTAAGCTTATCATGAAAGTGATTAAAATATCCTGTGCCATGAGCTTCATCCTTTATAACTTTTCTACCGCCACCTTGAGCTTTTTTATACAATTCTTTTGATAAACTTTTAGAATGAGTGTATATATCCTTACTTTTTTGCAATCTTAATATTGCTGTCTTTTGGGATATTTCCTTTCCTAGTTTTATTCCACCTTCTGCCAAACGTTCTGCTTTAAAAATTTTATTAGCCGTACCTGCTCCTCCACTTAAAATTTCAGCCGGTCCATATCCATAACTTAGATGGCTTTGAATTGCATAACCATCCCAATTAAAATCTAAACTAGCATTGGTATTAAATTTAAAATCATGCCCAGTTAATTCCTTAGTATATCCATCGGTTATAAGCTTACTGTCAACTAAATCAAAATAATCTTTGGTTTTTGTAAAACCGTCAGTAAAAAAAGTAGCTTTAATTTCTACAGTTGATTCTCCACTAGCTGTACCATCTGAACTTACCTCAGAATTATTTATTTTTACAAATTCAATTACTACTGCCAGACCCAATTTTTTATTGTATTTCACATTGTTTTCTTCTATTTTATGATCAGCAGCATATTTATTTGCTTTATTAAGTTCCGTTTTACCTGTTATAGAATTCCAAGCTCTTTTTAAGAATCCAAATCTTTTTTCTGGTTCGTCACCATCAATATCACTAAAACTCATTGGATTATTATAAAAACACGAATAAGTACTTTCGTATTCTCTATCAACCGGATCTAAATTCCACCTTCTGCCAAGTCGAGTATCATACTCCCAAAACTCAGCAGATGAGGCATTTCCTTTGCCATAAATTTCATCATCTTTCTCTTGAGTATTTATCCCAAACCTATACCCATTAAGGGTATCCGCTTCAAAAGTTCTTCCAATCAAGGGGCTACCGAAGGCATAATAATCGGTTGCAGTTTTTAGGTAAGAAATATGTCGCACTTTTTAACGAAGGATAGAATGCAAAAGTAGAGATGTTTTTATATTATCCCGGTGGCTAAGCCGCCAAGTCAGTCCTTCCTCGCCTGTTCCATTTCGAGCGAGACATTGGCTGGGAAGGGTTACGATTGGAGACTCGGGAAGTGAGCAGTATTTTGCTTTTACAAAAATAATAAAATGGCATGCTTTAGCATAAAGTTAATTTACTTAGTTGCAAACTAAGTACAGCATAGGGTCTCACCTATTATTAATAATATTTCCTTTTTTATCGTAATTATAAAATTGACCATTAAAAAATTCACTTATTTTAAAACAATTTTCGTCAAAAATAATTTTATAAATAAGTCGATTTTGTTCATATAAATAAACTGAAGAAATTCGCGAGTTATAAAAATAGGTGGTAGTACCATCAAATAAATTATTATTAAAGTTTGCAAAAATTCGATACTGTATTGTATCAAATGATAGATAAGATTTGCAAAGCCCATTTAATTTATGATTCACTATAGGTAGCTCATCTGTAATTTCAATTTTATTTTCTCGATTGTTAAATAAAAAAAGAGTACCATTATTTAAAAATCGAAGATTTGACATCAGAGATCTCATACTATCGATATCGATTAAAATTCTATAGGCATTTTGTGCTTCATCAAAATTAATGTCGAGGGCATTCAAAAAAATATTTATACTATCCACATTGATTTCTTGACCAGATTTAAATACCGCATAGTTTGATTTAGGTAATTGTAATTTATTCAATTCAGCTATCTCAAAAGTGTCACAATGTGCTTCAATTTTTTTTATTAACTTACAATTTGCTTCAATTTTCCAAATTCCAATATAACCCTTTTGTGCAAAGGTATTAGGTACGCATAAAATTAAAATAATAAAATGTAACATCTTCATAAAACTGCTATTAAAGTTTGTTCACAAAAACTACCTTTCTGGCTTTGCTCTCATCGGTCGTACCTAAAATTCTTCCGTTAACAGGAGTAATTCTATTAGGGTCAACATCAGTGCAATAATGATCCTTAACGTATTGGATTAAAAATGTTTTTGCAGCTTCAGCCCGCATGCCCGCCAATTCATTATTGTTCTCAGCGCTTACTGAAGATTTTGACCCATTTATATCTGTAGCCTTTGAACTTGCATAACCATATACCTCTAACTTATAATTAGGATCTGCAACCAAAATCTTAGCCATATTATCAATATCATTTCTTAAGGTTGTTGACTGTCCTAGTTCTTTATAAAAATCATCATTTGTTAATCCTTTATCGTTGTCAAAAAATACGGTAGGAGCCTTAAAAACCGTAGCACTCATAATTTTTTTTGAATCTTGGTTTCCCAAATTTCCTGCATCTAATCCTAACATGTAATTTGAATTGGCCCCAATATTTGAGAATTGACTTGCAAGTAATGTATTAGAAGCTAAAGTATTACTTTGCATTCTTAAAGTCTGTTTTCCACTTTCAATGGAATGAGAATTATATTGAAGTCTTTGAACCACAGCAATAATACCTGGATTATTATTAAACCTTGCATTTCTTGACGCTGCATTTTCAGTACCGTTATGAACTAGTCTATAATCTACTTTATATGTAAAGGTTCTCCCTAAACTGTTTTTTAAAGTATACTCAATGGCTAAATATTTTTCTGCTCCTTCAATATCAATTGCATTTATCACATTATTCTCAGCAAAAGAAAAAGGGCTATTCCATGGAAATTCATCTGATAAAGGGTCTCTACTTAAAAACCTGCCTATTCCCGGATTATATATTCTCAAACCATAATCTTGTGTTTCACATTCATCATCATTCTCCTTCCCATTAAACCCAAACCTATACCCACCAACACTATCCGCTTCCCAACCCCTCCCAATCAAGGGGCTACCGAAGGCATAATAATCACTTGCGGTTACCACCACAGATTCATACCCTTCTGTTTCATTGCTATCGTTGCAAATGGCGGTTCTGCGGTCAGATATTGTAACTAATACATTGCCCAGGTGGTTGCTCAACTCATACTGTTTCTTTCCATTGTAACGGATCTTAACATGCGTTTGGTATTCTATTTCTGTAATGGTTTCATCCTCAACCAATGCTAAGCCTTTATCAGCTTTATAAATTCCTAAACGGCTGCTTCCATAAATATGCCACTCTGCCAACTCTAACGTTTGCGTGGGTGTAAAATAAAGCTCTGTAAGGGCTGCCATCAATGCCTTGTATTGTTTGTTTGAGTAAAATGCTTTTACCGCCTGCAAATAACTACTTCTACTTTGTCACTCATAATAGTTTGATATTCAAACAATTTAACATATATTTGT
>CAZULO010000203.1:0-5270 GCA_964621245.1 uncultured Flavobacterium sp.
ATTGTTATGTACGCAATCGTAGAGATAGCAGGGCAACAGTTCAAAGTAAGCAAAGACCAAAGGTTATTTGTTCACCGTTTAGCAAGTGATGTAGACGCAAAAGTTTCTTTTGACAAAGTCTTATTAATTGACAACGATGGAGCATTAACATTAGGCGCCCCAGCTATAGAAGGAGCTTCAGTAGAAGCCAAAGTATTAAAACACCTTAAAGGTGATAAAGTAATCGTTTTCAAAAAGAAAAGAAGAAAAGGTTACAAAAAGAAAAACGGTCACCGTCAATCTTTTACACAAATTATCATTGAAAGCATTGTTGCTTCTGGTTCTGTAAAAAAAGCTGCTGCTCCTAAGAAAGAAGCTGCTCCAAAAGCAGAAAAATTAGTTGATGCTCCTGCTGCACCAAAAGCTGCTAAAGCTAAAACTGCAAAAGGTGATGATTTAAAAATTATCGAAGGTATTGGACCTAAAGCTGCTGAAGTATTAGTTGCTGCTGGAATTGACACTTTTGCAAAATTAGCTGCTACTGCTGCTTCTGATGTAAATGCAATTTTAGACGGAGCTGAAGCTAAAGTACAACATTTAGATCCTACTACTTGGGCACAACAAGCTCAATTAGCTGCTGATGGTAAAATGGATGAATTAAAAAAATTACAAGATGAATTAAACGGCGGTAAAGCAGTTTAATTTTAGTATTAACTTATAAAACCAAAACGTCATGGCTCATAAAAAAGGTGTCGGTAGTTCGAAAAATGGTAGAGAATCAGAATCAAAACGTTTAGGCGTTAAGATTTATGGTGGTCAAGCTGCAATTGCAGGAAATATCATTGTTAGACAAAGAGGTTCTAAACACAACCCAGGTGAAAATGTTTACATGGGAAAAGACCATACTTTACATGCTAAAGTTGATGGAATTGTAAAATTTCAGAAAAAAGGTGAGAACAAATCTTGGGTTTCTATTCTTCCATTCGAAGCATAATTTACCTAAAATTACAAATACAAAACCCGTCTTGTTTTAAAACTTGACGGGTTTTTTTATATTTATTGACTTCTTAAACTCAAAAAAATAAAACACAAATCATAGAAATTTTAATAATTATTCTAATTTCTCCAATCTGTGTTTCATAAAATCTTCGAAGTAAAAAAAATTAAGATTTAAACTTCGCAAAATCATTTTCAAAATATAATTCATTTGATTATAGTAAATTGTTTATCAAAAACCATAATCAAAGCCAAGAAGAAAATACCTAGGTATTAAATTAATTTCTGAAAAACTTGTAGAATAATCATCATTGGATACGGTGCGCCAATACCTATTATTTAATACATTATTTAAAATAAAATAAAACTCTTTTTTACCAAGAATTAACTTATATTCAAAATCCAGAAAACTGTTAAGCTTTGACTTCGTTTCTAGACTAGCTAAATAAAGATTATTTATCACTTTAATCTGGTTTTTTGAATTAATATTACACATCAATAAAAAATCATTTGAGATGGAAGAAACTTTTTGAGATCTGACAAATTTAGAAATCAAAACCGTGTAATCTATTTTTTCCTCAAAATTGAATTTAGAAATAAAACCAGTTGTAACTTTAAGATATGAACTTGAAGTGATGTTTGAATTATTTCTTAAATCGGAATTATTAATCAAATTTGGATAAGTATTAAAATTCAAAGAGGTACTAAAAACTGTTCTTATTGAAGTTTTTTCAAAATAATCTGAATATCTAAATGAATTTGTCCATGAATATTTCTTCAAATCATAAAACACATTAGTAATACTTGTTTGGCTATTATTTGTGGAAATAGTTTGCAAATAAAACCCTTTATAATCCATAAAAGAGGAAGTAACATTAAAAAACCTATCTTTTCCAATAGCTAAATTTGTATAACCAACTGTGTATTTTTCACTATTTTGAATAGCTAATGAAGGCGTATTTTGAATTAAAAATCTATTCGATTTATAAATTAAATTTGTGAATATATTTTCATCATTTAAAGTTTTTTTTGTTACGTCGTATGCAGCAAAAAACTTATTTTTATTGTATGCATAATCAATTCTTATATTTGGCTCAAGTAAAAGATTATTTTGTTTCTGATCGTTTAAACGTAAACTAAGATTAGAAAACTTAACCGAATTAGAAATCTGCACTTGCGAAAACAACTTGTAATTAAAACGCACTAATACAGAATGATTTAAAAAGTCAAATCGAGTATAGTTTTCAGATAAATTGGAGTTATTTGAAGTAAAAACCGTGTTTCTTTTATCTCTGTCAAACTGAAAAAAATAAGTTATCATTTTCAACTTACCCATGAAGTTCAAATTAGTAACAAAAACATTTTTATCAAATTGAGTTTGCTGTTTTAAATTTTCAGTAATTGATAGGCTTTCAAATGTTTGAGGTGTTTTATCAGAACTTAAATACGAATTAAATTGCAAAAAATTACTTTCGTTTATTTTCCATGATAAATTTATTCTATTTAAATTAGAAGTTTCTTTTGTATTTAGTTTATTTACATAATCATTTGAATTATTTTTAAGATACCTATTTTGTGAATGCTCTTTAAGCAAAAACAGTTTCATATTGTACTCAAAGATAATTTTTTTGGATATGTTGTACCTAAAATTGGGTTCAAATGAAAAAATTTCAGGTTTTTTTGTGATAAAAAAGGAATCACTTAAAAAGAAGGGTTCATTGTTTAAAGTTATAATCTGATTGTTATTTTGATTAGACAAAACTTTATCTTTAAAGTAATTTACGTTTAATTTTAAATTTATTTTTTTATTAATCTTAAACAAATTGTTATACGAAAAATTCAATTGCTTATTTAAATTATATCGCAACAAATCTAAATCTGGAGCAAACAAATTCGTTTCGAGTAATTTTATAGCATTAAAATCATCGAAATTTATTTTATCAATACCTAAAGCACTTGAGTTTGTATTTTGCAGAGATTCACTTTTACCTATATTATTATAATTAAGATCAAATAACGCTTTAGATTTTGAAGAAAGTTGCATAACAAAAGCATGAAACAAATATTGTTCCTTTTTATTTGTATTCACGCCTAAGGCATTAACAAAATCAACTACCCATTGATTGATTCCTTTATTAAATTTTAAATTTAAAGCTACTTTACCTTCAGCAGTAAGTCCTTTAAGCAATGGATTGTTTGTAAAATTATCGATAGCCTCAACTTTATCAACCATATCTACATTAATATTTTGTGAAGCTAGTTTATAATTAGCATCTAAAACATTATCTCCATCTAAATTTATAGTTTCAATTTTTTTTCCTCTATATGAAATGACCCCATTTGATTCCACTTCAATTCCTGGCAATCTTTTTAAAACATCTTCAATTTTTTTATCGTTACTATTTTTATAGTCTTTAACACTAAACACAACCGTATCTTTTTTAATTTCAAAGGGTATTGCTTTTTTTACTACCACTTCTTCTATAACAGTTATACCTATATAATTTAATTTTAAATCAACATCATATATTTTATCTTCCAAGTTTTCTATACAAAAGTTTTCTTTTTCATAATTTACACATTGTATTTCTAAACATAAGTTTTTATACTTTTTCTTTAAAACATATGTTCCTTTACCTTGTTTTAAACTGGTAAATTCTAATATAGAATTTGTGTTTTTTTCTTTAAATAAAACATTTACAGTTACTAGATTTGTTGAATCAGTAGAACTTATAGTGAAGTTAATTTTCTGTGCATGAATGGCATTCGTTAACAAAAACAAAACAACAATTTTCACAAACCATTTATTCATATTTACGTTCATAATTTAACCCAATATCTTCTATCATACGCCAACCAGCAGGAACTGTATATCCCATAAAATGACGATTTTGAGATTTAACTCTTTTAAAATGCTCCCATTCTTCTTTAATAATTGTATTTTTTAAATCTGAAAACTTCACCACTTTTTTATTAAAGTAAGGATTCTCAATTTTTAAAGTGGTATTTGTATTTATTCTGATAGCCAAAGGTTCAATATTTAAATAACCATCAGTTGAATTTACTTTTAGTATAAAACCCGGCAAACCATCAAACTTCCACGGGCCACCATTATTAGCTATATCAGGACTAAAATAAGCAATATAATCTCTACCTCTAAAATTTGTTTTTGCTTTCTTGCAATTTAAATTCATAATAAGTGTGTCTTTTACATCTAAAATTTCCCAATCAAAAAGCGTGATACTATCTTTAATTATTTTATGTTGATAACTTAATGTAGTGGGAGTTGATAAAAACAATTCATTTTTTTCGTAATCCTTATATATTTGAGAAAGTGGTATCGAGGTAAACCCAAGATAGTCAACATCTTTTTCTAAAAAACTAACTATTGAGTCTGTTTTTTTACCCATTTCAAAGTTTTGATAATTTTCTAATTGTGTAGCATCATTAATATCTTTCACTTTAGAGATTGATTTGTTTTCAGACTTATACTGTATAAAGTTTAGTTTGACTTTGTAAGCTTTTCTAAATTCATACTGGCTGTATTCAAAAATGACTTCTTGTGCATGAGAAGAAATCAAAATAAAAAAGAACGCAATACTAATTTTTGATAATTTCATATCGATATATTTAAAAAAACTGCTTTTAAATTACAAAAGCAGTTTTATGTTTTTACAGAAAATTTATCCTATTATATACAGGTGCCGTAATATGCACATCCACTTGATTTACAAGCGTTTTGAGAACCACCCCAGCAAAAAAAACAACTATATTCATATGCCAGCCATTCACCATCTACAAATATTGAGCAAGAAACTTGTTTTACAACTTCAGATCCTTGTTCAGTTTTTTTTTCGACAGCAATACTATCTAATTCTTTTTTGGCTAATTCTTTTTTGGTTACGCCACTTTTTTCCTTTTTTGGATTTCCATTTGTTGTGTTGTTCGCAAAAGTACAAACACTGAAAATTAAAAATAATGTTAAAACAATTTTTTTCATTTACTTAAATTTTAAAGTTAATTTATATTAAAAACATTACAAAAAAACAAAAAAAAAACAAAAAAACAAGATAATTCTTGTTTTTTTTTTCTGGATTAAGATTTAAACTTAGCCAAATAATTTTCCGATTGAATTTTCATGATTTCGGTTGCGTTTTTCTTTTTCAAGTTATATAATTCCTTATTGGTTTTGATGTCTGCATACACTTCATCATAAATGGCTGCATCCGTTTTCTTTTGCAAATCGCGTTGGTAGCTATTTTGTTCGATAAGTGTTTTATAACTAATTTCTGCAT
>CAZULO010000204.1:0-5266 GCA_964621245.1 uncultured Flavobacterium sp.
AAAAATGAGGGTAATTATTAACCACGAATTTTCGAATTTTGCTTTGCGACTTTGCGACTTCGTGGATTTACATGAGATACTGAAACAAGATGTTTAATGGAAACAAAAAAATCGCTCCAAATAAAGCGATTTTAATTTAAATTAGTTTAGATGATTAACCCTCGAAGGGTTTGGAAACTAAAAGAAATCTCTATTATCAGTAATTAATTTTTGGTCTTTATATTTTCCATGACTGAATTTTAAGCGATTGGCTTTTACAGCAATGGGATAAAAATCGCCCGTTTGAGCTTGCATTTTAATTTTTTTATCGGAAGAAAAATCTACTGTCATTTTTCCATCGGCTACCGCTTCTAGTTTGGCCACCAATTCGGCAGATACTGACAAATCGGTTTCAATTTCAACTTGCAAATTTTTGGCATAAATTACACCTGTAATAATAATTACATCGTTTCGGTTTAGGTATTTTAAAAGTAAGGGATTAGGATGTACAAAATCTGCCGAAGCCAAATAACTGTTTAAGCTCCCAATTTCAATTTCTTTAGTTATCGCATTGTCATAACTAATTTGTACCTTTTTACCGCCTTGTATAGCCGTGGCTAAACTCAAATTAGCCAATTCTATTGATTTAAAAATATCGTCTAGTATGGTAATTCCTAAATTGAATTTAAATTCATTTTTCTCTTCTGAATTTACTTGTAAGGCTGGATTAGTAATTTCGGGAAGTACCATCTCACTTTTTAAAGCGTAAGACAATTGATCGTACAAAAATTGAATGGCATCAAAATCTTTTTTCAACCAAAGTTGGGTTAATTTGTGATTTCTTACGGGACTGTCAATTAAGTCGTACCCGATTTTTTTCAGACTGCTGGTTAAACTCATGTGTTCAATAATTTAATTCGCCTACTCTATAATTACCCTTTTCGGCTTTCGGGAAAAATATTTATTTTTATACATGAGGGGAGCAAAGCTTCACAAATTTAATAAAAAAACAAGCACTAATCGTAAAAAAAGTTTTATCGACAGTGCTTGTTTGTATTTAAAAGAAAAGAATATAAATGTTTGAATTTTATAGTCTTACCAGATTTATTCTAAAATTTCAATACGAATCGCTCGTAAAAAATCTTCACCCGCTGGTAAATGGTTGATACCTTCTTTAACTTCTAAATTTCCATCATGACTGGAAGTATCAGCCAAACCACACCAAGGCTCAATACATAAAAAAGGAGCGTTTTGTTTGGTCCAAATTCCTAAATAAGGGAAATGATCAAAATTGACTTTTAGTATATTTTTGTCTTTGTTTTTTAGTACAACCTCATTCGAATGCAACTGTTTAAACACTAAAGCATCTTTTTCGAATAATTTATAATTCAGAGCAAAAGCATTATTTTCCGATGCTATCAAAGTAGTTGATCCGTTAAAACTTTCATTTTCTAAATGATGGGTTTCAAACACCTCTTCTTTATTGAATTGTAAACTGTAATTTTCAAAATTACCTTCTATAGCAAAAGCAGGATGCGCGCCAATAGAAAACGGTAATACCTCATCCGATTGATTTCGGACAAAATATTCGATCACTAATTCGTTATTCATCAATGTATAAGCCACCAATAATTTAAACGCAAACGGATAGACATTTCGAGTACTTTCAGAATCTTCTAATTCAAAAATTACTTGATGGTCTAGCATTTTGTGAATGGCAAACTCCATATTTCGAGCAAAACCATGGCGTGGTAGCTCATACGATTGGTTGTTCCAAGTGTACGAATCTTGTTTTAAACGCCCCACGATAGGAAATAAAATTGGAGACGTTTTATTCCAATAGGTTTCATCTACTTGCCAGATGTAATTTTTGTTGTTTTTTACTAAGGTTAGTAATTCGGCACCCAACGTAGTAATTGTGGCCGAAAGTTGCGAGTTAAATAGTGTAATGATCATATTATTCTTCTGATATCCCTTTCCAGGTTCTAATTAGTTTGGTTAGAAAAAACATACCGATTCCAACTAATAAAATATTTAACGCAAACATAGTCGGAATATTTTCCATTAAAAATTTGTACTGTGGGTCATCAAAATATCCTTTAACATTGTTAGCCATTAAAGAGTCTTGATACAATTCGATATACACTAGATATACAGTTGGGATACATCCACCAAACAACCAAACTAGTAAATTTAAAAACACTTGGGTTTGATTTTTCGTTTTTTTAGAAAGTACAACAAGGATAAAATTTACAAAAATGAACAGAAAGGCTGCAAGCATAACCATCGGATAAGTTAAGTCAAATTGGCTAGTTGCTGCAAGTATTCCTATAATAATGTTGAAAATTCCAAAACCTACTAAAGCAATTAACCAACTTTTACCAGAAGTAATTCTGAAACTAAAAATCAACATAGATAGTCCTAAAACGGTGTAAATATAAACTAATATATGCTCCGATTTAAAAACACTTTGTGTGAAGGCTAACGAAATTTCGTTATAATTGTCGACTAAAACATCACGTTGGATGTAATACTGTGAATAAGATTTTTCATAATTTTCTATATCAGAAGAGGCATATTCATCACCAAACTGAATTTTATTATTCTGGTAACCGTTATAGCTTGGCAATTTTGTACTTATAAATTTATAATTCTCAAATTTCGGGAAATCATAAACGGATGCAAACCATGATTTTTCATCTAAGTTAGTTGCTAACTTGTGGTCTTTTAAAATGGATAAATAATCTTTCAATATCTTTTTAACTTCAAAATCTTTATTCTCCACTAAAATCTTTCTTAATTTTAATTTTCTTAAAGAATCTTCTTCTCGAGAGAAAAAACTGAATTCACCCACATTTCTATTGATTAAAGCATTGGGTAAAAACTTCTTCCCTTCAATAACCACATAATTAAAGCGAACAATTCTAACACCTTGATATTCTCCATTTATATTGGTGGCGTTAAAAACAGATTGTAAACTATCCACTTTAGGTTCTTCATAATTACCATCAATAAAAAAGTCTCCTTTTGATAACGTTTCACATCGTTTTCTGGCTTCAGCTTCTGAAAAATAACTTCTTTTATGTGCTTGTCTACCTAATTCAAATGGAAAATAAAACATACTTAGTAACGCCACAATACCTACAATTTGAACCCATTCAAAAAATAAAGCATGTTTACTTTTAGCATACAGTTGTTTGAAAGAATTGTTTTTAAAGTAATTGACCAACCAAACAATTAAAATCAACAGCGAAATTAATACGGTAAAACCATAGAAAGTAAAATCAAATTTAGACGAATAATTTTCAGAAAACACTAAGTTCCCATCGAAATACCCAATTAGAAAATAAATGAAGTTCATGAAAATTCCCACGAAAAGCATAGGAATAAACTTGGTGTTCCACAATAAGGGATATTTTAGCAGTATTTGCTTTTGAATAGTTTTGAACATATAATATTATTTAACGAAAAATCTTCGGGTTGAGTTAGTAATATTTCTAAGATAATTGACTTCAATTTGCTCATGAATAAGTGTTTTCATAAACGTAGCAATTGTCACCTCAATAGGGAAAGTTCCAATTAAAGTACCGCCATTTTGTTCTAAAGAAATCAAATGGATTGCCGCTAATTTTTCATTTAAAACACTAATGGTTTCAGTGGTTTCAAACTCTACAATAAACAGTTTTTCTACTTCTTTATCTTCATTCAAATTACGTTGCACGCCTTGTTTTAAAAACACCACTTGATTAGATGTTTTTTCCACTTCATATAATTGTTGTGAACTCAATACGATGGCAATTGGTCGGAAAGGCGAATTCGCAATACTTTTAAAATCGTCTAACACCGTTTGTTGTGCCAAAATATCTAAATTGGCTAACGGTTCATCAATTAATAATATTTTTGGTTTACGAAGTAACATTCTTGCTAATTCGAAACGCATTTTATACCCTGATGATAAGCCATTCCAATTGTAACTTCTGAATTTTCGCAAGCCTAATCGAGTAATTACTAAATCGACTACCAAATTATTTTCTTCGGGTTTGTACCCATAACAACTGGCTGTAAATTCTAAATTTTCATACATACTACCACGCCAAGTATCAGTTCGTTGTGGAATATAAACCAACTTAGTTCGTAAATCATATAAATCGGAATAGTCAAAATTATAGTGAATGGTTCCAGAAGTGGGATGTAATTCGCCACAAATACTGCGCAATAAAGTAGTTTTTCCGTTTCCGTTTTCCCCTACTAAACCAATAATTTCTCCAGATTTAATATCTAGATTAATGGGTCCTAAAGCGAAATTTGAATTGTAAACCTTTTTAAGATTTTCAATAGAAATAATTACTTTTTGAGATTGACTTTCCTTATTAGCTAATGTATAATGTAGCTGTTGCAACAAATCACTTAATTTTTCCTTTACTTCTGGTGAAGTTTCATGAGTATCGAACCAGTTTAAAAAAGCGTTTGTTTCTTTGTAATGGTGAATGTCTTCGGTATCCAACGTGAAATCGATGATCCGTTTAATAGCCTGAGGATAATTTTCAAATTGAAGTAATTCTTGTACCTCAAGATATTGTTTTTCAAATAGCGTCATAGTGATGATATAAATTCTTTTTTTAGTAATCCGTAATGTACCGAATCTATAAATCTGCCGTTCCAATAAAAATCTTCAATGAAATGGGCTTCTTTACGAAATCCGTTTTTTTCTAAAACCCGACCCGATGCGATATTATTCGGATCAATAACCGCACATACGGAATGAAAACCTACTTGATGAAAAGCAAAAGTGAGCATGGTTTTTACGGCCTCTGTGACATAGCCTTTTCCATCAAATTCGGGTGCTACCATATAGCCGATTTCGGTTCTGTAATGTTCTGGTTGTGTTCTATAAAATCCCATAAAACCAATGAAATCTCCCGATTCTTTCTCACAAACCGCCCAATTGATATCGGTATTTTCAGCTACTTTCTGATTCATTAAGGTAATCATTTCTAAAGCTTGTGCTTCGGTTTCCAAAATAGGTCTCGGAATGTATTGCATGCGTGCTGCATTACTTCTGATACGAAAAACAGCTGACGTATCCGAATCCGTCAACTGCCGCAATACTAATCGTTCTGATTCCAAAACAGGAAAGGGTTGGTACTTTATAACAAGCATATATTATTATTTTAGATAATCCGTTACTTTTAACCGCAAAGCCCGCTAGGATTTTCGCAAGGCGCGCTAGGGATTTATTTTTAAAATTTATTTAATTTCTTTAATCTGTGTTGTAACTTTTTACTTG
>CAZULO010000205.1:0-5266 GCA_964621245.1 uncultured Flavobacterium sp.
TTAAGCCGTGTTTGGCTAATCCTTTCATGGCTGCATCCCATTTTTTACCGCTTAACGCTGCTTTTTCTTTTAAAGTTCCAATAGGTTGGTTGTTTTCTTTTTCTAATAAACTTACGATGAATTTTTCGTCTTCGGTTAGTTCATACGTTACTTTTTTCTCTGGACGCATCTGTGGGAAGAATAAAACTTCTTGAATAGAGGCGTTATTGGTTAAGAACATGATTAATCGGTCCATTCCAATTCCTAAACCAGAAGTTGGAGGCATTCCGTATTCTAAAGCGCGTAAAAAGTCTTCGTCAATAATTCCGTTCGCTTCATCATCACCTTTTTCTGCTAATTTCATTTGTGCTTCAAAACGTTCTCTTTGATCAATTGGATCGTTTAATTCTGAATACGCATTAGCAATTTCTTTTCCACATACCATTAATTCAAAACGTTCCGTTAAGTCAGGATTATCACGGTGTTGCTTACAAAGCGGACTCATTTCTTTTGGATAATCGGTAATGAAAGTTGGTTGAATATAATTCCCTTCACACTTCGCTCCAAAAATTTCATCAATTAATTTTCCTTTCCCCATGGTTTCATCCACTTCAATTCCCATTCCTTTGGCTGCTTCAAATAATTCTGCTTCTGTTTTTCCAGAAATATCAAAACCAGTGAAATCGATAATAGACTGTGTCATGGTCACCCTTTTATATGGCGCTTTGAAACTAATTTGGTGTTCGCCAAAAGTAGTTTCTGGTGTGTCGTTTACTTTTGTTGCGCAATATTCTAATAGGTTTTCTGTAAATTCCATCATCCAGTTGTAGTCTTTGTAGGCTACGTAGATTTCCATTGCAGTAAATTCTGGATTGTGTGTTCTGTCCATTCCTTCATTACGGAAATTTTTAGAAAATTCATACACACCGTCAAAACCACCTACAATCAATCTTTTTAGATATAATTCGTTGGCTATTCTCATATATAATGGAATGTCTAAACTGTTATGATGCGTCATAAATGGACGAGCTGCTGCGCCACCTGGAATAGATTGTAAAATTGGTGTTTCTACTTCCATGTAACCACTTTCGTTAAAAAACGTTCTCATGGCGGTAAATAATTTGGTTCTTTTTACAAAAACCTCTTTTACCTGCGGATTTACTACTAAATCTACATATCGCATTCTGTATCTTAATTCTGCATCGTTAAAGGCATCATACACTTTTCCTTCTTCATCTGTTTTTGGAAGCGGTAAAGGGCGTAATGTTTTGCTTAAGAAAGTAAAATTCTCTACTTTAATACATTTGGCACCAACCTGAGTGGTAAATAATTCTCCTTCAATTCCTAAAAAATCTCCTAAATCGGTCAGTTTTTTAAATACTTGATTGTAAAGGGTTTTGTCTTCACCTTCACAAATCATATCTCTATTAAAGTAGACTTGAACTCTTCCTTCGCTATCTTGAATCTCTGCAAATGCTGCTTTTCCTTGGTCTCTCACACTCATTAAACGACCTGCAATTACAACCTTTTTTCCTTCTTCAAAATTTTCTTTAATGTGTTTTGAAGTATGTTTTACAGGGTATAAATCTGCTGGATAAGGATTAATGCCTAAATTTCGTAAGGCTTGTAATTTCTCTCTTCTAATGATTTCTTGTTCGGAAAGTTGCATAATTTTTTATATTTAAGAGGGCAAAGATAGGCAATAGAAATATAGTTTCAAAGTATGATTTTTTTAATAAAATGATAAAAAAATGTATCTTTGAAAAAAAACTAAAACGTAAAAAAATGAAAAATTTAGCACTTGTATTTTTTGTGGCCTTTTCTTTTGTGAGTTGTTCTATTTCTGAGCAAATTATATTTAATGAAAATGGTTCTGGTAAGTTGGCCTTTACTGTTGATATGTCTAAGATGATTGCTTTGACGAAAGACATGGACAAATCTTCAAAAATGACCAAAGAACTTACTGAAAGTACAGATGTAGATATGGATAGTCTTATTAGTTTCAAAGATATGGAAAACGCTTATAAGAGTAAAGGTAAAGAAATGACACCGGCACAATTAGCAAATATTGAAACTATGAAAAATTATTCTTTACGTATGGTAATGAATAAAGCGAGAGGCGAAATGAAATTTATTGTATTTACTGATTTTAATAAAATCTCTGAAATTGGTAATGTAGGAGATGCTTTTTCTTCCATAAAAAATTTTTCTGGAAAAAATTTAAATGCTTTAGATGCAGCTAATCCAATTTCAAATTCAGAAGTAACATTTGCGCTAGACGGTAAAAGTTTTACAAGAACGGTGGTAGAAAAACCACAAGTTGATCTGTTTGAAGAAACAGATTCTGTAGCAGTGGAAGATAGTTATGAAGAAAGTGATGAATCTGAAGTGACAGAAGTAATGGATGCTGCTATAGATACTACTGTAGTAATGGATACTTATTATGATGATGAAGTAATTGATACGGCTGCTGTTAAAGAGATGCAAGTTGCAGGTGAAGGAGAAGAAGTGGAAGAATTAGAAGCAACAGATACTGATGCCATGGATATGAAGAAAATGGAAAAGGAATTTAAAAAGTTAGAAAAATTTATGAAAAAAGGATTAGAAGATTCTTCTTATGAATTTCAGTATACCTTTCCTAAGAAAATTAAAAAAGTGTCTTTGCCTAAATCGAACTATAAATTAAGTCCGGACAAAAAAACGATATTTCTAAAATATGGTTTTGAAGAGTTTTCCAAAAAAATCAAAGAATTAAATTTGAATATTGAGTTTGAATAAAACTTTGATTGCATCAAGTTACAAATAAAATAAAAAAATATAATTCCAATTCTGCTTCAATGTAGATCTGAATCAAATTATGAATAAAAAAATTGAACTCCAAGATTTAGGAAATAAGGATTATAAAGAAACCTGGGATTTTCAAGAGGATTTGTTTAAAAGAATTGTGGATTTGAAAATTCAACAAAGAAACCATCCTGAAATTATAACACCTAACTTTTTCTTGTATGTAGAGCATCCACATGTGTATACCCTAGGAAAAAGTGGTGATGTGAGTAATTTATTATTGTCAGAAAAACAATTAGCGGAAAAAGGAGCTACATATTACAAAATCAATAGAGGTGGAGATATTACTTATCATGGTCCAGGTCAGATTGTAGGATATCCCATTTTAGATTTAGAAAATTTCTTTACAGATATACATAAATATCTTCGTTTTTTAGAAGAAGCGATTATTTTAACTTTAGCCGAATATGGTTTAAAAACAGAACGTAGTCCCGGAGAAACTGGAGTTTGGTTTGATGTTGGTACGCCATTCGCACGAAAAATTTGTGCGTTGGGTGTGCGCGCTTCTCGTTGGGTTACTATGCATGGTTTTGCCTTAAATGTAAATGCTAATATGGGTTATTTTGATCATATTATTCCTTGTGGTATTCGTGGTAAAGCCGTTACATCCATGCATGTAGAACTGGGAAGACAAATTGATGAACAAGAAGTAAAAGATAAAATTCTGAACCATTTTCAGGATTTGTTTGAAGCGGAGTTTGTCTAGTTAAATTTTTTTTATAATTCTAATGTTAATTGTTCAGGTAACAATCTGAATGATTTTCTGTGGTATTTCGTTATACCATATTTTCTTATGGCTTCCCGATGTTCTTTTGTGGGGTAGCCTTTGTTTGTTTTCCAATTATACATAGGAAATTCTTCGTGAATTTGATTCATAAATGCGTCTCTGTATGTTTTAGCTATAATGGATGCCGCAGCAATGCTGATGTATTTGGTGTCTCCTTTTATTATGGACTGATTTGGTATCGATTGTAAGGTGTTTATTTCGCTAGTTGAAAAAATCTTACCTGTAGTTTGTTTCATTCCTAATTTGCCGTTCAAAGGTCGATTTCCATCTACAATTATGAAATTAGGAGTTTGTTTTAGTTTTAAAACACTTTCTTGCATGGCTTTCATAGAAGCATTTAAAATATTTATTTCATCAATTTCATCATTTTGAATATGAGTAAATGCAAAATCAAATACATTTTCAATGAGAGGTTGAAGTTCTAAACGTTTTTTTTCAGACAATTGTTTGGAGTCATTTATCGTTTTATAAATCCATTTTTCAATTTTTTTCTGCTCCTTTGTTAAGACAAAGTTAGGGGATTGTAAAATTATAGCTCCAGCAGTTACTGGGCCTGCCAAACATCCACGACCTGCTTCATCTGTTCCGCACTCTAAATTAAAATTACTGTAACATTTTATTAACATGTATTTTTTTTTGCAAAATTAATTGTTTTTTACGCAACCTTTAACACTTTTCTGCATCTTTAGTGTAGTTGTTTCTACAATCTTATTTTTTTTAGCTAAAAAATTTAACATAATTAAATTGATAATATTCCGGAGTATTATTTGTTTATTTAAGAAATTATTAAGAAGTTTGCGGAATAACTAACTCAAATAAAATTAATATGAGATCGAAGTTCAAATGGATTTTTACGCTTTTAGTAGCGTTTACAATGCAGTTTTCTTTCGCACAACAGAAAACTGTTACTGGTACAGTAAAAAGTGAAGGCGCTGGTTTGCCTGGTGCTAATGTTAGAATTGTGGGTACATACCTAGGTACTCAAACTGATGAGAATGGTAAATTCTCTATCAAAGCATCTTCAGGAGATGTTTTAGAAGTTTCATTTTTAGGTAAAGAAACTCAAAAAATTAAAATTGGTGAAGAAAGTGTTGTTAATGTAACTCTATCTACACAAACTGATGTTATTGAAACTGTACTTGTACAGGCAATGGGTATCAAAAGAACAAAAGATGCTGTGGTATCTGCTCAAAAGCAAATTAGTGCTAAAGAGTTAAATCAAGCAGTTAACCCGAATGCAATTCAAGCCTTAACTGGTAAGGTTTCAGGTTTGCAAATTAACACAACAAGTAATGGTGTTAGTGCTGGAACTAGAATTGTTTTGAGAGGTCAACGTTCTATTACAGGTAATAACCAAGCTTTAATTGTAATTGATAATGCAATTTCATCAGCTACTGTATTAGGTCAACTTCCTCCTGATATTATTGAGTCTATCAACGTTATCAAGGGTGCTCAAGGTGCGGCATTATACGGTGAGCAAGGTGTAAATGGTGTTATCATCGTATCTACTAAAAAAGGTAACAAAACAGGTAAAATGACTTTTGGTATTACTTCTTCAACTGATTTTGAAAATGTTTTATTTGTTCCTAAAAGACAAATGGAGTATGGACAAGGTTGGGCTACTGACCCAGGTTTTAATGGTCCTGGTATTGCTCC
>CAZULO010000206.1:0-5239 GCA_964621245.1 uncultured Flavobacterium sp.
GAATACGATAAACCTATCATCTTAGCTTATTAGTGCGTAGAAAATCCGTTTAGTGCCAACTAAGCGGATTTTCGTTTTTATAGCTGCCACGAAGATTTAAATACACAAAGATTTTTGAAATGAAAATATATATTGTTTTTTTTATTGATTCTTTTTCTTCTGCCTTTTGCCTTTTTACTTGGCTCTTTCATGTCTACTTATCTCCTATTTCAATAATTTCCAAACTCTGAATTTTATCTCCATCAATCTCAAACCGTAACATAGTTCTTTTTTGATGAAATCCCGAAATTCCTGCAGCTCCCGGATTCATATGTAAACAATTTAGTTTTTTATCAAACATTACTTTTAATATATGAGAATGTCCGCAAATAAATAATTTCGGTGGATTATTAGTTAGCTCTTCTCTAATAGCAGGACTATATTTTCCTGGATAACCACCAATATGTGTAATCAAAACTTCCACGCCTTCGCAAAAAAAACGATTATTTAATGGAAATTCTAAACGTGCTTCATGGTTATCTATATTTCCAAAAACAGCACGTAAAGGTTTAAATTTTTGAATGGTATCGGTAACTTTCAAATCGCCAATATCACCCGCATGCCAAACTTCATCGGCTAATTTTACATATTTTAAAATGGTTTCGTCAATATGACTGTGCGTATCAGAAAGTAAGAGTATTTTTTTCATATCGCAAAAGTAAGAAATAAGTTTCGCCACAAAGACGCAAAGGCACAAAGTTTTTTTATAAAGTTGCGAAGAAGTTTCGCTAGATTCGCCACGAAGTCGCTAATACACGAATTATATTTTAACTTGTCAACACAGATTAAAGAAATTATATAAATTATTAAAATTTCTCCAATCTGTGTTAAAAAAATGAATTTGATATTGCCATTGAAAAACATTAATTTTGTCGAATTAAATTATACCAATTGAGATACTTCATCGAATTTGCCTATAACGGAAAGGAATATTTTGGGTTTCAAGTACAACCGAATGCGATTTCAATTCAGGAAACGTTAGATAAATCTTTATCTTTATTACTTAGAGAAAAAATCGAAATTGTAGGCGCTGGACGAACGGATTCTGGTGTTCATGCTAAACAAATGTTTGCGCATTTTGACACAGAAATTGCATTTGATAGTACAAATACCATTCAGAAATTAAATTCTTTTTTACCGAAAGATATAGCTATTTTTAATATCATTCAAGTTCATGAAGATGCACATGCTCGCTTTGATGCTACTAGTAGAACATACGAATACCACATCAATACATTTAAAGACGTTTTTAATGCAGATGGAAGTTGGAAAGTACATCATAAATTAGATTTAAATTTGATGAATGAAGCCAGCAAAATCCTATTCGAATATATTGATTTTGAATGCTTTTCTAAAATTCATACCGATGTAAAAACTTTTAATTGTAAAATTACTGAAGCGCATTGGCAACAAAATGGAAGTCAAATTATTTTTACGATTACCGCTGATCGATTTTTAAGAAATATGGTTCGAGCTATCGTAGGAACTTTAATTAATGTTGGTATTCATAAAACATCTTTAGAAGATTTTAGAAGTATCATTGAAAGTAAAAGCAGAAACAAAGCTGGATTTTCAGTTCCGGCTCACGGTTTATATCTAACCCAAGTAAAATATCCTTATCTTTAGCCTTTAAAAAACCATCTAAGCCCAATGAGCGTTATCAAATCATCCTCTTTTAGAAAAGTATTACAATATGCCAAGCCATTTAAAGGCAAACTAGTTAGTGTGGCTTTTTGGGCTATTTTTTTGGCGATCGTAGCTGCTTTAAGACCTTTAGTTTTAAATATTACCATCGATAAATATTTTGTTAATTCTGGAAAAGAAACGAATATCATTCAGGATTATTTTTTAAACCTAATGCGCTTCGTTCTTGAAGAAAACAACCAAGCTTACAACATTAAAGTACTAGTCATTTTAATGCTTTTTATACTTGTTTTAGAGGTTGTAGCGCAATATTTTTTCGTTTATGTTTCAAGTTGGTTAGGCCAAGACATTGTTAAAGTAATTCGAGAAAAATTATTTGCTCATATTGCTACATTTAAAACCAAATACTTTGATAACGAACCGGTTGGGAAATTAATTACACGCTGTGTTTCTGATATGGAAAACATTGCAAGTATTTTTAGTCAAGGTTTGTTTATGATTGTCAGTGACTTTTTAAAAATGATTATCGTTCTTGTTTTTATGTTGCTAATTAACTGGAAAATCACAACAATTGTTTTATTGATTATGCCTCTTATTTTAATTGCTACAAATATTTTCAATAAGAAAATGAAAATAGCATTTAATGAAGTTCGAAATGAAGTAGCCAATCTAAACACATTCATACAAGAACGTTTAACAGGTATGAAAATCGTACAACTTTTTAATCGGGAACATATAGAATTTGAAAAGTTTAAAGAAATCAATCAAAAGCACAATAAAGCTTGGTTAAAAAATATTTTATACAATAGTATTTTCTTTCCAATCGCCGATATTATCTCAAGTATTACTTTAGGTTTAGTTGTCTATTTTGGTGCCTTGTTTATCATTAATGGTGATACCCAAACAAGTGTCGGACAATTAATCTCGTTTAATATGTACATTGCAATGTTGTACACGCCTTTACGTCAAATTGCCGATAAATTCAATGTAATGCAAATGGGAATTGTAGCAGCAGAACGAGTTTTTGAAATTTTAGAATCAAATGAAGAAGTTCAAAATAACGGAACTATTCACAAAGATAAATTACAAGGAAATATCAAATTAGAAAATGTAAAATTCAGTTATTTAAAAGACGAAGAAATTCTAAAAGGTATTACTTTAGAAGTCAAACAAGGGGAAACTATTGCTATTGTTGGTGCTACTGGAGCAGGAAAATCAACTATCATTAATTTATTAAATCGTTTTTACGAAATTGATTCGGGAAAAATACTTATCGACACTATTAACATTAATGACTATACTTTAGAAACGTTACGTAAAGAAATCGCTATGGTTTTGCAAGATGTTTTCTTATTTGCGGATTCTATTTATCATAACATTACACTTTTCGATGCAACTATAAAAAGAGAAGACGTTTATAATGCAGCAAAAAAAATCGGAATTCACGATTTCCTTATTTCTTTACCAAATGGGTATGATTATGATGTAAAAGAACGTGGCGTGATGTTATCTTCTGGACAACGCCAATTAATTGCTTTTTTACGCGCTTATATTAGCAATCCAAGTATTTTAATTTTGGATGAAGCTACCTCTTCTATTGATTCCCATTCAGAAGAATTAATTCAAAAAGCAACAGAAACTTTAACTAAAGGTAGAACTTCAATTATCATCGCACATCGTTTAGCAACTATTGTAAATGCTGATACTATTGTTGTTATGGATAAAGGTTTAATTGTAGAAAAAGGCAAACACAAAGAATTATTACAAGTAACAAACGGTTACTACAAAAAATTATACGAGGCACAATTTGAAAAACCTGAAGTTGCTATTTAAACACACAGATAACTTTATTTTCTAATTTTTGAGTTAATTTTAGGAATTTAATTTCAAAGTTAGAGCAATAATAAACTATTAGCATCAAAACCCTTTGAGACTCTTCATCTTTTCGTGAAAAACACAACACTATTTTATAGTCATAAATCAGCGAATCTGTGGTTAAATTTAAAATCAGTTTAGTGTAAATTCAAGCAATTTGTGTTAAATATTATTCAATCAAATACATAGAAATAAATAAAAATTTACTAATTTCGCAATCATAAAAAACAAGAAAACACACATACATTATGAAATATGATATTATAGTTTTAGGAAGTGGTCCTGGTGGATATGTTACAGCAATTAGAGCCTCACAATTAGGATTTAAAGTTGCCGTTATTGAAAAAGAAAATTTAGGTGGAGTTTGTTTAAATTGGGGTTGTATTCCAACAAAAGCCTTACTAAAATCAGCTCAAGTTTTCGATTATCTAAAACATGCAGCCGACTACGGATTAAAAGTTGATAATGTAGATAAAGATTTTAACGCCGTTGTTGCCCGTTCTCGTAATGTAGCTGGTGGAATGAGCAAAGGGGTTCAATTCTTAATGAAAAAAAATAAAATTGATGTTATCGATGGTTTTGGAAAAGTAAAACCAGGTAAAAAAATTGACGTAACTGCCGCAGACGGAAAAGTTACTGAATATTCTGCTGATCACATTATTATTGCTACAGGCGCTCGTTCTCGTGAATTACCAAACTTACCACAAGATGGTGTAAAAGTAATTGGTTACAGACAAGCAATGACTTTACCAACACAACCAAAATCTATGATTATTGTAGGTTCTGGTGCGATTGGAGTGGAATTTGCGCATTTCTATAATTCAATGGGAACTGATGTAACTATTGTTGAATTTATGCCAAATATTGTTCCTGTTGAAGATGAAGACATTTCAAAACAAATGGAACGTTCTATGAAAAAAGCGGGTGTAAACATCATGACTAATTCTTCAGTTGAGAAAATTGACACTACAGGAAATGGTGTAAAAGCAACAGTTAAAACAGCTAAAGGAGAGGAAGTTATTGAAGCTGAAATTTTACTTTCTGCTGTTGGAATTAAAACTAACATTGAAAATATTGGTTTAGAAGAAGTAGGTATCGCTACGGATAGAGATAAAATCTTAGTGAATGACTACTACCAAACTAATGTTCCAGGATATTATGCGATTGGAGACATTACTCCAGGTCAAGCTTTAGCACACGTTGCTTCTGCGGAAGGAATTTTATGTGTGGAAAAAATCGCTGGTTTACATGTGGAACCATTAGATTACGGAAATATTCCAGGTTGTACGTATGCTACTCCAGAAATTGCTTCTGTTGGTTTAACTGAAAAAGCAGCTAAGGAAAAAGGTTACGAAATTAAAGTAGGTAAATTCCCTTTCTCAGCTTCTGGAAAAGCAACTGCTGGTGGAAATACAGACGGATTTGTAAAAGTAATTTTCGATGCCAAATACGGCGAATGGTTAGGTTGCCATATGATTGGCGCTGGAGTTACCGATATGATTGCAGAAGCAGTTGTAGCTAGAAAACTAGAAACTACTGGTCATGAAATCTTAAAAGCAGTTCATCCGCACCCAACTATGAGTGAAGCGGTTATGGAAGCTGTAGCTGCTGCTTATGATGAAGTGATTCATATTTAAGATTTAAGATTTACGATTTTAGATTTACGAATTTAGATTTACGA
>CAZULO010000207.1:0-5216 GCA_964621245.1 uncultured Flavobacterium sp.
GTTTGTAAACTATGACTGTTACTGGAAACTAATTTATTTAATTTCTTGCTTCGAATGCCAAGGCATACATTTTTATCTTTTTAATCATCGAAACCAAACCGTTGGCACGTGTAGCTGAAAGGTGTTCTTTTAAGCCAATTTCATCTACAAAATCGGTATTTGCTTCTAAGATTGCGGCTGGTGTTTGGTTGGAAAAAGAACGAATTAAAATCGCAATTATTCCTTTGGTTAAAATCGCATCGCTATCAGCCGTAAAAAAAACTTTTCCGTCCTTTTCTTCGGCGTGAACCCAAACTTTAGATTGACAACCTTGAATGATATTATCTTCTGTTTTGTATTGTTCTTCTATAATTGGTAAACCTTTCCCTAGTTCGATGATGTACTCGTAACGTTCCATCCAATCATCGAACATAGAAAATTCGTCTACAATCTCGTTTTGTATATCTTTTATTATCATTTGTGCTGAATTAATTTCAGTATTATTTAGTTTCTGCTATGGTTGTCAATTTATTTACTAATTTTTCTACTTCTGCAGGAGGGAAACCATGATCAAAACCGTTAGCCGGATATTTCACTCCTTTTGCTTCGAAGATAATATTCGCATGAGCGGCACCATCATAATATCTTTTCTCTGTTGGCCATTTCAAATCTTTTACTTTATCTAAATCGACAGCTTTTGCAAGTGTTGAAATTTCATTCCAATCGGCATCTGAAATAGCTATTTTATCAGAATATTCTTTAAAATCTCTTTCTTTTGAAATAAAAAGTGTTTGATTTTCTACTTTCAAAGCCATAAAAAAACCTCTTGTGGTGGCTTCATAATAAACAGTTGGCACCTCGCTTTGCTTCTTATCTTTTGTATCGATTTCAGTTTTAACCGTTTCATCTTTTACCGAATTCAACGCAGTTGCTTTTTTTTGACAGTTGCAACTTGAAATGGTAATTGCCATTGTAGCTACTAGAGTAATTGCTTTCATACTTTTTAATTTTTTAAACCATTAATAAAAGATACAAACAAACTAAGACACAAATACTACTTAAGTTTATTTATGACAACATCATTTTTGCTTTTTTTACCGCAGCTACAAAGATATCAATTTCTTCTTTAGTATTGTAAAAGGCAAAACTAGCACGAATAGTTCCTGGGATTTTGAAATAATCCATAATAGGTTGTGCACAATGCTGACCTGTTCGGACCGCTATACCTAGTTTATCCACAATCGTGCCAATATCGTACGGATGAATATTTTCAATATTGAAAGAGATTACAGAAGCTTTTTTATTTAAATCGGTTGGACCATAAATAGTCACCCCTTCAATTTCTTGTAATTTTTGTGTGCCGTAAACTAATAATTCATGTTCGTGTTTGGCGATGTTATCAAAACCGACTTCATTCATATAATCTATTGCCGCTCCGAAAGCTATTCCACCACAAATATTTGGGGTTCCGGCTTCAAATTTATGGGGTAAATCGGCATACGTAGTTTTTTCGAAAGTTACAGTGGCTATCATTTCTCCCCCGCCTTTATAAGGTGGCAATTTACGTAACCATTCTTCTTTTCCGTAAAGCATTCCAACTCCTGTTGGACCACACATTTTATGAGCAGAAGTTACATAAAAATCAACATCCAAAGCTTGCACATCCGGTTTGATATGCGGACAAGATTGAGCACCATCAATTAAAACTGCTGCGCCAACTGCATGTGCCTTTTGGATAATTTCTTCAATAGGATTTAAAACACCTAAGGCATTTGAGATGTGATTACAACATACTAATTTGGTTTGATTCGAAAGTAAGTTGTCATATTCTTCCATGATCAATTCGCCCTGAAGATTCATTGGAATTACTTTTAAAATCGCACCCGTATGTTCGCATAACATTTGCCATGGCACAATATTACTATGATGTTCTAAGGCTGAAACGATAATTTCATCTCCTTTTTGAAGTAAAGATGCAAATCCATTCGCAATTAAATTAATACTTTCGGTAGTGCCAGAAGTAAAAATAATTTCGAAAGGGTGTTTCGCGTTAAAATGATTTTGAATTTTATATCGTGCTTGTTCATAAGCATCTGTAGCTAACTGACTCAACGTATGTACACCTCGATGAATATTTGCGTTGTACTTAGAATAATATTCCACGATACTATCAATAACTACTTGTGGTTTTTGAGACGTGGCACCATTATCAAAATACACTAAAGGTTTGCCATTAACCGTTTGTGATAAAATGGGAAATTGGGCTCTTATTTTCTGAACATCAAACATAACGTAAAAATTTATAGCAAATTTACGATATGATTATTTAAATTTAGAATAAACAAGGATTAAAATAACAGAAAATTAAGTTTTGTTAGTTAGTTAAAACATCTTTTGTTGAAGACGATTAAAATTCCAAAACCAGTAGAAATGGCAACATCAGCTATATTGAAAATAGCGTTAAAAAAAGTAAACGGTTTTCCACCTAAAACAGGCACCCATTCTGGCATAGGAATATCTTTGATGATTGGAAAATATAACATATCTACCACTTCCCCGTGAAACCAAGTTCCGTAAGGTTCATTGGAAAACATAGTGGCTACCTGACTATAACTATCGTTAAAAATAACACCATAAAAAACAGAATCAATAATGTTTCCAATCGCTCCAGCTAAAATTAAAGTAATGGCGAAAGTCAAATAATTGGATAAGCCTTTTTTAATAGAATCTGCTAACCACCAAGAAATACCTCCGACGGCAAAAATTCTAAAAACAGTCAAAAACAATTTACCATAAGCACCAGGAATTTCTGCACCCCAAGCCATTCCTTCATTTTCTACAAAATAAATTCGAAACCAATCGAACACTTTAACTTGTTCATTGATATAAAAATTAGTTTTAATATAGATTTTACTGACCTGATCAATCAATAAAATTAGAAATACGAATAAATAAGCTTTTTTTAGATTCATTTTTTTTATGGTTTGTGCAAAAGTAGCAATTTTAACTCATAAAAAACGCCCCAAAAGGAGCGTTTTGTATAATTATTAACGTTATTAACGCTGTAAATTTTTGGCTTCGATACTCATTGTGGCATGAGGAACGATTTTTAATCTTTCTTTATTGATTAATTTACCCGTTACTTTACATAAACCATACGTTTTATTTTCGATACGAATTAAAGCATTTTTTAGGTCGCGAATAAATTTTTCTTGACGGATGGCCAATTGTGAATTCGCTTCCTTACTCATGGTTTCACTTCCTTCTTCGAAAGCTTTAAAGGTTGGAGAAGTATCATCCGTTCCGTTATTAGAATCATTTAGATAAGCACTTTTAATCAAATCTAAATCCGTCTTAGCTTTATCTAACTTAGATTGAATTAATTCTTTAAATTCTTGTAATTCTGCATCTGAGAATCGTATTTTTTCATCTATCATAATTTCTTTATTTTGAAATTAATATTATTGTTTTTAACTCATCAAACTCAATTTCTATACCATTTTTAATTTCGGATACAAAAATCAATTCATTAGTAAGTGTTTCTGATTGGATATACGATAAATTGGCCTGTACGGCTTGTTCAATAGTTTCATTATTTTGAATTTGAACCTTTATTTTATCTGTAACTTCAAAACCAGAATCTTTACGAATATTTTGAATTCGGTTTACTAACTCTCTCGCTATTCCTTCCTTACGTAAATCTTCAGAAATAGTAATGTCTAAAGCTACTGTAATTCCATTAGAATTGGCAACCAACCAACCCGGAATATCTTGAGAAGAAATCTCTACCTCTTCGAGTGTTAAAGTAATACTTTTTTCTGAACTAACAAGTATAATCTCACCTTCTTTATCTAATTGATTGATTTGTTCTTGAGAAAATGACTGTATCTCTTTGGCTATCAACCCCATATCTTTACCAAAACGCGGACCTAATGCTTTAAAATTTGGTTTAATTTGTTTCACTAAAACGCCAGAAGCATCTTGTAACAACTCAATTTCTTTTACGTTAACTTCTGCTTTTATTAGATCTTCTACAGCTAAAATTTCTGCTTTGAACGTTTCGTCAAGTACCGGAATCATTACTTTTTGTAACGGTTGACGTACTTTAATCATTTCCTTCTTACGTAAAGATAAAACTAAAGAAGAAATGGTTTGTGCTTTCTGCATTCTGCTTTCCAGCGATTTATCAACAAAGTTTTGAACCGAAATTGGGAAGTTGGCTAAGTGAATACTTTCATAACTTTCCTTATGGGTAGTGGCATTCAGGTCTTTATACAACTGATCCATAAAGAATGGCGCCACAGGTGCTGACAATTTAGCTACTGTTTCTAAACAGGTATAAAGCGTCTGATACGCTGCAATTTTATCTTGTGCATACTCACCTTTCCAGAATCTTCGGCGACATAAACGTACATACCAGTTACTTAAATTCTCTTGTACAAAATCTGAAATAGCTCTTGTGGCACGAGTTGGCTCATAGTCGGCATATGCTTCGTCTACCAATTGAATTAAAGAATGTAATTCTGATAAAATCCAACGGTCAATTTCTGGACGTTCAGCTAGTGGCACCTCAGCTTCACTATAGGTAAACCCATCAATATTAGCATAAAGAGCAAAGAAAGAATAGGTATTATATATCGTTCCGAAGAATTTTCTTCGCACCTCAGCAATTCCCTCTAAATCAAATTTTAAATTATCCCAAGGATTGGCATTTGAAATCATATACCAACGTGTGGCATCCGGACCATATTCTTTAAGTGTTTCAAACGGATCGGCAGCATTTCCTAAACGTTTCGACATCTTTTGTCCGTTTTTATCTAACACTAATCCGTTAGATACTACGTTTTTATAGGCTACTTTATCGAATACTAAAGTTGAAATAGCATGTAACGTATAAAACCAACCACGCGTTTGGTCTACTCCTTCTGCGATAAAATCGGCAGGGAAATCTTTATTTTCGTCAATTTTGTCTTTGTTTTCGAAAGGATAATGCCATTGTGCATAAGGCATCGCTCCTGAATCGAACCAAACATCAATTAAGTCAGCCTCACGCTGCATTGGTTTCCCTGACGGAGAGACTAAAGTAATTTTATCTACTATATTTTTATGTAAATCGATTAAATCGTAATTGCTTTCGCTCATATTTCCGACTTCAAAACCTTTAAACGGATTTTCTTTTTGAAAACCAGCTGCTATAGATTTTTCGATTTCATTGTATAATTCTTCAACTGACCCAA
>CAZULO010000208.1:0-5150 GCA_964621245.1 uncultured Flavobacterium sp.
CCGCTTCAATCACCACTCTTCCTGGAACTTTTGAAACCGGAAACGAAATATTCATGACCGAATTATCGTCTTCGTCGACTTCAATACGTTCTACTTTATCTAATTTTTTAATTAAAGATTGCGCCATGGAAGCTTTAGAAGCTTTAGCACGGAATTTCTCAATTAACTTTTCAGTTTCTTCAATTTTCTTGGCTTGATTTTTTTGAGTCGCCAATTGTTTCTCGCGAATTTCGTGACGTAATTCTAAATATTGCGAATACGGTTTGTTGAAATCATACGCTTTTCCTAAAGAAATTTCAATAGTACGATTCGTCACATTATCCAAAAACATTTTATCGTGCGATACAATTACTACCACGCCAGGATAATTTCGTAAAAAACTTTCTAACCAAATGATACTCTCGATATCTAAGTGGTTGGTGGGCTCATCTAAAAGTAAGATGTCGTTGTTTTGTAGCAGTAATTTCGCTAATTCAATACGCATACGCCATCCGCCAGAAAATGTCTCGGTTTGATTTTCGAAGACATCGCGTTTGAAACCTAAACCTAATAAGATTTTTTCGGTATCACCCACATAATTATAGCCTCCGTGAATTTCATATTGGTGTTGGTAATCGCTTACTTGTTGAATTAATTCGGAATACGCTTCACTTTCATAATCCGTTCTAGTTACTAATTGATGGTTGATTTCTTCAATCTTTGCTTCGTAGAATTTAATTTCTTTAAAGGCTTGGTAGGCTTCTTCTAAAACGGTTCTTCCGCCTTCGAAATCAATATCCTGACGTAAAAATCCGATACGTACTTCTTTTTCAGTAGCAATTTGACCAGAATCTGGTTTGAAATCACCAGCTAATATTTTAAGCATGGTTGATTTACCAGCGCCATTTTTTCCAACCAAACCTACGCGGTCTCCAGCGCCCATTCTAAAGGTTACTTCTTCAAATAAATACGTTCCACCAAAGGAAACAGAAAGATTGTGTATATTCAGCATGATTTTTTTCTAATAGTCTGCAAAAATACTACTCTTATCTTACCTTTGTATAAAAAAGAGACAAATGTTTGGTAAAGGATCAAAAATTTATGCGATGGTAACAGGTTGTTGTCCAAAATGTCATGAGGAAAGTATGTATTTAGATGGCAATCCGTTTAACGTGATGAAAATTTATGCTATGCATGAAAAATGTTCCCATTGTGGTCAAGTGTATAAAATTGAACCTTCTTTCTTTTTTGGCGCTATGTTTGTAAGTTATGCCTTAGGCGTTGGGATTGGAATTATCACATTTTTAATTGCTCATTACGGATTTCAATCTACTTTGAAAACTTCTTTTATTGCAATTGTGGTCGCATTGATTTTATGTAACACCGTAATCATGCGTTTGTCGAGAAATATTTGGATCAATTTTTTTATTGATTTCGATAAAAATTGGAAAGAAAAATTAGCGGAATAATTTTTTGTAAATTCTGTTGATAGAGATTTCGTTGTCTAATTCGACATTGTTTTCAATAAATTGGAATAATTTGTCGGATAGGTAAGGAGCGAAAAGTACGCCTCTTGTTCCCATTCCGTTTAAAATATATAGGTTTTTATGTTCATGGTGTCTGCCTAAAAGAGGTCTTCTGTCTTTTACAGTTGGTCGGATTCCGGCTAAATGTTCGATAATTTCAAATTCGCATGAAATTAAGTCTTTTAAGTTGGAAAGTAGTTCGTTTTTACCTTCTTCAGTTTGGTTGGTGGTTTTGTCTGCCCAATTGTAGGTAGCACCTACTTTATATAAATCATTTCCGATTGGTAAAATCCAGATGCTGGAATTGATAATTTCTTCCAGATTTAAGTTTTCAGCTTTGATAATTAAAAGTTCTCCCTTTGTTCCGTCAAGTGGTAAATTGTTGAAAAACGGATTGCTGTGTAACCCGAAACCTTCAGCAAATACAATTTGTTTGGCTTTAATGGTATTATATTCAATATGATTTTCTTTAATAACTAATTTAGAGTAGTCAAAGGTATCTTCCAAATAACTATTTTTAGAAATTAAGTAATTTGTATACGATTCTTTTAGTTTTTTAGTGTCTAGAAATCCCGTCTGATTAACTTTTCCGAATTTATATTGAGTTGAAATGCATTCATTTAGTAAAGTTTCTAAATTAGTATTTAGATAATTGGATAGAGCAGGTTTGTCAGAAGCGGAAAACCAATTGTTTTGTTCTTCAATGGAATTTAATTTTCTTAGAAGAGGAATTTCATATAAAAATTCTTCTTGTAATAAAGTTTCTAATTTTTTGTAAAAAGGTATAGCAATTTTTAATTGTGCTTCAGCTTCCCAAATTTTAGTAAATCTTTTTAATACTACAGGATTGTATAATCCTCCTGCAATTGTTGTTGAGTTTTGTGAATTATCATTTAGCACCAAAATTTTCATTTGATTTTCTAAACAAGTTTGTGCAAAGGATATTCCCGCTAATCCAGAACCGATAATAAGATAATCAACTTCCATTTTTATTTTTTAAAACTTTTACAAATTTAAACTTATTGCGTGTATTACTTTTACAAAACAAAAAAAAACTCTTACCGAAGTAAGAGTTTTTTATATATTATGATTGGAGAAATATTTTAATTAGTAATTCCACATATCTAATTCGAAATTACGTATTTTTTCTTTTACTCTTTCAGATTCTAATAACTGCATTTGAGAATTTTCTTTCATGTATTCTTTAATTTCTCTGTCGCCATAAACATTTTCTTCTAAATAAATTACAGCTCCAAATCGTCTTGAATTTAATAAATGATCAAATGTAAAAGGCATTGCTGAATTCTTTTCATTAAATGCTTTTGCACCGTGTAAAACTTCTCTAGCGTCTGGAAAATAAATCCAAAATAAATCTACATATTCAGCTTTTTCTGTACCACCTTTTAATGTGTAAACGTCTGGTACAACTGGACAAATACCAAGTAAGCGATATTTCAATTCGCCTTGACGTTTGTCAAAGTACCAAAAACCTTTTACTTTATAACCGGCTACATCTATTGGCTTAATTTCATATTTAACTATAAACTCTTCAGATACTTTTGATGCACCAGAGTTTAATTCTTCAATTCCTTGATCCAATGTGTCCTTAAAAGATAATACTTTTTCAATATCTTCTAAAGATTTTTTTGTTGTAAAATATCCAGAGTCATAAACTTCGGTAATTTTCTTTTCTTTAATTCCGTTCATTAAAACTTGGTAAAGAGGAAGTCTGTCAGGACCTAAATCTTTAGAATCATCTACAGGATAATACATAGGGAAGTTAACTCTCTGATTCACATCAATTAATTCCCATACCGCTTTACCCATTAAAATATCTCTATCACCAACATATCCGTAAGGTAATGGTCTATCATTGTCTGCATTTAACTCTGCTTCTGTCTTTTTTCCGATGTCAGCTGGTGTTTTTGCATTTAGTAAATTAGATTGAGCAAACGAAAATGTGCTTACGCTAAATACTGCTACTAATAAAAAATTTCTCCAATTCATTTTTTTATTTTTTTATTTATTATTGAACCTCAAATGTACAAGCAGAAACTGCTTTAGGTTTTACTGGAATCCCTACAAATGAAGCTTTGATTTCGTTAATTACAACTACATCGCCTCTTCCAGCTTTCTTTATTGCTGCTAATGCTTGGGCATTCATTCTATTACCTGAAACAACAACAGTTGGTTGTCCAGGAACTTTTAAGTTGAATTGAGTTACGTTAACTGAAATTGGGAAATCGAAATCTTCCATTACTGCAGTAACTGTTGATTGTTCTAAACTTGATTTTGGACCTTTAGGAGATATATCACCTCTAATTTTACCAGTAGGTGAAGGTAATCCTTTTATTCTAAAATCAATACTACTTGAAACTGTTGTCCCATCAGGTAATTTTCCAGATGCAGTAATTTTCACAGTATTTCCAGTAGTAGGAGTTAATATAAATGATCCTTTTTTAGATGTTGGTCTCATTCCAGCTGCGCTAGCAGTTACTTTATCTGACGAAATACCAGGTATAGATACTGAGATTGGATTGTCCACTCCTCTATAAACAACATTCATTTTATCAGCAGAAATTATTGCTTGATTAGGTCTTGGAACAACTACATAAGTACCTTCGAATTTTAATGGAATTTCTTTTCCATCTTCTAAGAAACCAAATTGTCCTGAAATTGTTTGTTCTCCAATACCACCAGCAGTCATAGAAATAACAGCTTGTCCATTTTCAATTTTACCAGGTCCTTTGAATGAAGTTGGTTTTGTGTTAGCGTCATAACGACCTAAAACCACTTTACCAGTTACTTTTTCACCTTGGAAATAAGCATTTTTATCTAAAACTACAATTGCTTGGAAATTTTTCATTGAAGCTGCAGTTTTTAATGCATTTCCTAAGAACAAGTTGTATGCTCCAGCTTCAGTATTTTTAGCATCGTTTTGTAATGCTGTTAAAAAAGTTAAAGTAGATACATCTGGAAAACCTTTAGTTTTGTAATCCAAGAATTTTACGCTTACACCTTCTCTATTTTTAATATCAGCTGTTGAAAATTTCTTTTCAATTTCTTTGATGAAAGGAATGTATTTTACATCAGCTCCCAATACTTTTTTAATATCAGCAACATATTTATCAATACTAGAAACAATTTCTTTTCCTCTTGCGCTGTAACCATCTCCTAAAAACCATTTTTCGTCAATGCTTGATTTGTCCATTGCTTCAAATGGTAACTTACCATTTTCGTCAACTTCATAACCTGAAGTTACTTCACCTTTAACGCTTTCTATGAAGGAAACAAAATCTTTTGAAATTTTTGCTACTTCTGATGCTTTTTTGGCAGATTCTGCATACTTAGCTGGTTCGTCACTAGCTTTTGTATTTAAAGCTGATAATAAATTACCATTTGCTTCATCTGTTAATTTATTAGATTCAGAAAATTTATCATTAAAATTTCCAAATGCTGATAATACTTCTTTTGACATATTTAATGCCAACATTGCGATGAAAACCAAGTACATTAGGTTTACCATCTTCTGTCTAGGGGTTAATTTTCCTCCTGCCATTTCGTAATAATTAGTTTAGTTAATTAAATTGTAATTTATTTGATAAAACTAATTATCCTTTGTTTTGCATTGCAGATAACATACCT
>CAZULO010000209.1:0-5076 GCA_964621245.1 uncultured Flavobacterium sp.
GGTTTGCGTATCGATTTTGAAAACATGAGCGATGGCCGTCGTGAAAATCCTTCTTATGGAAAATCTGTTGATCAGTTAAAATCTTTAGCAGAAGAAGAAATAAACAACGGCACACAATATTTAAAAATGGTAACAGAAATTATTGAAGCTAATCCTAGTGCCTTCAATCAATGTGAATTTGCTTTATTAAAAAACGCAAAATCATTACCAGGTTACAAACCTTACAACACAAAAGGAATTTTAGGCATATAAACTGTCCTATTTTTTCGCACTAAATAAACTGAAATTTGAAATATGATAACAGGTACAAATAATCCATTTCCATGTAGTCCAGTAGTTTTTTCTGCTGGAAATTCTATTATTTCTTTAGGAACAATTACTCGCGTTGGTAATGTGTTCACTTTTTCAGTTGGCTTTGTTTGGAAAATTAATGGTGTAACCTATCAAAATAATGCTCCTGTTGTTTTAACTGTTTCTGAAGCTTCAGAAGGATTTCAACGAATAGACAATGCATTATTAAACACAAGCAATACTATAGAATTACAACAAGGTTTGGAAAGTGATACAATTGCATTACAACCTACTTTTCCAGAAAATACAGTTCTATTAACATCATGGAATATTTCTGGTGATATTGTAGGCGACCAAGAAGCTTCAATTGTAGGTAATTTATTTCAACAAAAAGATTTTGACAATGTTCAGCTTTACACAGGAGTAACTCCTGGAACTAACATTGTAATTCCTTTGAATAAAAAAGGGAGAAGGGTAATTCTTTTACAAGGTAACATTGTAAATGTAAAAGGACTTTCAATGGATGTTATTAATGCTGATACTACTTCTGAAATTCCACACGAAGGCAAAATAATTACTATTATAAATGATACTGAAAATCCAATAATTTTAAATCACTTTGATGCTGCTCAAGATTTTTTCTTTGTTTTTAAAGCTTTAGCAAATTTAGTTATTCCAAGTAAAGAAAGAATTGACTTTATGATACGTTCTTCTGCTTTAGAGGAACATTATAAATCATGGCAGGATTTAAAAACTATAAACGGTCAATCAATAAAAGGAACTGGTGATTTAGTTATTAGTAGTGGCGGTTCTAATTCGCAATTTGTAAGATTATTTACACCATTGTATGATGAATATGTAGCTTCAATAAATACATGGCGTAGTTGGGCAAAAAACTCATCAAATATATTAAACGGAAATGCAAATGTATCATTGGGGAATGGTGCTATTCCAAATTCATCTTTAGTGGATTGTAACTTTTTCGTAGTTAACGGAGCTTCTACTTTATCTGAATTAATCTTTGTAGCCGATAATGGATTTAGCTCAAAAACTTATGAAATTTTTGTGCAATCATTCACATTTGCTCATGGTACTGATGTGGCTTCAGAAACTAATAAACAAACTTTGGTGCAGCAAGTTGTTACTACTTCTTCTGCAAATAAATATACAAGAGTTCCATTGAATATTGCAACCAATACACTAGGAGCTGTAACAGGAATTAAAATTGCATGGAGACATACAGGAGGCGGTGGCGCTTATATTTTACAAGCAATCCAAATGTTATTTAAATTCGATTAAAATGAAAAAAGTACGTATTGTAAATGGCAACGGATTTGGTGGAATTCATACACAAAAATGGTTAGATGATAATCAAGAAAAAACTATTGGAGGTCAATTAGTTTCTGAATGGGTATTGACATCTATTTTACCTAGTGATGATTTAAAACAACCCGAATGGAATGGTTCTGTTTGGATTGAAGGCTTTGTTTTAGATACAAAGGAGCAAGAAGAAGAAATAATCAAAAGATACAATTATCTAATGATGCGAGCTTTGTCTAGCTCTATGGGCAAATATGGTTCATTTGAATACTTACAAAATCAAAAATCGGAGTATGATGAAAAATATGCAGTAGCAAAAGGTTTAAAAGTTTCAATTCCATTAAGTAATTCTTTGGAAAAAGAAATGAACAGAGATTTTACAGATGCTTCTTTGATTGAAACGCTTCAATATTTCGGAATTGAATTAGGTTCTACAAAGCTTGAAAACTTTTATAAGCTGATTATTTTCAAGTATGAATATGCTGAAAATAGATATGAAATATTTAAAGCTTTTTGCATTGATTATAGAACAAAATGCAGAACTTTTTTAGAATTAAATCAAATGGAAAAGTTAAATCAGGCTTTTGCTATGGCTGATAATTTATCAGTTGAAATAACTGATTCTGAAATACAAACATTGTACAATCAATTTGATGCGCTATGACTATAATTTATGTAATCATTTTTTTAGCAACAATTTACATTCTGAACAAAAGAAGCACAAACAATTTCTTCTTTCAGGAACTATCTGTAATTCGTGAAAAAATAGAGTTTGTTATTAAAATTTGGCAAGATTTCGGTTTTGATGCTTACGATGAAATGAAATTCAGAATCGCTTGTGATTATTTCATTAAAAATCCAAAACAATACAATGGCACTAGCATTATAAATGATCGTTGGATAATTAGAGGTTTAGAGCCTGAAAGCGTTATTCACGATCATGAAGACATTATGGCAAAAAGCCTGAAAGACTTGCTAAAATCCAACAAAGAATATTGTCAACGATTAAGAAAAAGAAATACAAACTGGTTTTGGGTTTGGGGTTTCATTTACTTTGGATTAACCTTTGTTTCATTATTCAAATCAATAAAATTTATTAAACTTTAAAAAATTATGGCAGCATTATCACCTTGCTCTCTTTGTAGAGTTTCTGAAGTAGTTCAGAAAAAATTCGAAAACAATAAAAAACCAATTTTGATTTATTCAATTTTTGCGGTTTTATTAATCGAATGGTTCAGTTTTTTTTATGTAAAATATTTTCATGTTGTTACTGAAAAATGTAATGATTTTTATCTTGTAAAAGTCTATCCTTTTTTATCACAACTATGTTTGTTTATTCTGTTCTTTTCAATTTTCTTATGGAGGGATAGATTACATTTCTGTTTCAGAAAAACTGCTGCTACATTTTATCTATCAGTATACTATATTTTTAATTGTTTAGCTGTGGTTTTTTGTTTCAACATAAATTTTTATTATGAAATATTGACTTATAGCATTTTAGGAATTGCTAGTTTACTATTCTTAGTATCTTTTTTAAAAACAAACGATTAAAAATTTAGATATGAGTAATAGGACACGACAAGAAATTGCAAGATATTTTATGCTTTTTATTGGAATTGGAATCATGTTAATCCAGTTCTACAGATACGCAACAAATACTCTATCTTATACTTATCCAGAAATGATAATAAATATCATTTCTATTGCATTAATGACATTCCCCAGATTTATTTTAAGAATAGCAGAAAAAGTAATAACTAAAAAAAATGAAAACAATGAGTAATCATCATTCCAATCCATTAGTTTCAATAATATCTGGGGCGATTTGTGGATCAATCGCTTTTCTTCAAGACCATAATTTTTTGATAGAAAACTTACTTGAATTATTTAAGGTAATAATTTTCGGTTTAATAGGTGGGGCCTGTGGGTTTATAGGTAAAAATCTAATGGAAAAATATTCTAAAAGAGTAAAAGATAAATGTAAAGAATTTTAATCATGGCAGAATTAAAAAAAGCGCCTTTTGATAAGTCAAAATATCAAGGCAGTAAAATAGAAAAGTTAGCTCCAATTGTTGCTAAATGGGAAGGTGGTTTTGTTAACGATCCATTGGATAGAGGTGGTGCTACAAATATGGGTGTAACTGTTTCAGCTTGGAAGTTATTAGGCTATGACAAAAATGGTGATGGCATTATAAATGATGCAGATATGAAATTACTTTCTAAAGATGATTTCAAATTTGTTCTTCGTAAGTATTGGGATAAATGGCAAGCAGATAAAATAAAAAATCAATCAATTGCAAATATACTTGTCGATTGGTATTGGGGTTCTGGAAAATGGGGAATTGTTATTCCTCAGCGTATTTTAGGACTTACACAAGATGGAATTGTCGGACCAAAAACACTTGCTAAAATTAACGAAGAAATTGAAAAAGATGCAGAAGCATTATTCGATAAAATTTTTGCTGCTCGTGTTAAATTTCTTGATGATATTGTAAAAAACAATCCAAGTCAAAAACGTTTTATTAAAGGTTGGAAAAATAGATTGGCAGATTTTAAATTTCAATTTTAATCTATCAACATTTTACCATGAAATAAATCAATAAAATATGATACCAATCAATATAATATCAAATTTAAAACAGCTATTCTATATCGGAATAGCTGGTTTTGTAGTATTTCTGTATTTTGACAGACAATACCAAAAAGAAGAAAACCTTCGCCAAACTGAAAATGCAAGACAATTGAGAATGTCGGATAGTCTAAGATTGACAAGTCAAATTTTGACAACTCAGGAAATGAAAGAATACCTAGAATACCAAAACAAAGATTTGCAATCGAAATTAAAGCAATCAGGTATTAAAGAATCGCGTTTAGAAAGTATCACCACTAATAATTATTATCATAAAGACACCACTAAACAAAGTACAGATGTATCTAAACTGATCAATTCAATTCGTTCAGGGATTACAGATGAACAAAGTTTTATTGATACTACAAAATGCCAAACTATAAAAGGTAAAATCACCTATTCGGGAAAAGATTTAAAAGTAGAAATCAATTCACGTGAATTTAAAAACAAAACCGATGCAGTAGTTTATCAAGAACGCAGACAATGGAAGTTTTTCGGAATTAAAACACGTTTTCTAGGTAAAAAACAATTAACTGCTAAAGTGTTTGATGATTGTGGAGAAAGTAAAATAATAAAAATTGAAAAGAAAAAATAAAATGGAAGATCAATTACAAAAATTAAAACAAAAACGTGCACAATTATTTGCGCAGGTAGATATGCTTGCAACTGTAAGTGAAATTTTATTTCTTCAAATAGGTAAAATAGAAGTCGAAATTCATTTTACGGAGCGTAAACTTTTACAAGAAAATAAAAAACAATTCGATGAAAATTAATTTAAACCTACCAACATCATGGAACGAACTCAATCAAAAGCAGTTCGAAAAAATTGCCTTGCT
>CAZULO010000210.1:0-5065 GCA_964621245.1 uncultured Flavobacterium sp.
CTCCAGTTATTTTCTCTCTTGAAGAAGCTTTAGAGTATATTCAAAAAGATGAATACGTAGAATGTACACCAAAATCTATCCGTTTAAGAAAAATTTATTTAACTGAAAACGAAAGAAAGCGTATTAAAATCTAATTAGATTTTTTTAAATATATTAAACCACGAATCTCAATTGATTTTCGTGGTTTTTTTTATTCATAATTGCCGCCTGTTCACTGCTTATTTAGATAGATTGAAAGAAAATATGTGAATCTCTGGTGAAAATATTAATTTTGAATTATTTGCAAAATCATTAGTTAAAAACCCTAACTTTGTTTTTATAAAACCTAAAACCATGGAAATTAAATTAAAAAACGGAATTGATAGATTGGAGTTTGGGATGACTCCAAAATACGTGGAAGCCTTATGTGGTAAACCAAATAAAACCTTTACAGACGACGAAAATAATACAATTTACGTGTACAACAAAGAACGTATGAAGTTAACTTTTTATGTAGAAGAAGACATGAAATTGGGGTACATTACCACTACAAATCCAGCCATAAAATTGTTTGGTGCCACAATTATTAATCAGCCTTGGGATTTGGTTCAAGGTGAATTAGCTATTCAAAAAATTGTCTCTTTTGAAAAAGATTCAGAAGAAGGGATCGATATTTACTTTAACGAAGATAACTGGTTGTTTTTTCATGTAGATTATGATGAAGTCGTAGAAGTTGAAATTGGCGCTATCATCAATGATAAAGACGAATTTGAATGGAAGTTCAGAGGATAATTTATAAATATATTATTTTGAAAGCACTTGTAATTACAAGTGCTTTCTTTTTTTTAGTACTTTTTTTGATTTCCTTTCCAACCTTTTCGTAAAAATTATAATCTATGTAATAAATACTACTTATTATGAAATCGCCATTAACTACTTGTTTGTGCAAGCAAACACCAATGAAAATAAAGCGATATCATATATGACCGCTTAAAAATAAATTTTACATATATGAAAAACACTATTCTTTTGAAAAAGCCCATGGTTATAGTTTTATGGCTGTCTCTTTTATTTTCTTTTACTACTAAAGATTCTTCCAATTTAATTTCAGGAACCATATCTGACGAAAAAAATAAGCCTTTATCAAATGTTGAAATACTAAATTCCTCAAATAATTTTATTTGCTATTCTAATGAACAAGGTAATTTCTCTATAAAAGGAAAAATAAATGACGAATTAAATTTTATGTACAGCGGTAAGATTACCAAAACTGTAAAAATTTCTAAATTAACCAAAAACGAAATCAAGTTTGATACTTTAATAGCTGATTCTTTTGTTGATGTAACGGTTAATCCATTTAAGAATAAAATTGTAGGTCGGGTAACTGAAAACGGAATACCTTTACCTGGAGCAGTGGTTCAGATAAAAGGAATAAAAAAAGGTACAACTACCGATGATAATGGATATTATGGTATTGATGCAAAAATTGGAAGTACTCTTGTATTTTCCTTTTTAGGATTTATTACCCAAGAAGTAAAAGTTCTCAAAAAAACGTTAGATGTCAATTTGAAAAGTGATTCTAAAATGATTGAATCTGTTGTTATAACTGGCACTACTGGCATTAAGATAAAAAATTCTGTTGTAACTTCGAGTTATTCAACAGTAGCTGCAACTGAAATTTCATCTTCTAAATCAGAAAGTGTGAAAGCATTAACAGGCAAAGTTTCTGGACTTGCAATTACACCAAGTGAAGCGGTTAAAGTAGATAAAATAATAGTAAGAGGAAGGGAATCTAAGTCTGATGATACTGCTATAGATCATGAAGCTGTAAGTACCAATCAAAAAGCAGGACAATTAACAGCTGGAGAAGTAAATGATTTTAGTAATTGGGACTACTGGCAAGGATTAACTAAAGAAGAATTATCACAATGTAAAACCCATTGGCAATTTGCTCCCACTTTTAGGTATTCTTTAGTGCTAACTAATCAAGACGGTTATGCTATTCAGAATGAAAAAGTACATTTGTTAGATGACCAAAAAACAATCATTTGGACAGCTGTTACGGATAATACAGGAAGAGCTGAACTTTGGTACCAACCCAACGATACAAGTGTTACTGTTGCTAAAGATGTAGCTATTTCAGATTCGGATTTCAATGTTATTATTGTAAAAGCTATAGAATTTCATAAAGGCATAAATACCTATCAATATAAGAAAGCGTGTCATCCTAAAAATAAGGTAAATATCGCTTTTATGATAGACGCTACAGGTTCTATGCAAGATGAGATTTCATATTTACAAGCAGAATTAAACGATGTTATCGCTAAAACAAAAAAATCTTTACCTGAAGTGGATTTAAAAATGGGAAGTGTTTTTTATAGAGATAAAGGGGATGATTATGTGGTTAAAAATTTTGATTTCACAGATAACTCATCAGATTTGATACGTTTTATGCAACATCAAAAGGCCGATCAAGGTGGCGATTTTCCAGAAGCTGTGATAGAAGGTTTAGAAAATTCGATCCATCATTTAAGTTGGGAGGAAGACGCTACGACAAAATTATTATTTGTTTTATTAGATGCGCCGCCACATTATGATGATGAAAAAGTCAAAAAATTGCATGAATTAACCAAATTAGCAGCAGAAAAAGGTATCAGAATTATAACAATTGCGGCCAGTGGTATAGACAAAAGTACAGAGTATTTAATGCGTGCGATTGCTTTAGAAACTAATGGAACGTATTTATTTATCACCAATCATAGCGGAATAGGTAATGATCATATAGCACCTAGTACGAAAAGTTATAAAGTTGAAATGCTTAACGATTTAATGCTTAGAGTGATTTTACAATTTTCAGAAACGAAGCCATGTATTTTGAATGATAATTATCCTGTAAATACTAAAATTGAAGATGAAATTTTAAATAACGACACCATTAAATGGAGTTATTTTCCAAATCCAACGAATGGGTTTGTCACAATTGATTTAAATAAAAAAGCAAATGAAATCTATGTTTTTGATACGACAGGAAAACTAATTTTTTACAAAAACGATATCTCTAAACAATATAAAATAGATTTAACGGGTTTACCAAATGCTATTTATTATTTGAAAGTGGTAACCAATACAACAGTTCTTTTTGGTAAAGTAATCAAAACAATGTAGTGAATTGGGGTTATTTTAAAAACGTGTCAGATTATTAATGTCTGACACGTTTTTTTTATTATATCTTGAATTTTTCTTTTAAAAATTTCACGGCCATAGCATTTGCTTCGGTTGCCGCATTTTCATCAAATTTTGGATTACTCGGATTAGCAAAAGCATGAGCTGCCTCGAAAATTTTATAGTTTAACGATTTATTAGCTGTTTTCATATTCGTAGCAAATTCTTCAATGATTTGTTTGGAAATCCATTCTTCAGTTGCAAATAAGCCTAAAACCTCACAATTTAAAGTTTTTAATTTTTCTACATCTTGAACTGGCATACCATAGTACATCACAGAACCCACTGCTTGTTTTTTAGATAAAATTGCAGACTTCAAAGCCCATCCACCACCAAAACACCAGCCAATACTTGCTACTTTTGCTTTTTTGCCAGCATAAACTAAAGCGCCATTTACGATATTTTCTAAACGTTTTTCATCAGCACCTTGCATGTATTTTGCTGCGTCTTCGCGAGTGGTAGCCACTTTTCCATCGTACATATCAATGGCTAAAACATTTACGTTTCCGCCTAATTCATTATATAAAATGTCGGCTTGTTTTTTAATGTGATCGTTTAAACCCCACCATTCTTGGTATACAAAAAGCCATTGGTTGGATTTGGTTTTTGCTTTTACGAAATACGCATTTCCATCTGTTGTATCAGTTGTAGAAAAGGTAATCATAGCGCCACCAACTTCAGAGTTGTGTGTGTACGCTAAGGGTAACTGATGTGAAGCTATGAAACTTTCATCGCTAGTAAATTCTGCCATGTTTCCGTCGTTAGAAGCAAACGCTAATTGGCAACAACTTTGTGCAAAAGTGAATGACGTGACCAATACAGTTGCAACTGTTAAAAATATTTTTTTCATAAGTATAGATTTTAATATTTCAAATTTAGAGAATAAAAAAACACGTTCAAGTCGTGTTTTATAATTTTTAACTATGGTTAGATACGGTTTTCTTTTGAGACGCATAAATGAAATAAAATCCAAGTATTATAAAAGGAATACTCAACCATTGTCCTGTTGAAAGGGCATTGAACATTGGATATTCTTCAAAACCACCTTGACTATCTTTTACAAATTCTACAAAAAATCGAACCGACCAAAGTAATACCAAAAAGGTTCCAAAAATTAATCCGGGTTTGTTTCTTGCATCGGTTCTCCAATACATGTAAAATAATATGAAGAATACCGGAACATATAAAATGGCTTCAAACAATTGGGCTGGATATCGATATGGAATTTTGTCTAAAATACTTTTAAATTGGATGTCATTTGCAATCGCATTATATGCCTGATTTCCATCTGGAATATTGGTCAATTGCGCCGCTATTTTTGGAGGTAAATTGTCTTCTCCTTTGATGAATTTCATAGCCATGAAACTTTCTTTAGCAGTTTCTTTTCCGAAAATTTCAGAATTCATAAAGTTTCCTAAACGAATAAAAACAGCTCCAGAAGCCACAGGAATTACAATTCTATCTAAAATCCATAATAAAGGGCGTTGTATTACTTTTGCTTTAATGTAATACATGGTTAGAATAATGGAGATGGCTGCTCCATGACTTGCCAAACCGCTAAACCCTGTAAAATGTAGTCCGCCTTGTGTACTAATTGGTAATAACACACTTAATGGATCTTGTGTAAATAATTCGGATTGATAAAAAATAACATGTCCTAAACGCGCACCTAACATAGTAGCTAAAATGGTGTACATGAATATATTATCAAGTTTTTCAATAGATTCATTTTCTCTTACAAAAATGAATTTGGCAATATACCAGCCTAAAGCAAAGGCTACAACCCAAGTTAAGCTGTAAAAACGAATCATGAAAAAACCTAAATCGATACCTTCTGTTGGATTCCAAATCATATTTTATTTTT
>CAZULO010000211.1:0-4967 GCA_964621245.1 uncultured Flavobacterium sp.
AAAACAGTCAAGTTTGGAAATGATAAAGTAACTTCTTTGAGCGAAGAATACTTTCAAAACAATACGTTACGTCCTATTCTTAAATTACAAAATGATTTATTTATTGCGGTGTTTATAAATTATGCCTCCAAACAAAAAAATACTTTTTTTGAACTTTCCGCTGAAAAAAAGGAGAAATATATTGAAAATGCGATTCAAAAAGACAGTAAGTTTAGAAATGTTTTAAAAGGTATAGTTATCGGACTATTTAGTCTAGAAGAATATCAAGAATATATTAAAAACGCTTCTAACTTAAACAAACGAATAATGACGATGTTAATGGAAAGACTTAAAAGTCAGGTTCAAATTTTAACGCTAGATGAATGGAAATAAATCAGTTACCAAAAGATAAAAAAATAATTTTATTCGATGGAGTTTGTAATTATTGCAATGATAAAGTCAATTTTGTTATAAAAAATGATACAAAAGATATTTTTAGATTTGTAGCTTTACAGAGTGAAACTGGACAAACTATCCTAAACTATTTAGGAATTGATCCTTCAATTGATAGTATTATAGTATACGAACCGGGTTATGCTTATTTTATAAAGTCGGAAGCTGTTTTTAGAATCATTAAACAGCTATCTTCTTCGGTAAAAATACTTTTGATTTTTAACTTTATTCCGACAAGTATCAAAAATATTTTTTATGATTTTATCGCAAAAAACAGATATAATTGGTTTGGAAAAAAAGAAAGTTGCATGATACCAACTGAAGAAGTCAAAAGAAAATTTATTGCATAAAAAAATCCTGAATTACTTCAGGATTTTAAATTTATTTGAATTTATTTCAATTTTCTTCTATTTCGCTCTGAAATTAATAAAGCAAGCTCTCTTCCTGTTTGTCCAGCCACAGATGTGTTTTCTTGTGCTCTTCTAATTAAATAGGGCATCACGTCTCTAACAGGTCCAAATGGCAAATATTTAGCTACATTATAACTATTCGCAGCTAAATTATAGCTAATGTTGTCACTCATGCCGTATAATTGACCAAACCAAATTCGGGTATCATTTTTAGCAATCCCTTTATCTGCCATCAATTGCATCAATAAATACGAGCTTTCTTCATTATGTGTTCCTGCAAAAACGGCCATTTCGTTAATATGATCTAACATATAACTTAAACCGGCATTAAAATTCGCATCAGTTGCTGCTTTGCTTTCACATATTGGATTTTTATATCCTTTTTCAGCGGCTCTTTTGGCTTCTTTTTCCATGTAAGCACCACGAACTAATTTCATTCCAATATGAAATCCTTTTTCTTTAGCTCTACCATGTAAGGCTTTTAAATAAGGTACTCGATCCCAACGATACAATTGTAAGGTGTTAAAAATTAAAGCTTTTTCTTTGTTATACTTTTCCATCATACGTTCCACTAAATCATCAGCGGCATCTTGCATCCAAGTTTCTTCGCCATCAATTAAAATTTGCACATCATTTTCATAAGCATACTGACAAATCTTCTCAAATCGGGCTACTACTCTATTCCATTCTTCTTTTTCACTCGTACTTAATTCTGATTTAGCACCAATAGCTTCATACAAATCAATTCTTCCTAATCCTGTAGGTTTAAAAACGGCAAAAGGAATTGCACGGTTTTCTTTGGCAAAATCAATGGTTTTTAAAGTCATTTTTAAGCAAGCATCAAATTGCTCTTCTTCTTCTTTACCTTCCACAGAATAATCTAAAACCGAAGAAACCCCTTTAGTATACATGTTAGCTACAACTTGCAAACAATCTTGTTCACTTACACCGCCACAAAAATGATCAAATACGGTTTTACGGATTAATCCTTCTACAGGTAAATGAAATTTTAAAGCAAAATTGGTTAATGAGGTTCCTATTTTCACCAATGATGGTTTACCAATCATTTGAAATAAGAAGTGGGCTCTGTTCAATTCAGAGTTAGATTTTAAAGAAAAGGCGTTTTCTGTATTGTTAAATATTTTTTCCATTATATGATATGAAAATTTAGGAATGCAAATATACTTATTGAAGTACTGATTTCTCCTTTTTTTTAATTTATTTTGCAAAGAATTTTATAAAAAAAGCAATGACTCCAATTCAAGCCGATTCGTATTCTATTTTTTTTAATGAAGATGGTTTTACTTATTTAGAAAGTATCCTTAAAAAAGACCTGTATTCTAAAATTTTTGTTTTAGTAGATGAAAATACAAACGAAAAATGTTTACCTGTTTTTTTAGCTAACTTACCAACTGAAATTGATATCGAAATTATAGAAATTGAAGTGGGAGAAGAAAATAAAAATCTTTACACTTGTATAGATTTGTGGCATACTTTAATAGAATTAGGAGCTGATAGAAAAAGTATTTTATTAAATTTAGGTGGCGGTGTAATTACTGATATTGGCGGATTTGTAGCTTGTACATTTAAACGAGGTATCGATTTTATAAATATTCCCACTACTCTTTTAGCTATGGTTGATGCTTCAATTGGAGGTAAAAACGGCGTAGATTTAGGAAATTTAAAAAATCAAATAGGTGTAATTAAAGCACCTAAAGCAGTTATGATTCATACTTCTTTCCTAGAAACTTTACCAGCCAACGAAATGCGTTCCGGTTTAGCTGAAATGTTAAAACATGGCCTAATTTACGACAAACCTTATTGGGATAGATTAAAAGATTTAAAGTCTTTAAATACTGATGATTTAGATGTTTTAATTAAACAATCAGTTGAGATTAAAAACGAAATTGTATCTCAAGATCTTACCGAAAACGGAATCCGTAAAGCTTTGAATTTCGGACATACGTTAGGACATGCCATTGAAAGTTACTTTTTAGAAGCTGAAGATAAAACGACTCTTTTGCACGGTGAAGCTATTGCAATTGGAATGATACTTGAGAGTCATTTATCTTTACAATTAGGTCTTCTTACTCCTGAAGAATATGCAGAAATTAAATATATAATTACAGATATTTTCGAAAAAGTAAGTTTTACAGCTTCAGACATCGAAAAAATTGTTGAATTGCTAATATTTGACAAAAAAAATGAGTTCGGAAAAGTACAATTTGCTTTATTAAACAAGTTAGGTGAAATAAAAATCAACCAAACAGTAGATAACTCATTGATTTTGTTAGCGTTTGAAGATTATATAAAGTTCTAATATTTTTTTAATTTAAAACCATAATAAGTAAAATTATTTTTACTTTTGCAAATCGTTTTCGTACTATTTTTCAATTAACATTTATTTTTTCAAATGAATACAAAATATTCCGACCTTATAAATCAAACTTTTTATTTTCCTCAAGAAGAATTTACCTTAACTAAAGATAATTTACAGTTTCATGGTATTGATTTAATGAAATTGGTCGAACAATATGGTACACCTTTAAAGTTTACCTATTTGCCTAAAATTTCTGAGAATATCAACAAAGCCAAAATGTGGTTTAGAAATTCTATGGAAAAACATGGTTATGAGGCTAAATATTTTTATTGCTATTGTACTAAAAGTTCTCATTTCGAATTTATTTTGAATGAAGCTTTAAAAAACAATATTCATATTGAAACTTCTTCTGCGTTCGATATTAATATCGTAGAGAATTTAATGGCGCAAGGGAAAATTACTAAAAATTCATTTATAGTTTGTAATGGTTTCAAAAGAGATCAATATGTGACTAACATTGCCCGATTAATCAATAACGGTCATAAAAATACGATTCCCGTAATTGATAATTATGAAGAATTGGATTTGCTTCAAGAACAAATTGATGGTAAATTTAAAATCGGAATTCGTATTGCAGCAGAAGAAGAACCTAAATTTGAATTTTATACGTCACGATTAGGAATCGGATATAAAGATATTTTACCATTTTATAGAAAACAAATATCAGAAAATAAAAAAGTAGAATTAAAAATGCTACACTTTTTTATTAATGCGGGTATTCGTGATACGGCCTATTATTGGAATGAATTAGTAAAATGTTTAAAAGTTTATATTGCATTAAAAAAAGAATGTCCGTCTTTAGACAGTTTAAATATTGGTGGTGGTTTTCCAATCAAAAACTCCTTAGCTTTTGAATATGATTACCAATATATGGTGGATGAAATTTTAAATCAAATTAAAATTGCCTGTGATGAAGCGGAAGTCGATGTACCACACATTTTTACTGAGTTTGGTTCTTTCACAGTTGGTGAAGCAGGTGGCGCTTTGTATCAAGTTTTATACCAAAAGAAACAAAATGATAGAGAAAATTGGAACATGATTGACTCATCTTTTATTACTACTTTACCAGACACTTGGGCCATTAACAAGCGTTTTGTAATGTTGGCCGTAAACCGATGGAATGACGTTTATGAAAGGGTTTTATTAGGCGGTTTAACCTGTGATGGAGACGATTATTATAATTCAGAACAACACATGAATGCCGTATATTTACCAAAATACAACAAAGAAAAACCATTATATATAGGCTTTTTCAATACAGGGGCATATCAAGAAACTATTGGTGGATTTGGGGGTTTAAGTCATTGTATTTTACCACAACCCAAACATATTTTGATTGATAAAGATAAAAACGGAATTTTCGCAACAGAAGTATTTTCTGAACAACAAAATGCCGAACAAGTTTTAGAAATATTAGGATACAATAAAAATATAATTGATAATAAACAAAAAAATGAGTAAAGGACCAATAAGTCAGTTTGTAGAGAAACATTATTTACATTTTAATGCCGCAGCTTTAGTAGATGCCGCAAAAGGATATGAAGAGCATTTGTTAGATAATGGTAAAATGATGGTGACTTTAGCCGGTGCGATGAGTACTGCTGAATTAGGTAAATCATTAGCTGAAATGATTCGTCAAGATAAAATTCATATCATTTCTTGTACCGGTGCGAATTTAGAAGAAGATATCATGAACTTAGTGGCTCATAATTCATACAAAAGAGTTCCTAATTATAGAGATTTAT
>CAZULO010000212.1:0-4935 GCA_964621245.1 uncultured Flavobacterium sp.
CAGTTTATAGTTTAGAACGGTTTACGAAAGTGAGCCGTTTTTTTTTCTTGCTTGTCAAGCTGAACTCGTTTCAGCTTCTTCGATCCTTACGAGATTCTGAATCAAGTTCAGAATGACAGCTATACTTTTGGAAATTTTTTTCACATCTACTAACTTGTCATATAAAAGCCGTATTGCGACTACTAAAGAAGATAAACTTTGTGAACTTTGCGAAAATCATTGCGATCTTTGCGGTTTAATCTTACTTTTGTCCATCATTATAATTTTATGTACAAACACACCCATTACAAAAACACGAAAATTTCTTATACCGATGCTGGAAAAGGCACTGCGGTAGTTTTGTTGCATGGTTTTTTGGAAAATAGTACGATGTGGAACTATTTGGCGCCAGTTTTAGCTCAAAAAAATCGTGTAATTTGTATTGATTTATTGGGTCACGGACAAACTGATTGTTTGGGTTATGTGCACACTATGGAAGACATGGCTGATGCGGTTCATCAAGTTTTATCGGAATTAAAAATCAGAAAAGCGGTTTTTGTTGGACATTCTATGGGTGGTTATGTGGCGTTGGCTTTTGCGGAATTGTATCCTGAATTTATGAAAGGTTTGGTGTTGTTAAATTCTACTTCTCGTGCGGATAGCAAGGAACGAATTGCTAATAGAACTCGTGCCATAAAAGCCGTTAAACAAAATTATGTAGCAGCAGTTCGAATGAGTATTGCGAATTTATTTTCGGAAGAAAACCGAGAAAAACTAGTAGAACAAATTGAATGGGTTCGTGAAGAAGCTTTACAAACTCCTTTACAAGGAATTATCGCCGCTCAAGAAGGCATGAAATTACGAAAAGACCGTGAAGTGTTGTTGCTTTTTGCATCGTATCCTATCTTATTAATCTTAGGCAAAAAAGATCCCGTTTTAAATTATGAGGAGAATTTAGAACAAATTGAGGGCACTAATGTAAAGCTCATCACTTTCCATGATGGTCATATGAGTCACCTAGAAAATCAGGCCGAATTGGAGAAGGTTATGATTGATTTTTTAAAGGATTAACCGCAAGGTTCGCTAAGATTTCGCAAAGCTCGTAAATTAAATATATTATATTTAGCCACGAATTACTGAATGAATCTTGACAAATAAAAATTCGAAAATTAGTGGCAAAATTATTTGATAACTTCTTTAAAAGAAATTACAGGATTCAAAATTTCTTGAACTAAAATCACCAATTCTTCCGTGAAATTATTCAAAAATTCAGGTGTGATAATCGTTTCAATTACCGCGTTTTTTCCACTTCCAATTTTAAAAGTGAAGGGCAAAAATCCACCTTTCATATTTTTGAAAGAAAAAATCCCAACTTCTACATTATAATTTTCTCTTATAGCATCGTTCTGAAACATCAAAGCATAACACAACAATTGTATGATTTTATCATTAGCTAGATCAAGTGTTAGACCTTCAAAAGTGTTAATTTTTAATTTATTTGCTTCTACTTTTCCTGTTTTATAATCGATGATTCGAATTGTTTTATTTCGCAATTCAATTCGATCTACTTTTCCTGCAATTTTGATAGGATAAGGTAAATTGGCATGGGTAATTTCAACAGCATGTTCTTTCTCTAATGACAAAATAAAGAGTTCATCTCCATTTTCAAGGCTTTGTTTTTCTTGAAATAAAAAATTATAAATATTACGTTTCGCCACTTCAAAAGCAATCAAATTCTTTCCTTTTTTGATTTCACCTTCTTTGTATACTTCCTCAAATTTCTCTAAAGTATACAATTCAATATTCTGAATCATTACTTCAATATCCGACACTCGAATTTGTTTGTTTTCGCCTTCAAAAGGTTGGTACATTTTTTCCAACACTTCGTGAATTATAGTTCCCAACGTATTCGCAGCAACATTTTCTTCTACTTCTTCATTTTCTCGAACACCTAAAATCCGTTGGTAATAAAACTGAATTGGATTTCGTAAATAATTAGTCAGTGCCGATGGTGAAAAGCCTTTTATTGTCGCAATTTCTTTCAATCGATCCAAAATTGGTTGTGTCTTTACAATTTCTATAGGTTGGTAAATTGTATCTGGTTTGATCGCGTTATAAAATACTTTTTTAAAATTATGATTCGGTAAATGTTCAATTTCTAATTGGGTGATGAACCGACTTTTTTCTCCTGCATCAATACCTTCCGAATGTGTATTGTATAACAAGTAAATATTTTTCGCACGTTGCAGCAAACGGTAAAAATGATAGGTGAAAATTGCATCTCGTTCTTTATAGGTTGGTAAACCTTTTTCTAATTTCACATCATAAGGAATGAAAGAATTATTTGATTTTCCACCAGGCAATTTTCCTTCATTAAGAGAAGTAATAATAACGTTTTCAAAATCGAGCACACGACTTTCAAGAATTCCCATAATTTGTAAACCTTCTAATGGTTCGCCTTCAAAAGAAACCTGAGCCTGATCAATAACTTGTTTATAAATCGTAAAAAGTAAATCTAAACTTTCAATATTTTGATAGGTTTCATAATAGTTGGTGATTTTTATGATAATATTATAAATCGAAAACACAAAAGCTTTTGTCACTTTATCTTGCTCGTTTTGATGACTTAACTGTTCTTTTATATAAATTAGAATTGCTTTTAATTTCTCTAAGATTTGAGCAACAGGAACTTTCCAATCGAAAAACAATAAAGAAACCAATTCATTTTCTCGCAAATTATATTTTGAAAACAAATCAGCTAAACGAGTACTAGTAATAAAGGTTAAATTGGAACTTTTTATGATTTTTACCACTTCATTAGCGGGAACGCTTGAAACGACTAAAGGATTATTTAAGATTTCTAAAACTTCTTTATAATAAAAAACGGCTTGTTTTTGATTTCTATTTTGAGCATTCAAATGCAGATTAATTACTTTATAAATTAAGATTTGAGCAGGATTGTTCTTACTAGGATAACCCATTGTGATATTTAACTTATCCACCTCAACAGGTAAAGCATTTAAAACTGGAATTAAGATGTTTTCTTCACTTAAAACAACAGCTGTATTTTGTAAAGAAGGATTTTCTAATGCAATTTTTTCAATAATTTTACCAGCAATCTTGGCTTGTCCGATTGATTTTGCTGTACCAATTACTTCAATGTTTTTTTTGTTAGAAAACTCGTTAACGATCCAATTAAAAGGATTTTTTTCAAAATGTTTCCATGAATTTTTAATTCTTCTTAAAAACAAGCCCGCATCATGAAATTCATCTCGCAGAAAAACGGAATCGATATCCCAAAATACTTTTGCTTTTTCTGCTGCTAGTAAATGAGTAATTAAGGCTTCTTCGGCAGCGTTTAAAGCATTAAAGCCAGCGAAAACAAAGGTTTTGTGATGTAAGTTTTTAGTGTAATCTATAATATTTTCAGCAGATTTTCTATATAATAAACCTTGATAACCTACTTTTTTTTCTATTAAATGTGTGGTAAATTTTTCATAGTAAGAAGGGAGTAATTTCCAAAATTCCAAATGATTTTCTACCAAAACCGTTTGATTATTTAGATTAGGTGTCCAAAGTTTGATGCGTTCTATATCTAATAAATAAGAAAATAGTTCTTTTTGGTGAATCAAATACCGATCAATTTCATTAAAATCTTGAAGTAAAGTTACGGCCCAACCAGAAAACTTCTCAAAATCTTGCTGTTTGGCTTTAGGTGTGTTTTCTAAATATACGATATAAAACTCAAATAAAAGTTCGATAGGATCTAAAGCTCTAAGTTGTGCGATGTCTTCGATTAAACTTTCAATACTGATGATATCAGGAGCTAAAAAAGTAGCTGTGGCTTGTTGTTTTAATTCTTCAATTAAAAATAGTTTCGCTCTTTTATTAGGTAAAACAATAGTGGTTTGATGTAAAGTTGTGGAATTATCTCGTAATAATTCTGTAGCTAGTTTTGATAAAAATGATGCCTCCATAGGCATAAAGATAAAAAAAAGGCCTCAATAAATTGAGACCTTTTTTAGAATATTATAAAGAAAAATTATTTTACTAATTTTACTTCAACTCTTCTGTTTTGTGCTTTTCCAGCTTTAGTTTTGTTAGAAGCAACTGGTAAAGTTTCTCCGAAACCTTCAGAAGTTAATCTATCAGCACCAATACCGTTATCAATTAAGTAAGTTCTTACTGCAGCAGCTCTATCTTTTGATAAAGTTAAGTTAGCAGCATCTTTACCATCAGAATCCGTGTGACCTTCTAAAGCGAATTTAGCCGTTGGGTATTCTTTTAAGATAGCTACCATAGCTTGTAATACTGGGTAAGTTTGTTGTTGGAAAGTTGCTTTTGCTGAATCAAATAAGATTGTTTTAGCATAGTCATTTAATCTTTTCATTGTGTCTTCAGATACTTCTGGACATCCATTGTTAGCAACTGTTCCAGCTACTGTAGGACATTTGTCATCTTTATCTAAAACTTTATCACCGTCAGAATCTGGCCATGGACATCCTTTGTTTGCTCTATCTCCTTTAACTGTAGGACATTGGTCATTTTTATCAGCAACACCATCTCCGTCAGTATCAGGACAACCTTTTAAAGCTGGTAAACCTGGTACGTCAACACAATCGTCATCTTTATCAGCAACTTTATCTCCGTCAGTATCAGGACATCCATTCATTTCTGGAGTACCTTTCTCATCGATACATGCATCAACTGAATCTTGAATTCCGTCTCCATCAGTATCAGGACAACCTTGGAAAGCAGCTACACCAGCAACATCTGGACAAGCATCTTCTTTGTCGATAATTCCATCGTTGTCTTTATCACTAGCACCGAATTGGAATTTTAAACCTACTTGGTGGAAAATATGAGTAGGAACATCCGCGTCTGCAACTCTTGTATCATCGAAACTATACTTTAATGTAGAACCTAAAGTTAAGGCTACATTTTTAGCAAACCATA
>CAZULO010000213.1:0-4858 GCA_964621245.1 uncultured Flavobacterium sp.
GTAGAAAGTTTAATTGCTTTTACTGAAGAGGAAGTTTCGGAAAAAACAGCCGATTTTTTGCAAGAAATTGCTTCGGAAATTAAGCTCGATGTACATTCAATAAAACTCAAATCGAGAAAAATTTTAAAGAATTTAATTCATAATTACGCCGCTTTTGATATTTCAACTATCGATAAATTTACGCATCGGATTATCAGAACGTTTACACACGATTTAAATTTACCAACCAATTTTGACGTCACCCTCGACACCGACGAGTTATTAAAAAACGCCATTGATGTAGTTGTTTCTAAAGCTGGAGAAGATGAAGAATTAACTTCTATTTTAATCAATTTTGCAAAAAATAAAACGGACGACGACAAAAGTTGGGACGTGACTTTAGATTTATACGAAGTTTCAAAACTAATTTTAAACGAAGAACATTTTTTTAATTTTGGAAAGTTAAGCGATAAATCCGTTGCTGATTTTTCTAAAATTGCTGAAAAAATCAAGTTAAAAATTGAAAGTAATAAGCAAAAAGTTAAGGAAAATGCTAAAAAGATTTTAGATGATTTTACTGCCAATACTTTAACCAAAGACGATTTCGATCGAGGAACTTTTTATAACCATATTGTGAATTTGTTTCAAGAAAAAACAACTCCTTACGATTTTGTAAACGACAGAGAAATCACCGTTCCGAAAAAGTCGAATAATTTAGAAGTTGTAGAAAGTTTTACGGCTTCTTGGAAACAAAAATTAACGATTATTTACAACGCTCAAAACGAAAATGCTTTATTCGATTTGATTATCAAAAACATGATTCCGTTATCGTTAATTAATGTGATTTATCAGGAATATAAGCAGTTACAAGCAGATCAGAATGTGTTGTCTATTTCCGATTTCAATACGATCATTCACAACGAAATTAAAGACCAACCGGCGCCATTTATTTACGAACGTTTGGGCGATAGATACCGGCATTATTTTATTGACGAATTTCAAGATACCTCGCAGTTACAATGGGAAAATTTTGTTCCGTTAATTGATAACGCTTTGGCGAGTGAAGATTTAGATGGCACAAAAGGTTCTTTAATGCTAGTTGGCGATCCGAAACAATCTATTTACCGTTGGCGTGGGGGGAAAGCCGAGCAATTTATCGAGTTAAGTAACGAAGAAAATCCGTTTTCAAACAAAGACAAACGGGTTAAAAATCTGCCTAAAAACTATAGAAGTTATTCGGAAGTGATTGATTTTAATAATGATTTTTTCCAATTTCTCTCTGGCGAATTTACCAATGAAGCTTATCGGAAATTGTATCAAGAAACGGCTAAACAAGAAGTCAACTCCAAAAAAGGCGGATTGGTTTCGGTAAGTTTTTTAAATGACGATATTGAAATTAACGATGAAATTGCCGATGATGAAACTATTACCGAAAAAGACAAACAATATTTATCGAAAACTTTAGAGATTATTCAAAATTCTATTGCTAACGGATTTGAATATTCTGATATGGTTTTGTTGACTAGAAAAACAAGAAATGGTGTTTTGTTGGCGAATTTCTTAACTGAAAATAACATTCCAATTATTTCATCGGAAACGTTATTGATTCAGAATGCTTCGGAAGTGAAATTTATTATTAATTTCTTGGAATATTTGGATAGTGCGAACAATCAAGAATCGAAAATAAATTGGTTGTATTATGTAGCGAAAGAAAAGGTTTTAAAAGAAGAAATTCATGATTTTATTGTTAAGGCAAAGGATTTATCGGAAACGGATTTAGAAAAATATTTAGCTAATTTTAACTGTGCGATTTCTTTCGAAAATTGCAGAAAAAAATCGTTATATGAAGCCGTTGAAAATATCGTTCATGTCTTTTTAAAAGATAAAACTACGATTTCTTATGTGCAGTATTTCCTCGATTTGGTTTTAGAAAGAAACGTAAAATATCAAACCAGTATTGCCGATTTTTTAGAGTATTGGAAGAAAACCGGGTTCAAACAAAGTATTCCCTCGCCAGAAGGAGAAAAAGCGATCCGAATTATGACCATACATAAATCGAAAGGACTAGAATTTCCTGTCGTAATTTATCCGTTTGCCGATGACAGTTTAAATCCGAGAAGCAACAATATTTGGATTCCAATGGAAGACGAAAGCGTAGATATGCCGCAAGCTTTAGTGAAAAACACGAAAGTTTTAGAAAAATATAACGACACCACCAACGACATTTATCAAACCAAATCGCAAGAAGAAATTTTAGATACGATTAACGTTTTGTACGTAGCTTTAACACGTGCCGAAGAACAATTACATATTATTAGTAGTTATAAAGTCACTTCTAAAGGAGAAATTTCAACGTCAAAAACATTAGCGACTTATTTCATCAATTTCTTGGAACAAAAAGCGAATTTCTCTATTGAACAAAAAGAGTATGTGTTTGGAAGTTCAGTGCGAAAATCACAACCCAAATTATTTACTAAAAACAAAGCTGAAATTCATGCTGTGGAAAATGCGTTAGATTTTTCTTCGGTTAAAATTGCCAAAAAAGAAGCTTTAATGTGGGGAACGTTGCAACAAGATGCGATTGAATTCGGAAATATTTTACATCAGATTTTATCGTACATCATTACCAAAAACGATTTGCAATTGGCTTTAACTAAAAGTTTAGAGGAAGGTTTGATTCAACATTCACAAAAAACTATTTTCGAAGAAAAAATAAAACAAATTATCAATCATCCCGAATTAGAAGATTTCTTTAACCCGAATTATACTGTTTTTACCGAACACAATATTATTTCGCCAAATGAAATCAATTTAAAACCGGATAGATTAGTCATTCATAATCACGAAGCCTTTTTAATTGATTATAAAACGGGAGTTCCTGAAGAAAAACATAAAATTCAACTTGAAAACTATGCACGTGTCATTGAAAAAATGGAGTTAACAGTGGTTAAAAAAGTGTTACTCTATATAGGAGAAGAATTAAATATTATACATTTGTAAAAAATACAACAAACGCTACTTTATTATGTACGGAAAAATTCAAGCGCATTTGCAAAATGAGTTAAATGCCATTCAACAAAACGGATTATATAAAAAAGAAAGAATTATTACTTCGCCGCAAGGTGCAGAAATAATTGTAAACGGAGAAACAGTTTTAAATTTTTGTGCGAATAATTATTTAGGATTATCTTCTCATCCAGAAGTGGTACAAGCCGCAAAAGACGCTTTAGATTCTCATGGATTCGGAATGTCGTCTGTAAGATTTATTTGTGGAACGCAAGATATTCACAAACAATTAGAAGCGGAGATTGCCGATTTCTACGGAACAGAAGATACCATTTTATACGCTGCAGCATTCGATGCAAATGGAGGCGTTTTCGAACCTTTATTAGGAGAAGAAGATTGTATTATTTCAGACAGTTTAAATCATGCTTCTATTATTGATGGGGTACGTTTGTGTAAAGCGGCACGTTATCGCTATGATAATAATAATATGGAGCAATTAGAAGCTCAATTGATTAAAGCTACAGAAGCGGGTCATCGTTTCAAGTTAATCGTAACAGATGGTGTTTTTTCAATGGACGGATTAGTAGCACCTTTAGATCAAATTTGCGATTTAGCAGATAAATATGATGCTTTAGTTATGGTGGATGAATGTCATGCCGCAGGTTTTATTGGCGCTACTGGTAAAGGAACGATGGAAGCCAAAGGAGTGATGGGTCGTGTAGATATTATCACTGGAACATTAGGAAAAGCTTTAGGTGGTGCGATGGGTGGCTACACAACCGCTAAAAAAGAAGTCATTGAAATCTTACGTCAACGTTCTCGTCCGTATTTGTTTTCGAATTCTTTATCACCAGCGATTGTTGGAGCTTCTTTAAAAGTTTTTGAATTATTGAAAAAAGACAATTCTTTAAGAGATCAATTGGAGTGGAATACCAATTATTTTAAAGAAGGATTGAGAAAAGCTGGTTTAGATTTTATTGATGGCGATTCTGCAATTGTTCCTGTCATGTTGTACGATGCCAAATTATCTCAAGTAATGGCCGATGAATTATTGAAACTAGGGATTTATGTCATTGGTTTCTTTTTTCCAGTTGTTCCAAAGGATAAAGCCAGAATTAGAGTGCAATTGTCTGCGGCACATACTAAAGAACACTTAGATAAAGCCATTGAAGCTTTTACCATAGTTGGCAAACAATTAAATATTATTCCGTAAATTAATGGTATTTAACTTTTAATTAGGAAAAAAATCACAAAAGTTTTGTGAATTACAAAAAACATATTACTTTTGTTCGTATTATAACGCATTGTAATTAAATTAAATAAAAAGTATGAAACATCTTAACAAACTATTTGCTGGGGCGTTATTATTAGCTGGAATGTCAGCTAATGCTCAAGACAGCACAAACCCATGGGCAATATCTTTTGGAGTTAACGCAGTTGACACAAAGATTAGCATGAAAGGAAATGACCACCTAAGATTTGAAGAATTGTACAATCCACAACAAAATTGGAATATTGTACCTTCTGTTTCTTATGTAAATGTGGCTAGAAACGTTGGAGGAAACTTCAGTTTTGGTTTAACAGGATCATTTAACAAAATTAGTAAAATGGTAGATCACGTACCAGGAACTAAAAACACAAATATAGTTTCTAATCCAGGTGATTTAAGTTATTATGGAGTAGATGGAGCAATTACTTACAGCTTCAAAAACTTATTAAAATCAAAATGGTTTGACCCAACTTTAAACTTAGGAGGAGGTTATACTTTCTTCGGTGATGCATCTGCAGGTACTGTAAATGGAGGATTTGGATTAAACGTATGGTTTGCTAAAAATGTAGCCTTAACTTTAGGTTCTACATTAAAGTATAGTTT
>CAZULO010000214.1:0-4806 GCA_964621245.1 uncultured Flavobacterium sp.
AAATTAAGTCTTTTTTTAACTAACCCATTGGTCCTATTTTTGGGGAGTATTACAATAGCACCCTAATCATTAAAAAAAAGAAAGGTAACATTTTAACCCAAATTGACATGTCATTTGAGAATCATAACACTTTTAACATGCAAATCCAAGATTTCAAACTCTTAATTTCCCTGTTTTCGTCACTTACATTTCTTCTTATTGACTTTGAATTTGTAGTTTCATAAATCTCAACAAGTAAGTAGGCCACTCTTTTACTATTAAACTGCTTCTTTCTTTCTATCAAATTTCTTAGTTCTTCTTTCAGAATAGCATCTTCTGCCTTATGGTAATAAAATACATTAAAACTTCGTGTAATGCAAAAGATGATTAACAAAAGAACGAAAATTAATGTCAAAGCTTCCATTTTATATTAATTACTTTTTTAGGGCCTGCTGAAAAAGTTCAGTGTGCGTTCATTACAAGGAGGCAAGGCGAAGATGTACTTTGCTGTACCTCGAGCCGAAGCCGACGAAGTAAGGGACGTGCAATGAACTAACGGTGAATATAAAAAATTTAGATGCAAGGGATTTTATGCTATTTGGTCTCATACTTTGCATCAGTCTAAAAAAAAATTGCATCAAACTATAACAATAATAGGCTTTTGCGTGTTTTTCAGCAGGCCCTATTTAATATTAATTGAAATTATGTTAAATCTGGCATCTCGCTTTAAATGAATTTCTGCATTTATTTTTTTCGTCCTTTCATTAATATTATTAATTCCACCGGAATTATTAATCCTATCAAAATCATACGACATGCCATTATCCATAAAAGTGAAAGTAATTATGCCGTCTTGTTTATCTAATTTTATTTTTAATTTATTGGCATCTGAATGTTTTATCACATTATTAAAAAGTTCCTGTGTAATTTTGACAAGTTCAATCTTTCTGGTAAGGTTTAAATCGGTTTCACCTATATTAAAATCAAAAGAAATATCCCAGCCAAATACTTTAATATGTGTTTTAATCAACTGTAACAACATCTCCTCCAGGTTCTCATTCTTAAATTTCTCTGGTAATAAATCATGAGAAATCCGTCGGATGCTTTCATTTATCTCAACCAATTTTGTTTGCAATGATTCATCATCCATCTGAAGCGAGTTTCCTTTTAACCCGTAGAGAACAACCATTAAATCATTGACGACTGAATCATGCAAATCTTTAGAAATTCTTTGTCGTTCTTCTTCCTGTCCCGTAAGTTTTGCCTCAATAATTTCAATTTTTCTCTTCTTATCTTCAATGTTTTTAGAATACATTCTTCTTATAAATTTGATATAAATTACAAAACTTAATATCGAGATAACAATAATGGAAATAAGTAGGGTAAATTGATTCTTGACTTTAGCTTTCTTTAAAATTAAATCTTTGCTTAAGAGACTGGCCTTTGCAGCGTTTAATTCCGATTCTATTTTTTCATTTTTATACAAACCATTCAACTCAATGATAAGGTTTTGTTTAGCGGCATTGTTAAGGCTATCCTCTATTTTCATTTTTGCCTCGAGGTAATACAGGGCAGAGTCATGTTTCCCAAATTTTCTAAAAACCTTATACAATGCCTCATTTGCATCCTTTTGGGTTTCAAAATTTTTAATCTGTTTGCCAATATTCAAGGCTGAAAATGCCTCCTGCCTTGCCAATTGCAAATGGTTAAGCTTACATGCAATCTTGGATGAGATAATTTGATTATAACCTATTAAGCGCTTGTCGGGATATTTATCAAAATAATTTTTAGCCAATTTTACATAATACTCGGCCTCCTTAAAACGATTTAAATCATACAATACAAGCGCCAGATCTGTTGCAGCATTTATTACTAATCTGTTATCTTCCGTTTTAATAGCTTCCTTTAATACAATATTATAATAGTATAAAGCTGAATCTTTTAAACCATAATCTGAATAAGTTGTGCCTATGAGTACGTAGGATAGGAGAAGGTTATTATACTTATTTTTTCCAAAACTTTTGTAATAAGCCAGATTTAGTTTTTGGTACTTAAGTGCTTCTTTAAAGTTCTTTTGACTGCTCAAAATCCTGGCCAAATAATCATAGTTCACAACGAGGATGAAAGAATCCAAATCTTTTGATTTTTTGAAGATTTTTATATTCTCATTTATGGTTTCAAAAGCTTTAAAAAATCTCGACCGTGCATATAAAAGGACTGCCAGATTGGTATTAACAGCCAAAACATGTTCATAATCATGTACCTTTTCATAATAGGCTCTTGATAACTTAGCATACCGCTCAGCCGAATCATATTCTCCTTTTGAGACCATCAAGGAGGTTTTTATCATCATGGCCCATCCTTTAAAAAAATTATCGTCTGATTTAAAAATTACCTTTGACGCCGAGTCAAGCATGGATTCAGCTTTTGAAAGATTTTTGACTTGAATGTTTAACCCCTTCATCAAATAACGCGATAGATTAGTACTATCGATAGGTCTGAATTTTGCTTCAACTTTTAGAAATGAAAGAAGGTAAATCAGGATTAAAATCTTTGTTCTAAAAATGCATTTAAATTCAGTGAATATCATGGTATTGATCTAAAAACTATCTACGGTGGTCAAAATTAGTTAGTAAAGAAAAGAGTCCACTTCATTATATTAGTCCTTTACTTAATGCAATTTTTATTAACTCTGATGAATTATTAGCTTTAAGCTTACGCAATATATTCGCCCTGTGATTTTCTACTGTATATGGGCTTATAAAAAGCTTATCCCCTATCTCTGTTGTCGCCAATCCTTCCGAAATCAATTTTATTATGCTTATTTCTCTTTCTGAGACTCCAGAATTAGATTCAGAGAAAGCTAGAATTTCTTTGTAATTTTCACGTATTGTTTTTGAATAAAACTCACCGCCTTCTAATACTGTTTTGATACCTTCCAAAAGTTCGATCAAATCATCGGTCTTTAAAAAAAAACCATTGGCCCCAACACTCATTAATTTGCTAATCAGAAATGGTTTAAGTTGAGAAGACATGGAGATTATTTTTAGATAAGGTTTGCTCTTTTTTGCTTCTGCACAAAATGTTATCGTTTCTTCAACTGGATGATTAACAAAATAAAGATCGAGCAAAAGCAAATCCTGATTCATACCATCCTCCAAATTTGACTTAGCTGTTAATATAGATTCAAAATAAATTAAATTTTGAGGGATTGATGAATTCTTAAAGACTGAGCGAATACCCTCGAAGATAATCGGGTTATCATCGATGATAATTATTCTACCTGCACTTGGAAATAATTCCATACATTTACCTTTCAGATATTGCCTTAACTATGGCCTTTTTACACTTCCTTTCAAAATTATTCTTAGTTGATCAGGTATTAATAACAATTTTAAATTTCTATTCCTTTTTAATGAACACCTCTTAATGTTTTCAGTTCTAACTAATTTATCACCTCTGATCCCAACTCAATTTCAAAAAGTTCGAAAAGTTTGTAGATATCAGTATTTGATCCTTTAAACCTAGCTTTCATATTAATGTCCTAATCAATAATAACAAAGGGTTCCTTTATTACAAATCCGTTCTCTTCCATCCATAAAAAGTAGGCGCCAGGTGCACAGCCACTAATATCTATCTCCAAATGATTGCTTCCACGTCTAATGAAAATGTTTTTTTCTAATACTTTCTCACCAATTGGTGTCATAATTTGGATATAAGTGTTGAAAGTATTTTGACTCCAAAAGTCGAATTGCAGCCTATAGGAAGTAGGAGATGGATATAATTTTGGCCTAATAATGGCAGATTTATTCGGCTCATGGTTAATGAAAACTGTTTCTGAGTATGAAATTGTTCCGTCGTAATCTACCTGTTTTATCCTGTAATGATTTAGACCTTTGGTGAGATTTGAGTCTACGACACTGTATTTTTTGATTTGATAACTGTTACCAGCACTATTTATCTTCTCAATTGATTCAAAGAAATTACCTACATAACTTTTTTCAACTTCAAAATAATCATTGTTTATTTCATTCGCTGTCGCCCATGAAATGATAGCTATATTGTTTTCCTCTTCAGCATCAAAGAAAAGAATCTTAACTGGTAAAGGTCCACCAGCCCCCCCCATACCAAATGGCGAAAATGTGCCTGTATAATTATTGTGTGTAAAGGTGTATGGGTTGCTTCCTGATGCACTTCCTGAAGAACCCACCATAGACCATGAAGAACCATCATAGTGCGACATAAAACAGTTGGATTCACTAAATCCACTGCCTTTGTCTGTTGCATTCCATTGTAACTGTATATTTATATCTGAGCCTCCTGCTGAAGCTTCGTTAATATTCCATGTTGTTTTAACAACTGCACTGGTGTATGCTGAACCTCCTGCACGTGAGCCATCGCTTCGTATAGAATTGTACACCACAACCCAAAAATCATCAGAAGTATGCCCTGAATTAAAGGTCAGTACCAAGGGTGTATATCCCGACGAAGCGTTGGAATGTCCAACAGGAAATGTTTTCATTGTGTTCGGAGCACAACTCTTCCATTTAAAAACCCCAGTTCCTCCTGTATACACAAATGAGGAGGCACTTCCTCCAGATAGGCTTGAACCTGAATTCATGGTGAAATCAAAATTAGAAGCTGAAACAATTCCGCTAGTTAGAGAAAAATTGTTGTTTACATTAATATGTGAACCCAAGTTGACACCTCCTGAGTTATTAATCGTTAGGTTATATAGAGTACTCACACAATTTAGGTTTTGACTTGAACTTCCGTCAAATATAACTGTGCTGTAACCACAATTAAATGTGCCAGCGCTGTGAAGCC
>CAZULO010000215.1:0-4778 GCA_964621245.1 uncultured Flavobacterium sp.
TGTTTTCTTTTGCAATATCTAGTAAAGTGTTATCAAATATATCTGAAAAATTGGGTTCGTTTTGTCTTTCAAACAAACTAGAAATAAAATGTTTGGGTTGCAAACGAGCGGTACTTTCGTTCATTTGCATTAACAACATTTCGTAATCGTCGTCGTTATAGTTTTTTAAAACTGCTTCCCAATTGTCGGCTTTTGCAATTTTATCGTCTAGTTTCTTTACTTCGTGAACAAACTTATCGTTTAGAAATTTATATAAAAATACTTGTGTAATAATCTTAAACTCGTTTCCGTCATTTCCCAAACCATAGGTTGCACAAACGCTTTTTAAATCGTCAATTAATGTTTTGGTTTGCTTTTCAAATTGTATTGTAGTGGTCATTATTTTAAAATGCTTTTAGTTTTTTTAATTATTATTGTTGATTAGGTTTACAACCAATTTAATCATCATTTCTTTTTCATCGGATTTACTTTCAGCTATCATAATGGTTATAGCTACTAAGGCATTATCTCCTATTCTTTTGTTTCCGAATTCGTTATATAATTTATTATTTAAATCCAGAAAATAAACAAATAATCCTGCGGCAATACGTTTGTTTCCATCCGAAAAAGAATGATTTTTCACCACGAAATACAACAAATTAGCTGCTTTTTCTTCCAGTGAAGGATATAAATCTATTTCATCAAAAGTTTGATAAATCGTAGCTAATGAACTTTTGAACGATTCATCTTTTTCGTTACCAAATAACTTACCTGCTTTTTGAAAATCTCTCCAAATATTGATTTGTTCTATTGCTTCATTATACGTTAGTTTATAAAGCTCTCCTTCACTTTCTTCATCATCAATAGTTAACCTTTGATGATCATACTTATCCAAAGTTTCCAATGCGTAAGCATACGATTCAATTACTTTTAAAATTCCTTTAGCTTCTGTTGAAGATAAACTTTCAACATTTCCGGCATTGGAAGCTAGCTTTATAGCGTTTTGTAATTCCGAATACTTATAATTCAATTCTTTTAATCGTTTTTCATTAAGAACGTATCCTTTAACCAAATAGTCTTTTAAACGTTGCGTAGCCCATTGACGAAATTGTGTTCCTTGTTTAGATTTTACACGATAACCTACTGATATGATTACATCAAGATTATAATGCTCAATTTCTCTATTTACCTTTCTTTCGCCTTCAATTTGAACTGTCGCAAATTTTGCGACAGTTGAATTAGAATCCAACTCTTGTTCTTCAAAAATATTATTAATGTGTTTTCCTACGGTTTTTATATCTCTATCAAAAAGTAAAGCCAGTTGATGTCTATTTAACCAAACAGTATCATTATCAAGATTAACTTGAAGTTGAATTGCGTCATTACTAGATTTATAAATTTCAATCTGATGTTCCATTACGCTAAAAATATTTGCTTATATAATAATTTTTAAAACTAACCTACTTTACCATAAAATTCATTCATATATTCCTTTACAATCATACCATTAATACGTTTGGTAGTTGCAGCGTCCAACGGAATGTGTTGTTTGTTTTTAAATTGATCTATCACCAATCGCATCATCATACGTTCTACAAAACTTTCGTTCTCCAGCATTTTAGAGTTTTGAATGATTTGTGCATCTACTTCTTTCTTTAAACCTTGCAATGCTTCAAATAATTTACTCTCACTATCGGTTAATGGATCTTTTTCCATTAAACGTTTGTGCAAACGAGCATACTTTTCGTCATTATCATATTTGGCTCTTAACAATTGATTTTTGCGTTCTAGTTCTTTGGCTTTTGCATAAACTATTTCTAAAGCTTTTATGTTGGCTTCCATTTCTTCTTTGGTAACTTCATTCAAATTTTTCTTTTTGAACAAACGCTCCAATTCTTCTTTTAACGAAATAAATTCTAATGCTTTCTGGTCAAAATTACCACCTAACATTTCTCTAGTTTTTTGAAGAATGTTTTTAAGTTGATCCGCTAACACCATTTCTTCTTCTTTCACTTTCACAAAAGCAAAAATCACATCTTCTAAAGCAATGTTTAAAAGGTTGGAAGTATCTACATTATTTTCTAACGCTTCTTTTGAATTAATTAATGCCAAACGATTATTGGCATCACGAGATAATACTGTTAGTTTATGAAAATCGAGTTGTTCTAACAATTCGTATTTTCCAGAAAGTCGAATCAAGTTATATAAACTCTTTGCATTATTTAATACTCGAGTAATCTTTAAAATCTCGCTTCTATCATTAATTTGTGAGATTTGTTGTGAAAAAATCTCAGCATTCTTCGTGTCAAAATGAAATAATACTTCTTTGATTTCATCAATTTCAGAATTGATTTCTTCTTGCAATTTGAAGATATTAGAATAATGCTCCATTTCATCACCTAACTCCGATTGCAATTCGTTAAAATAATCCTGATTGGTTTTGTCAAATTCCTTTTGAATATCTGCGAAATCAACTACATAACCGTATCTAAAATCTTTGTAAGTTCTGTTTACACGAGTTAAGGTTTGCAATAAATTGTGTGCTTTAATTACACGTCCAATATATAATTTCTTTAATCTTGGTGCATCAAAACCTGTAAGTAACATGTTGTAAACAAATAAAAAGTCAATATTCCCGTCTTTAAATTCCTCTACTTTATCTTTTCTATCTTGTTTAGTTCCTATATCATGTAAGATTACAGCCGCAGTGGTAACTTTACTTTCTAATCTCTTTTTGTCTCCATAAGATTCTTGTGGTTCGGCAGCCATAAGAAGATCACTAGGAAGCATTTCTTTGGGAGCGTATTTTGATTCAAATATTTCAAACAACATTTTAGCTTGTTCCGATGAATCACAAACCACTAAACCACCAATTGAATTATCATTCATAGAAATTCTTGCCTTCTCAAAATCTTGAACAATATAATCCAACATCGGTTCTACAAACTTAGGATGTGCGTAGACAATTTTCTTGTCGGCATTTCCTTTTAGAATTTCAATTTCTTCTAAAGCTTGTTTTAAAGTAAGCTTATAATTGGTTTCAATTTCTTCTCTGATTAAACGTAAAGTATAACCATCAGCAATAGAAGAATTGTAATAATATTTATGAATATAACCTCCAAATAAAGCTTTCGAATTGTAATCGTTTCCTAAAAGCGGTGTTCCTGTTAAGCCAATCTTAATCGCATTGGGATCAGATTCGTTTAGGTTCGCTAAGAAACTACCTTTTGGATTGTAACTTCTGTGTACTTCGTCTAAGAAATATACTCGTTGTATATTTAATTGATAATCTGTATTTCTAACTACGTCTGGATCATCTTGAAACTTTTGTATGTTAACAACTGTAATTTCAGCTTTACCTGAATTATTATGAATAACACTTGTAGATTTTATATCCTTTGCAAAAGCTTCTCTAGAACTAATTTCATGAACCACTAACCCACGACTTTTAAATTCTTTAGCAGATTGAATTAATAAATCTAATCGATCTACAATAAAATAAAACTTTGGTATAACATTTTTTTTCTGAAAGTAATCCGTTAGATATTTAATGTTATAAAATGTCAAAGCGGTTTTTCCACTTCCTTGTGTATGCCAGATAATTCCTTTTTTTACACCTTCTTCCAGTTTGGCTTCAATAGCTTTCGTTGCAAAGAGTTGCGGATAACGCATAATATGCTTTTGCAAACCTTTGGAACCTTTGACATAAGCTATAGAATACTGCAACATAAATTGCAAACGTTCCATTTGAAATAAAGACGTGCAAATTCTATTTGTAGGTGTATCAGGATTTTTATTAGTAATAAATTCAGGTGAATTTTTAATACCAACTAAATTAGTATCTTTTAAAACATAGTTCTCTTTGGCTTCATCTATATCTGAAAGGATGGCATTTAAATCGAATTTTTCTTCTTCTCTAAAATAATTAAAGGATGGTTTATCATAAGAAGCTGTTGCATAAAAAGCACCTTCAATTGGTGTAGGTGAACTATTGTCATACTCCATATTATTGGAAAAAACCATTAACTGAGTAATATTGACAAACTTTCTGAATTTCTTATTTTGAAAACGTGATTGTATGCGTTTATGTTCTGCTAAAATACCATCTTGATTATTTGGTTTTTTTACTTCAATAAAAACCAATGGCATACCATTTATTAAAAGTGTAATATCTGGTCGAAATTCTTCATCATCTTTTTTACAAGTTAACTCTGTAACAACATTAAAAGTATTATTATTAAAATTCTCAAAATCGATTAATCGAACACCTGACTTATTAGTTAGTTTTTCAAAGAAAACTTTTCCTAAATCTTCATTCTCTAAACTAAGAGCAACTTCATCATAAAACCTAGATACATCACCATCATTCATTTCTGGATTAAGTCTTTTAATACTTTGATTGAAAACATCCGTAAAAATATTAGTAGACTGATCCCATTTTTGATCATTTAAAGACAAATATTCATAACCTAACCGCATCAAATGCAATATGGTAGGGATTTTTACTCTCGAATCTTCATTGAATTTCATTTGTCTTAAGAAATTATTTTAAACATATCTCCAAACTTAACAAAAAAAACGTTTAAAATAAGTATTTTCTAACAATTTTAATGCACAGATTTGTATGTGTTTTAAGGTATGCGGTAAAAATAAAGAATACAGGTTATATCGGTTTACGGTTTTCCGTACAAATGTTTACGGTTTTAAAAATTTGTAAAAAAAATTAAAATGAGGACTATAAAAATTTTAAAAATACAAACCGCTTATACAACTCAAATTCACGAGGCAAAGCAGAGAGC
>CAZULO010000216.1:0-4761 GCA_964621245.1 uncultured Flavobacterium sp.
TGACATTTTGAATAATTTTTTATCAAAAATACTTCAAAAATACTTTAATTTGCAATTGCTTTACATTTTTTTATGAAAATCAAATCCGCTTTTAGTAGAAACTATTTTTTATTTGTACTTCTATTGCCAATTGTACTAATTTTAATAATCAATGCATTTTCCGGAGAACCAATTGAAAAGTCACTTATTCCTATTTTAATTCTTTCTGGTTTTCTACTCTTTTTATTTAGTATTTTATATGCCACAACCTATTATAAAATTGAAAATGAACAAGTAATTATCTCAATGTTTTTTTATAAAACAAAAATTAACATTTCAGAAATTCGGAGGATAAAGCATTCAAATTCCCTTATAAAAACCAATTTATACAAACCTAGTTTTCATTACAAAGGAATAGAAATCGAATACAACAAATACGATGATATTTTTATCTCGCCAAAAAACAATGAATTATTTATCAATCAATTGCTACAACGCAACCCAAAAATAGAAATCAAACAATAATGAGAATTTACCTTATCCTTATATCATGTATAGCAGTAACTTTATCTTGCAAAGACAAGGCTGAAGATTTTTCACAAAAAAACGGCACCCAAAAAAATCAAGGAGAATTTTTCGTAAATTTTAATACTTTAGATAGTGCCTTCTGCCAAACTAAAAAAGAACAAATTAGTAGTCATTATAATAAACTAATCAATAAAAACGACTTTTATGGCCAATTTTTAGTAGCTAAAAATGGTAAAATATTATTTGAAGATTACGAAGGTTTTGCTTACAGAGAAAAGGACGAAAAAAACAGTAAAAACAAACCCTTACATATCGCATCTGTTAGTAAAGTATTAACAGCAGCTGTGATATTAAGAATGGTAGACCAAGGCAAGATAAGATTAGATGACCTTGTTTCAAAATACTTAAAAGGGTTTTTCCATAAAGATATAACAATTAGAATGTTATTAAATCACCGTAGTGGATTACGTCATTATGGGTATTTTATAGAGCGTGATGTAAAATGGGACAAAAAAAACCGCATCACCAATCAAGATATTTTAGATTTAATTAATACCGGAAAAATTCATTTAGAAAGTAAACCCGGAACACGATTTGCCTATTGCAATACAAATTATTCTTTATTAGCTTTAATCATAGAAAAAGTATCCGGAATGCGATATCATGAAGCGATGGATAAATTACTTTTCAAACCCTTAGGAATGAAAAATACTTTTGTTTTTGATTATGAAAAACACCATGATACGGTCAGTCAGTCCTATAAAGCCAGTAAATTACGATTGGCTTTTGATCACTTGGATTTGGTATATGGCGATAAAAATATTTATTCCACAGCTCGTGATTTACTAAAATTTGATTTGGCCACTTATTCCAATAAATTTTTCAGTGCAAAATTGAAAAAAGAAATATTCAAAGGCTACAGCTACGAATCAAAAGGAGAAAAAAATTATGGTTTAGGCATCAGATTACGAGAATGGAAAGAAGCACCAACTCTAACCTATCATAATGGCTGGTGGCACGGAAATACTTCTTCTTACATCACGCAAAAAACAGATACAATAACGGTAATTGCTTTGTCGAATAAAATGACACATAAAACCTATCAAACTAAAAAATTTATTGGTTTATTTAATCCAAAATATCCAGTTAAATTAAATGATTCCATAGTTGGTGGCGCAAATGAATAAGCAAATGTAGGATTTACGATTTGGGATTTACGATTTGGGATTTTGGGATTTGAGATTTGAGATTTAGGAAATTTTAAAACTATACTAATTAGAAATAATTTTCGTTTTAATTAAAAAAATATGACTTTAAAATCGACTATAACGCTAGTTTCACTTCTATTCATCAGTTACAATGCAATAAAAACTAATGTAAATACGAGTAGAAAACAATTAGCACAATCTTATAAAATTTCAGAAAATAAAAAGGAAACATTAGATCAAATTAGAACTAAATTTACCAAACATTTAGTAAGTGATATCATCCCACAATGGTTCGGAACAAAATGGTCTTTTGACGGCTATTCCGAAATTCCAAAATCGGGAAGTATTGCCTGTGGTTATTTTGTTTCTACTACTTTAAGAGATGTTGGTTTAAATATCAACAGGTACAAACTAGCCCAAAAAGCACCGTATAAAGAAGCGGAAGTATTAGCCTGTGGCTCACCAATTGAAACACTTCAAAACAAAACAAAAGAGGAACTAAAAGCCTACTTTTTAACCAATAAAAAAGACGGTTTATATTTTCTTGGTTTAGAAAATCATGTAGGTTTTATTTTAAAAGAAGACAAAAACGTCTATTTTATACATTCTAATTACCTAAATAATACAGGTCCTGTAAAAGAAAAAATAGAAGATTCTAAAGTCATGAATAGTAGCGTATATCATTTTTGTAACATTACACATAATGACATTTTACTTAAAAAATGGGTAAATAATGAAGTAGTTGCCACAAATTAGAGAAGCAAATCGGTAACAATAGAAGAAATTTTCCTAATTTTGCAAAAAATTTGAACCATGATTTTACCAATATACGGATACGGAGAAGCAGTTTTAAGAAAAGTATGCGAAGACATTCCACAAGATTATCCAAACTTATCAGATATTTTAAGTAACATGTATGAAACCATGTACAATGCCTATGGTGTCGGTTTGGCAGCACCTCAAGTTGGAATGGCAATTCGTGTATTTGTGATAGATACTACTCCGTTTGCTGACAGTGACGATATATCTAAAGAAGAAGCCGCGCAATTAAAAGACTTCAAACAAACCTTTATCAATGCTAAAATTCTTAAAGAAGAAGGTGAAATTTGGGGTTTCAACGAAGGTTGTTTAAGTATTCCAGATGTCCGAGAAGATGTCTTTCGTCATGAAACAATTACCATAGAATTTCTAGATGAAAATTTTGTTAAAAAAACAGAAACCTATAACGGATTGATTGCCAGAGTGATTCAGCACGAATACGATCATATTGAAGGCGTTTTATTTACCGATCACCTTTCTATGTTAAAGAAAAAGTTAGTGGGTAAAAAATTACAAAACATCATGGAAGGGAAAGCCAAACCCGACTATAGAATGAAATTCGCTAACTTAAAAATCAAATAAATTTTAACGTTTCTATACGCATAATTCAGAATTTTACTGTTGGAATTTCAGTATTTAACCTATATATTTGCCATCCTTTAAAATAAAAAACTATGAGTTTTCAAAAAATATTAGCCATTTCTGGGAAACCAGGATTATTCGAATTAAAAGTACAAACCCGTTCAGGATTTGTAGCAGAATCATTATTAGACGGAAAAAAAATCACAGTAGGCTTAAGAAGTAATGTAAGTTTACTTACCGAAATTGCAGTATATACCTACAGCGGTGAAGTAAAATTAATCGAAATATTCAAAACAATCGCGGCGAAAGAAAATGGCGAACCAACCATTTCACACAAAGAAGCGGATGACAAATTAAGAAGCTATTTCAGAGAAATTTTACCAGAATTTGACGAAGACCGTGTATACACTTCAGATATCAAAAAAATATGCAACTGGTACAACATTTTACAACCTAAAGGATATGTGTCTGTAGAAGCGTTAAACACAGAAGTAAAAGAAGAAGAAAATCCAGCAGAATAAATCTAGTTACGTTCAAAAATTAGAGATCAAATCCCATTCTTACCTTAAGTTTGGGATTTTTTTTTGGAAGCACAAACTCAACTTTCAATCCAATCAAGTCGTGTCTTCCGCTATATCTTTTATAAATTAAAAAGAAATTTATAAAAGGATGCCGCTCCAACCACGGCTAAACCACACGTATATTTTTTCAAACCACATTTTATCCGTATTTTTAACAACCCAAAACCCAAAACCCAAAACTCAAAACCCAAAACTCAAAACTCAAAATGAACACACGCCAACAACAACTTCAAGCCTTTGAAAGACTTTTAGACATTATGGACGATTTACGCGAAAAATGCCCATGGGATAAAAAACAAACCTTAGAAAGTTTACGCCATCTAACCATTGAAGAAACTTACGAATTAGGGGATGCGATTTTAGATAACGATTTACCAGAAATCAAAAAAGAACTAGGCGATTTGTTATTGCATATTGTGTTTTATGCTAAAATAGGTTCCGAAACCAACAGTTTTGATATCGCAGATGTAGCCAATAGTATTTGTGATAAATTAATAGATCGTCATCCACACATTTATGGCGATGTGGTAGTGGAAAATGAAGAACAGGTAAAACAAAACTGGGAAAAACTAAAACTAAAAGAAGGTAGAACTTCTGTTTTAGAAGGTGTTCCGAAAAGTTTACCGGCCTTAGTGAAAGCTAGTAGAATTCAAGACAAAGTAAAAGGCGTGGGATTTGATTGGGAAGAAACCCATCAAGTTTGGGAAAAAGTAGAGGAAGAACTAGCCGAATTACAAGTAGAAATCGCCGCTAACAACCAAGATAAAATTGAAGCCGAATTTGGTGATGTCTTATTCTCTATGATCAATTATGCACGTTTTTTAAACGTAAATCCAGAAGATGCGCTAGAACGCACCAATAAAAAATTTATCAAACGATTTATGTATCTGGAAAGTAAAGCTTCCGAATTAGGAAAATCGCTATCCGATATGACTTTAGCAGAAATGGATGTGTTTTGGGAAGAAGCCAAAAAGAGGTAACTATAATTTAAATGATTGGAATTGTATTTCATAACACAACTTTAAGAAATTATAAAATTAACTTGTTGGGTGTAATTAAAAAAA
>CAZULO010000217.1:0-4735 GCA_964621245.1 uncultured Flavobacterium sp.
TAAAAATTTTGACACCTCAACGGCATAATTCTTGAACTAGAAAAAAAACTAATCAAACTACTTTATCATGTACACTAGCAAACACACTTACGGCAGAAAAAGCATTACACCAAAATCCAAAAAACTACATCCTTTTGTAGATTTAACCGCTATGGTCAATTTATCCTTTTTATTACTGATGTTTTTTATGTTGCAAAGTTTCATAAAAAAACCATCCGCTATGAATTTAAGTTTACCACAAGAAGTTTGTAATGATGGAAGCATATGCTGTGGTGGAATGGAAGGTTGGAGAAACCTTACCCTATTGCTAGGCGAAAACAATAAAGTGGTTATCTATAAGGGATTCGTGCAATATCCATTGGAGAAACCAAAAACGTTTCAATCAGGTTCAAAAGCATTAAGAAATGAAATTTTTGCTTTTAATGAATATGTGAAAGAACGAGTTGATGTACCAGAAAAGCAAGGCTTATTTGTAATCATCAAACCTAGCGCAGCTTGCCATTTTGAAAACTTAGTAGCAACTTTGGATGAAATGTCTATCAATAAAGTAGGAGGTTATACGGTAGATGACAGAATTAGCCAAGACGAACAAAAGTTATTAGACGAGAAAAATTTATAGAACTAAATTAAATTCTTTCTAAATTTGCGAAAAAAATCAAATGAAATTCATCACCAATCGAACTATAATTATAAAATCTATTCTTGCAGCCTTACTTATTTTATGCATTAAAAATTTTATTTTCAAACACTTGTCGTTATACGGTCAAGATTTCCATGATTTGATTGAATTGTCTGATATTACGATTATTTTTACCGGAGCTTTTTTTGTTTTTGGATTATTATTAGCTGCTACGATGTCGGATTTTAAAGAAAGTGAGCGCATTCCGGGTGAAGTAGCTTCCAATTTAGAAGCGATTAAAGATTGGATTTACTTAGCCCTAAGAGCCCCAAGAACGGGAACATCTGATTTGTGTCAAGAAGAATTAAATCAATCTTTTTTAAGAGTACAATTACTGTCCATTACAGATGGAATTATTTCCTGGATTTATTCTAAAGAAAAAGATTCAAATATTATTTTTCCCTTGCTTAGAAATTCAAATGAGATTGCGTATTATTTCGCAGAACGCGGTGTAGACAAAGAAGCTATAAAAGGCATTCAAGAAAACACGAACGCGATGCGAAAACAACTTACCCGCGCCTACTCTATTTCTCGAAATAACTTTATCAAACCAGCTTATATTTTACTTAAAAGTATTTTATTTATTGTGATGTCGTTGTTGTTAATCACCAAATTTAAATCGAACCCCGCAGATTATTTTGTAACAGCAGCCGTTACATTTTTGTTTTGCTATTTGTACTTGTTAATAAGAGGTTTAGATGATCCGTTTGATATTTCCAATGATGAAATTGATGTTGACTTAAAACCAATTGACCGATTCAGACAACGTTTAGCCAACGATTTTTTGGTGTAAATATCTGATTTTAAATCGCCACGAAGGCACTAGTTATATGTTTAAACGCTAAAATTTATTCTTTTTTAAGGACTATTTAAAAGAAATTTCACATTAAAACGCTAGTGATTCGTGACGAATAAAAAGGTAAATCAAAATAAACTTTTACAGCTATTTTAATTTTTGTTTCTGTCTTCAATAACTGTCATGGATGAATTCGGAGCTGGTAATCCTTTAATCAAAGCGCCATAAATATGACTTAAATCGTCAGGTCGCAACCCACCTTTATTGGAATGACAATAAAAGCAAGAACCATGCACGTCATATTTTTCTCCGTTTTGCATATACGTTTCCATCGTAGAATTTGCTAACTGACTAGTTCCTATCGCCACACCCGCTACTTTTAACGAATCTATTTTCCGATTATAACTGTATCCGTTTGGTCCTGCTCCATTTGCCGTCCATGTTGCCCCAATAAACACATAATTTTTACGCACATCAGACCCTTTTAATTTAGAAATTACAGAATTATTAATCGCAATAATTTCACTATTAGATGCGGCTGGAGTTAAATCTTCTGCATTCGGTGCCACATCAGAAGCACTTCCCCAAGGTTTAGTTCGTAAGGTATTACTTGGCGAAATAGTATGTCCTTTTGTAGCTGTAATAGTTTCTCCAACAAAAGTCATGTGCGACACATTAGCGGAGTCTTTTATATCACTATTGAATAACCAATTTTTTCCTTTATCTGCTTCTACCGTTTCGGTAATGTCGTCTTTATTCACATACTGGTAAGACGCGTTAGGTGTATTTCGCTTGTGTTCAAAAGTAGCCCAAATCAGTTCTGGATGTCCGTTGGCACTTCCTACAATATGCATCCCTACTAAGGCCAATGTAACTTTTTTCTCTCCATTGACTGTCCATTTTGTATTTTCATTATTTTTTTTATACGTAGGAATTATAGCTTCAACAGTTACAAATTCTTTCACATTTGACAAAGAAGTCGCATCCACCCATGACGTTTTAATTTCAATGGCCAAAGCATCTGGATTTTTTAATACGATGCCATTTTGTTTCGCAAAATTAAAAATACTGTCTTTTTCAGCTCTTGTAGTTGGAAATTTATCTCCAGACATTTTCTTCTGATTAACTGCATTTAAAAATTCGGCATACACATCATTCACCATAGAAATATAATAAATTAAATTTCCATTGGCATCCATCAATACGTCATCTGTAGCCTGATTCTCCTCTACATCAATTCTTCTTGTTTTTTCTACATTGGCCATGGCGCGTAACATTTGCCCTGGTTTATTCGGGATTAAATCTCTTTGTCCATCCGACTTTGGAGAAACCGTGTAAAATTCTGCCGATTCGAAAACCACATCATTAGTTCCTTCTGGAGAAGTCATCCACAAAAACATACGTTCAGACCATTTATAAAAATCACAATTATTTTGGTGTGGAAACGTGACACTATTAGCCGGTGTTACTACACCATTTTCAGTAACTTCTCCACTTTTAAACCAAGACTTAAATTCAGAATCAGTTAAATCACATAATGGTTTTACATTTTTAGGTAATTTTCCGTTTTCTACCACGCAGGAAGCCACTAATGCACTTACTAAAATCACTAAAAAGGAAGATTTTAAAATATTTTTTTTCATAATATATTCGTATTAAGTTTTCAAATTAATTTAGTGTGTTTTTCTAATGAAAAAGAGGTTGACAGTTAAAATGCAACCTCTTTAATACTTAAAAATCTCCTAAAACATCTAAATGATCTAGGTATTTTCCACTTCTTCCTCCTAAAGCGACAATGCTACCTTGAAGAGAATTTAAAGTTCCTCCATCTCCACCTCCAGAGATTTTATTTCCTTTACTTGTTCTAAATTCCAAATAATCGATATAACTTCCAGAACGAATATCTAAAGCCACTATAACTTCATCCGAAGCTAAATTTAAAGTAGCAGAAGGTGATCCGCCATTTCCACCATATTTGACACCATTAATTACAATAGCATCCACATAACTACCACTATATATTTGTATAGATTTTATTCCTGTCATTGGAAATGCATCTCCACCGTTACCCCCGTAACTCTGTGTAGTAAGATTTTGAATATTCATGTTAATTAAATTTATAGCTATTTAGAAGAAACTACAGGTACATTTTCCACATGTGTATTCGCATAAGCAAATCCTCCAGTTCCATTCCAAGAACCATCGATCGCTAAGTGCGCTTCAAAAGGAATCTCAATTGGCATGTCTCCATCAGAATGAATCATACCTCTTACTGCTACAACTTGAGTTACATTTCCAAATCCAGTTGCATAAAGAGTTCCAGAAACTTGACCGCTATAATTTCCGTTTTGAGTAGCTTGAGTTACTTGCACTGAACCATTTACTGCATGTTGAGAGGGAACAACTACAAATGAAAAATGAACAATAGGTGCGCCAGCCATTCCTACATTTCCAATTGTACCTTGAGCTAAATAAGCTCCTGCTAAGTTTGATTGTGTTGACATAATTTTTTAGTTTTAGTTTTTTTTCCTACTCTGTTGACTTTTCGGTTCCGCCATAATTACATTTCATAATTAATAGTGTGAAAGTAGCCGTAATTGAAATAAGAAATTTAAAATTTGTTATGAAATGGAAATATTCATACACAAAAGCCATAAAAAGGTCTATAAGATATTTAGTACAAGCTAGCTAGCAATTTTAATTTATTAAGCATATAAAAAACTAATAAAACACCTTCTTACAAACAAATTATAAAACCCTAACTACTTTTTTTAAAACTTTTGTAACTTTTTGGTAACTTCTAACGTATAACCAATAGAACTTTTAAAGTCAGAACAAAAACCCCATGAGACAACTTAAAATAACCAAGCAGGTAACGAATCGTGAAACTGCATCTTTAGACAAATATTTACAAGAAATCGGTAAAGTAGATTTAATTACCGCCGATGAAGAAGTGGAATTAGCACAGCGTATTAAAGCTGGTGATCAGCGTGCTTTAGAAAAATTAACCAAAGCGAATTTACGTTTCGTAGTTTCGGTAGCAAAACAATATCAAAATCAAGGTTTAACCTTACCCGATTTAATTAACGAAGGAAATTTAGGTTTGATTAAAGCAGCACAACGTTTTGATGAAACTCGTGGTTTTAAATTTATCTCTTACGCTGTTTGGTGGATTCGTCAATCGATTTTACAAGCCTTAGCAGAACAATCTCGTATTGTACGTTTACCATTAAACAAAATTGGTTCTATTAATAAAATCA
>CAZULO010000218.1:0-4701 GCA_964621245.1 uncultured Flavobacterium sp.
GCAGTAGCCATCAAAGCAGGCATCGGCCCGAAAGGATTGCCTTTAAAATCCATATCTAAACCCGCCACAATTACTCGAATGCCATTATTAGCTAATTCGTTACAAACATGTACAATTTCATCATCAAAAAATTGGGCTTCATCAATACCTACTACATCACAACCTTGTGCTAAAATTCTAATGTTTTCAGAAGCAGGAACTGGAGTCGAACGAATTTCGTTTTTGTTGTGCGAAACGACCATTTCGTCATCATATCGAGTGTCAATCGCAGGCTTGAAAATCTCGACTTTTTGTTTGGCAAATTGGGCCCGTTTTAATCTACGAATTAACTCTTCCGTTTTACCTGAAAACATCGAACCGCAAATAACTTCTATCCAACCAAATTGTTCTTCCTGATTTACCGTATTTTCTAAAAACATGTTCTTTATTAATCAATATTAATTTGTGATAATTCCTGAAATTCGTGTTTAAAATATGGAATAAAAATATTCGATCAATTCACAAATACAGATAAATTTTCTTTTACCTTTGTAGGGTAACAAAAATATAAAAATCACTTCTATAAACGTTCAATACAAACAAAAAGTTATGAAGAAAAAAATTGAAGGCGAATTAATCAGCATTGCACATCGGTTATTAAAATTGAAAACTCATACAGAAACGGTTCAATTGCATGAAGAAGTTAAAAAATTGTACGAACAATTAACGCTTTTGAAATTCTACGAAGCCCATACTGCTTTAGTTAATGAGGAGTTCTCGGAATCTGTTTTTGAAGAAAATGTAGCTAAAATTGTAGTAGGAACAATAGAAGTGGAGGAAGAGGAAGAAGAAGTGTTGCAAGAGTTGGCTTCTAAAGATCATATTGCACAAATTGAAGAGGAACTTTTTGAAAATAATTCTATTTCTCATGAGGCGTTTCCCGGAAATGGACAAGATGATGTAGTTCTAGCTTCTAAGGATCATTTGGAACGAATTAAAGAAGAACTTTTCGAAAACAATACCATTTCTCATGAAGCTTTCCCTGAAAAAGAAAATCAAGTAGCGGCGTTGGTAGAAGCCACTCCAGAAGAGAATGTGGAAGTTCCTGTTGAGTTAAAAGAACTCAAGACAAATTCGGATATTATTGGTACAAAAGTTTCGAAGCAAATTTCTATGGATGATATTTTGGTACACGATTATCAAGCTACTATGTTTGTGAAAAAAGATGAACCCATTATTGAAGAATTAATTAAGCAACCTGTTTTTGAACCTGTTTCAGAACCAGTAAAAGTTGAAGAAATTATTGCTGAAACGATTGAAAAAATAAAAGATACTCCTAAAGTAACGTTGCCACCAATAGGAAATACAATTGCCTTAGGTTTAAACGATAAAATCGCTTTTGAGAAAAACTTATTTGCCGGTAATGGAGACGATTTACAACGTGTTTTGTCGCAATTAAACACTTTTACCAATTGGGAGGAAGCCAAATCTTTTGTATTAGATTTTGTAAAACCAGATTATAACAATTGGCAAGGTAAAGAAGAATTCGAAGTTCGCTTTTTAGATCTTGTGGAAACTAAATTTAAATAAAATTTTTGCAACAATCGTCAGTTCGAGTGTTTTTTGTTTCTCTCGTTTTTTAGAACGGGAGAAACAAAAAATGTATCGAGAACCTTTACATTCTTAGATTTATGAGCAAATTATACATAGTTCCCACACCCATTGGTAATTTAGACGACATGACGTTTCGTGCCATTCGCGTACTAAAAGAAGCCGATTTAATTTTAGCCGAAGACACGCGTACTAGCGGAAAATTGCTAAAGCATTTTGAAATTTCTACGCACATGCACAGTCACCACATGCATAACGAACACAAAACGGTAGAAAATTTAATTGCCCGATTAAAAGGCGGCGAAACCATTGCGTTAATTTCCGATGCGGGAACGCCAGCCATTTCTGATCCTGGTTTTTTGTTAACTCGCGCTTGTGTAGAAAACGGAATTGAAGTGGATTGCTTACCAGGCGCAACAGCTTTTGTCCCAGCTTTGGTGAACAGTGGTTTGCCTAACGATAAATTTATTTTCGAAGGCTTTTTACCTGATAAAAAAGGAAGACAAACGCGTTATTTGGCTTTAGCCGAAGAAACACGTACCATGATTTTATATGTTTCTCCACACAAATTAGTGAAAACGTTAGCCGAATTCATTCAGTATTTTGGCGCGGACAGACCGGTTTCTGTTTCCAGAGAAATATCCAAACTACACGAAGAAACCATTCGCGGAACTGTAGAAGAAGTCCTGAAACACTTTGAAGTCAAACCACCAAAAGGAGAAATTGTTGTGGTTGTGAGTGGGAAATCTGTAAAATAGTATTCAGTGTTCAGTTTTTAGTAAACAGTAGGGAAATGAGAATTTTAAATTAGAGAAATTTATTGAGGTTTAGTAATATAACTAAAAATACATATTAAAGTGATGCAAAACTTATTAAACAAAAAATCGTTCCCAGAAACCATCGCTCACATCGATGAGAATTATACGTTCACACCAACAACTTTCAAAAACGGGAATCAAATTAATAACGCGGGTGAAAATAATGGTTCGTGTAAAATTTTCGCTTTGGCACAATTACACCAATTAACAAAAGAAGAAACATTATCCTTATTTGGCGATTTCTATCAAGATGTTTTAAACACACCAGATGCTACAGATCATCAAAACATTAGAAATTTCATGATTTTTGGTTGGGAAGGCATTCAATTTGATGGTGAGGTATTAAGAGCCAAGTAAAAAGTAAAAAGAGCCAAGTAAAAAGTAATAAGTGAAAAGGCAAAAGGGATAAGTGAAAAAATCCTTTTAATCCTTTCAATCTGCGTGAAATAATTTTTTTCATATATTTACAAATCAATACTATTCGCCAAAATTCATAAATCGTAACTCGAAAATCCAAAATCACTATGCGTTGGACCATCAAATCAAAGCCAGAAAAAGCAAAAGTACAAGCCTTACAAAATGCCCTTCAAGTAGACGAAACTATCGCTACTTTATTAGTTCAAAGAGGTATTGAAACCTACAATCAAGCCAAAACATTTTTCAGACCAACATTAAACGATTTACACAATCCGTATCTGATGAAAGATATGGACAAAGCCGTTTCCCGTATCGAAAAAGCCATCGCCAACAACGAAAATATTCTAGTTTTTGGAGATTATGATGTCGATGGAACCACTGCAGTTTCTCTAGTTTCAAGTTATTTGAGAACCTATTATCCAAATGTCGCTACGTATATTCCAGACCGCTACAACGAAGGTTACGGCATTTCGTATATCGGAATAGATTATGCGGAAGACAACGATGTGTCGTTAATTATCGCACTAGACTGCGGCATAAAGTCTATCGATCATGTCAATTATGCTAAGGCCAAAAATATCGATTTTATCATTTGTGATCACCATAGACCAGGTGATTCTTTACCCAATGCAATTGCGGTTTTAGACCCAAAACGTGCCGATTGTTCGTACCCTTATGACGAATTATGTGGTTGCGGTGTCGGATTTAAATTGATTCAAGCGCTAGCTGAAAACAGAAACCAAACGATTTTAGATTTGGTTCCGTATTTAGATTTAGTCGCCACAGCAATAGCAGCAGATATTGTTCCCATTACTGGAGAAAATCGTGTTTTGGCCAAATTTGGTTTGGAAGTGATAAACACCAATCCACGACCAGGAATTAAAGCACTTATTCAAAATGTGAAGAAGAAAGTGTTAACCATTACCGATGTGGTTTTCATCGTCGCGCCCAGAATTAACGCGGCAGGAAGAGTCAAACACGGAAACGAAGCCGTGGCACTTTTGACTGAATATAATTTAGAACAAGCCGAACAATTTGCCTCAGAAATCGAAGGCTATAATTCGGATCGTAAAGATTTAGACAAGCAAATTACCAAAGAAGCTTTACTTCAAATTGAAGAAAATAATGAAACAGAACGCTTTTCAACAGTAGTTTATCAAGAAAATTGGCACAAAGGTGTCATCGGAATTGTAGCGTCTCGATTAGTCGAAAATTATTATCGCCCAACCATAGTTTTTACAAAAAGTGGTGATAAATTGGCTGCTTCTGCACGTTCTGTAAAAGATTTTGATGTATACAATGCTTTAGAAGCTTGTTCGGAACATTTGGTGCAGTTTGGCGGACATATGTATGCCGCTGGAATGACCTTGAAAGAAGAAAATTACCAGAAATTTAAAGATGCCTTCGAAAAGGAAGTTAAAAACAAGATTCATCCGGATTTATTAATTCCAGAAATTGCAGTGGATTTTGAACTTGATTTTTCAGATATAAATGAAAAATTTATGCGTATTTTAAAACAATTCGAACCGTTCGGACCAGAAAATATGACACCCGTTTTTATGTCGAAAAATGTAGTTGATTCCGGTTATGCCAAAACCTTAGGAAACGAGGCGGAACATTTGAAAGTCTTTGTAAAACAGAATTATTCACCAAATTTCAATGCTATTGGTTTCGGATTAGGAAAGAAAATCGACATCGTAAAAAACAAAAATCCATTCGATGCCGTTTATGTAGTAGAAGAAAACGAATGGAACGGAAACGTAAGTTTACAATTGCAATTAAGAGATATAAGAGCCAAGTAAAAAGTAAAAAGAACCAAGAAAAATAAGTGTTAAATAACAAAAACTTTGCGATCTTTGCGAAAATCTTCGCGGTT
>CAZULO010000219.1:0-4593 GCA_964621245.1 uncultured Flavobacterium sp.
ATCCTGCCACCCCGACAAAGGAGATTTCTTTAATAGAAATCTCCTTTTTTTATTTAAATTAAAAATCCATAAAGCCTCTAATTTTAAAAATATACTACTCCGTTTTAAAGGTATTTATATTTACTTTTTAAACTAATTTAATAAAAATAAAAAACACAAAACGTTCTTTCGTATCAAACAAATCCGTTAAAAAGAACATTCTAATTTCCGAAATCCAATATTTATTTGAGTTGTAAACACCAGTAAAAACAAGAACTATTTATTTATCTTATAATATCATAACTAAAAAAAGGTAAAAAGTTTTAATCTTGTTTAATTTATTACTACATTTGTTAAACAAAACAGTTATACATGAAAACGGAAGAACCTACGAATCATATCACCATTTCAGATTTAAGCATTGATGAAATTGGAAATGACCATCTTTTTACCAGTTTAGAAACACCGATGGTTAAAAATGCTTTTACAAAATCTGATAGCGAAAAAAAGGAAATTATTGCCTTCCATTTTACTGAAATCATGAAAGCGTTAGATCTAGATTTAACCGATGACTCATTAAAAGGAACACCAGAACGAGTAGCTAAAATGTATATCGAAGAAATTTTTTCAGGTTTAGATCCTAAAAACAAACCTAAAATAGCGCTTTTCGACAACAAATACCAATACAATCAAATGTTAGTAGAAAAAAACATCACGTTTTATTCTAATTGTGAACATCATTTTGTGCCTATTTTTGGAAAAGCTCATGTGGCCTATATTTCTTCTGGAAAAGTAATCGGACTTTCTAAATTAAACAGAATTGTACAGTATTATGCGAAAAGACCGCAAGTACAAGAACGTTTAACCATGCAAATTGCTGAAGACTTAAAAAAAGCACTTGATACCGAGGATGTTGCTGTAATCATTGATGCTAAACACTTATGCGTTTCATCTCGTGGCGTAAAAGATGAAAGCTCAGCAACGGTGACTACTTCTTTCAATGGCGCGTTTAATAATCCGCAAAAAATAAATGAATTATTACAACTTATAAATAATTAATTTTCTGGTTCTATATATTTATCAAAATTCTCACTTTTCCCAAGAGTGAGAATTTTTTTTACAGTATATATTTCTATCTTTGCCTAAATTAAACACAAAAAATATGCTTATCATTGGTATTGCAGGTGGTACGGGTAGTGGAAAAACTACGGTTGTACACCAAATTATGAACGAACTTCCATCTACAGAAGTCGGAATTATTTCTCAAGATTCTTACTATAAAGAAACAAATAATTTATCTTACGACGAACGTACCAAAATAAATTTCGATCATCCTCGTGCTATTGATTTCGAATTACTAATTCAGCATCTAAAAGAATTAAAAGCTGGTAAAATTATAGACCAACCTATTTATTCTTTTATCACACACAACAGAACCGACGACACCATCACCACACATCCCAGAAAAGTGATGATTGTGGAAGGAATTTTAATTTTTACCAATCCAGAAATCCGTGAATTGTTTGATATCAAAGTCTACGTACATGCCGATTCAGACGAACGTTTAATCCGTCGATTAAAACGTGACATCGCCGAACGCGGCAGAGATATGGAAGAAGTATTAACCAGATACCAAACCACACTAAAACCAATGCACGAACAGTTTATCGAACCTACAAAAGCATTTGCAGATATTATCATTCCTAACGACAAATACAATACCGTTGCTATTGATGTAGTTCGTGCGGTAATTAACCAACGCATCGAAAAATAATGTTCAAAAAGTTTCAAATATGGGTGCAAAAAATTCCATTTCTAAGTTTTTTAGGAAATAAGTACTATTTGATTCTTATCGCATTTGTAATTTGGATGCTTTTTTTTGATAATTATTCGTACTTTGAACACCGATTTCTAAACAATCAAATTGAAGAATTGAATGACAATAAAAAATACTATCAATCGGAAATCACGAAAGATAGCCTCAAAATAAAGCATTTAAAAAACGACAATATGATCGAAAAATATGCACGCGAAAAATACTTTATGAAAAAAGATAGCGAGGATATTTACATCATAGAATTCGAAGAAGATAAAGAAAAAGACAGTGTTTTAGAAGCAGAAAAATAGCTTTCAATTCACCACTTGTCCTGCTATTCGCTATATCTTTTTTGTTTTGTCAAGTAAAAATTGTCGAAAAACAAAACAAAAAAGGATGCCGCTACTATCAGGGCTAAAAAACAAAAATAGTTTTCAAATCAAATGACCAAATTATGGAATCTTCAGTAGTACACGTTTGTTTTTGCAAACATAAATCCTAAAGAAGTTTACATAGTTGACCAACTAAAAATATATTTCACATATATGAAAACAAACTTATTCTCCGATTTTGAAACCGTTTCTTCCAAACAATGGAAACAACAAATTCAATTTGAACTCAAAGGAGCCGATTATAACGAAACCCTAGTTTGGGAAAGTCCAGAAGGCATCAAAGTGAAACCTTTTTACCATTCCGACGAAGAAATTACAACCTATACTTCCAATACTAAAGCGACAGAATTCACCATTTTGCAAAATATTTTTGTACACGACATTCAAATGTCGAACCGAAAAGCAAAAGATAGTTTAAGTCGTGGTGCAGAAAGTATTCGTTTCACCATCGAATCTGATAAAATTGAGGTTGCCAAACTAATGGAAAGTTTACCTTTAGAAAACATAACCTATTATTTCAATTTACCTTTTCTTTCCACAGAATATGTGAAGTTGTTAAACGATTTCGCTTCAACTCACAAGGCAAATTTTGTGATACTAATCGACCCAATCGGACAATTAGCGAAAGATGGAAATTGGTTTGAAAACCTGAATCCAGATTTTGAAAAGCTAAACGAAATCTCAAAAAGCACCACAAATTCATTTTTAACCATTCAATCTGGAATTTACCAAAATGCAGGTGCGAATATGGTGCAACAATTGGCCTATACGTTAGCTCACGTTAACGAATATTTCAACCGAATTTCAGTAATCAACCAACCAATTACAATTGAAATATCAGTTGGAACCAATTATTTCTTCGAAATTGCTAAACTTCGTGCGTTGCGTTTGTTATTTAAAACCTTAGCCGTAGCATACAATCATGATTCCGATTGTCATATCATCGCAACACCAACAAAACGTAACAAAACATTATACGATTACAACGTAAATATGTTACGAACTACAACCGAATGTATGTCGGCTATTTTAGGTGGTGCGAACGCAGTTTCTAATTTAGCTTACGACGCCATTTATCACAAAGACAACGAGTTCGGCGACAGAATTTCTCGCAATCAATTGTTAATTTTAAAAGAAGAAAGTTATTTTAATAAAGTCAATAATCCTGCTGATGGTGCGTATTATATTGAAACTTTAACCGAACAATTAGCTGAAAAAGCGTTAGAATTATTTAAAGAAATTGAAGTAAATGGCGGTTTCATCACGCAATTGATTGAAGGAACAATTCAAAGAAAAATTTCAGAAAGCGCTCAAAAAGAACAAGATTTATTCGATTCTGGTAAAGAAATCTTACTTGGAACAAACAAATATCCAAATCCAAACGATAAAATGAAACACGATTTAGAGTTGTTTCCTTTCGTAAAAACAAAAGACAAAAAAACACTAATCGCTCCAATTATCGAAAAAAGACTATCGGAAAAATTAGAACAAGAACGTTTGGAAAAAGAGTCAATTGAGCAATAAGTCAATATGCCAATGATAAAAATTCATTACATTTGAAGATAAATTCACATTAATATGGAAGCCATAAGACAATTCGTAACCGTTAAAAATCACACTATTAATATTATCCTTCCGGATGATTTTAATGCCGATGAAGTGGAAGTAATTATTTTACCAAAACAAGATGATTTCATATTAACTGATGAAATGAAAGCCGCTTTAGATTCAAGAGTTAACGAACCAATTGAAGAATATCTTACATCCGAAGAATCATTAAATAGAATTAAAAACAAGTATGGAATTTAAGATAATTGTTTCACCAAGTGCACAATTAGAAAAAGAAGAAATAGCCGATTTTTATTTTAATATAAATTTAAACGTTCTAATTCAATTTAATGAAAGGTTAAAAGAAGCTTACAACAGTTTGTCAATTAATCCATATTATCAAAAACGTTACAAAGATTTTCACGGAATTCCATTAAAGTAATTTCCTTTTATGGTATTCTACAAAATTGAAAAGGACAATAGAATTGTAAAAATAATATCTTGTTTTCACACGTCTAAAAATCCAAAAAAATATCCAATTTAAAATTAATTTTCATTTCATAATGAGAAAAAACATACAACACATTAAGTTAGAAGTCGGAAGTCAAAAGTCAAAAGTGACAAATGAAAACACGTTTCAAACAGCGGAAAAAATTAACGTAAAACCAACGTACACTAAAGAAGATATTGCCGATTTAGAACATTTGGGTTTCGGAGCGGGTTTTGCACCCAACTTACGCGGACCCTACGCTACCATGTACGTGCGCCGACCTTGGACAGTCCGTCAATATGCCGGATTTTCAACTGCTGAAGAAAGTAATGCTTTCTACAGAAGAAATTTAGCAGCCGGACAAAAAG
>CAZULO010000220.1:0-4591 GCA_964621245.1 uncultured Flavobacterium sp.
GACTATGCATTGCAATTAAGAAACGCTGCGAAAACCGATACGATTCCGGTGATGAATGAAAAAGCAAGTTCCTTATCGTTTTACAAAAAAGGGGCTTGGGCTTTGCATACCTTACGAGAAGATATTGGTGCGAAGAATTTCCAAAAAGCAGTCAAAACCTATTTGAAAAAATACCAATACAAAAACGTAGTTACAGATGAATTTCTTGCTGAAGTTCAAAATGTAGTAAAGGATTTTGATGCGGAAAATTTCAAAAAGAAGTGGCTAGAAACAGCTGGTTTCGATATGTTTTTAGCGGAACGTTATTTACAAAAAAACAAAGCTGTTTCAGAGTATATCGCATTGACAAAAAAGAAAGCAGATGTTAATTTTTATAAAGAAGTTTTACTTTCTGATACTTATTTTGCGGTGAAGCAATATATGTTTTATCGTATGGAATCTGTTCCTTTTGATAAGAAAAAAGAGTTGATAGAAATTGGAATGAAACAAAATTTATATGTTCGTCAAGCCATTGCGGAAACGATGACTAAAATTCCAGTCGAGTTCAAAACGCAATATGAAACGTTTTTAGAGGACGCTTCGTATCGCACGAAAGAATTTGCTTTATTGAATTTATGTGAAAATTTTCCAGAAGATACATCTAAATATATTAGGAAAACCTTATCAGTTTATGGGAATAATGATAAAAGTTTGAAAATCACATGGTTAGGTTTAGCTATAAAATTAGAAGAAGATCCTTATGTTAAAGGTACAATGTATAGGTATTTAGCTGAATACTCTACTAATAAATTCGAAAGTTCAGTTCGACAAAATGCAATAGAAGTTTTACTTATAAATTATCCAAATGATATAAACGCAATAATTTCTTTATTTGATGGGACAACACATCATAAATGGCAGTTTACTAAATTTTGTAGAGAAACAATTCGGGAAAAATTAAAAAATCCAGAGTTTAGAAGTCGAGTAGAAGAGTTGGCCAAAACAGCTGATGAAAAAACGGCTGCATTGTATAATAAATTTTTGAAGGAATAAACATAATTTTGTCATTCTGAACTTGTTTCAGAATCTATCTAAAACAAGTTCAGATGCTGAAACGAGTTCAGCATGACAATAGGAAGAATTTAAAAAACGCGTTTCAATTCTTCTTTAATAAAACTTATAGCCACAGCACTTGCGCTTTCTGTTTGAGTTAGTTCTGTAAGTAAAAAAGTTCTTAATTCGTCGCCTGTTTTCACTTCACCGTTAATAGAAGTTTGACGAATTTGCGTAATAATACTGTTCTTCGCTTTCATAACAATTTCCCAACTATCTTGAGAAATATATATTTGTTGCGCGATATTGTGTTCGTATTCGGTTTGAATATTATGAATTAAAAATGTGGCATAATTAGGAGCATCTAAACCATTTGGTTCCACACGCATCATTAGGTTTATGGGATTGATTCGTTCTAAAAACAATATAATTCGTTCATAAGCTTGTAATCTGATTGGTAAGCCTTGCTGTTGATTTTGTCTTAAAAGTTCAAATTTTCTTTTATTTTCTTCATTTCTAAAGAATTTGTGTAATAATCCAAACGCTACACCACCAGTAATTAAGGCTGGTAATGTGAATGCTGCTATTTCCAATAATTTATCTTCTAGTATCATAAGGAGTTTTTTACAAATCTAAAATATTTTCTTTAAAATCTAAAATTATCTTTAATTTAGTATATTTGTAAGTATTTGCAATTACTATGATAAAGAAAATAACACTTTTTATTTTAATTTTTGTTTCTTATTTGTCATTGGCACAAACAAAAGAAATTACCCTTACCTTAAAAGATAAGTCTACTGGGAATGTTGTTGAAGGTGTGATGGTTACTATTCTTCGAACCAGTGAAAACTTTCAAAGTAATAGTGAAGGCATGGTGAAGTTTAAATTGCCGAAACCTTCTAAAATCAGTATCAGTAGTAATGAATATAAATCGGTTAATTTAAATTCAGTTACCTTTAAAACTAGTGAGATTGTTATAGATTTAGAACAAATTTCTCAAGATATTGAAGATGTGGTTATTACAAATCGTCAGAGTTTTAGTATTTTAAAAACTTTGATCGACAAATCAATGAAGAAACTTACCGCTCCGATCAATTTAAAAATTTATTCTCGTGAATTTTTTAAGTATAACAACGAATATACTTCTTATTCAGATGGCTTAGTTAATTTTTGTTTGAAGGAAAAACCTAATAAATTTGCAGCTGATATTTTGGTAGAGCAAAATCGCACTTATAATTTAATCAACAATGAAAATATTGAGAAAAAAACATTGAGTTATAACATGTACGATATCATTCAAAATTATTATGATTTTAAATATATAGCCAGTTTAGCGGAATCTAAAGCAAAGAAAAAATATGATTTTGAGATAAAAACCGTTCGAGGAAAATCCAATTTTTATCAAATGGTTATCTTACCAAAACCAGAAATTAAAGAATTTTTACCTTCTATTTCAGTAATTTATGATTTTAAGAAAAATATCATTTTAGAGATCGAATACTTTGTAGAACCCGACCGTTTTGAATTTTCGGACGTATCTAATTTAAAAGTGGTGAAAGGAAGGGTATTTAATTCTACTTTTAAAGCTTTATATATTTTAGATGGTGAAGATTATTTTTTAGCCAATGCCAAAGAAGAAATTGGAATTTTAGTCAAAGATAAAAAAGACGTTGAAAATAAAGTGGAAGTCACCAATTATTTAATGACCACACAACACAGTAGAAAATTTGTTCCGTATCAGAAAGATGATGTATTTAAAGAAAAATCATTAATCAATAAAAAAAACTCCATTATTACGGAATATTGGGAAACCAACTCGGGTATGTTATTAACCACAGAAGAGAAAAAAATTGTTGATAATTTACAACTAAATGCCGATTAATTACCGCTAAAATCGCTTCTTAATCTGTATTTTTGTGTTCTTAAAATACCTTAGTAATGCAACAATACATAGATCAGTTAAATGAAGCACAACGCGCCCCAGTTTTACAAAAAGATGGTGCGATGATTGTTATTGCCGGAGCCGGTTCGGGGAAAACACGTGTACTTACTGTTAGAATTGCCAATTTGATGTATCAAGGCGTTGATGCGTTTAATATTTTATCGTTGACTTTTACCAATAAAGCCGCTCGAGAAATGAAAAAGCGTATTGGTGACATTGTTGGTACAAGTGAAGCCAAAAATTTATGGATGGGAACTTTTCACTCTGTTTTTGCTAAGATTTTAAGAAGTGAAGCGGATAAATTAGGTTATCCCTCAAATTTTACTATTTATGATTCTCAAGATTCTTTACGTTGTTTAGGAAGTATCATCAAGGAAATGCAATTGGATAAAGATGTATACAAACCGAAACAAATTTTAGGTCGAATTTCTCAATATAAAAACTCCCTAATTACAGTTCGAGCGTATTTCAATAATCCCGAATTACAAGAAGCGGATGCGATGAGCAAAAAGCCTCGAATGGGTGAAATTTATAATAATTACGTAGAGCGTTGTTTCAAATCGGGCGCAATGGATTTTGATGATTTGTTATTGAAAACCAACGAATTATTAAATCGCTTTCCGGATGTTTTAGCTAAATACCAAGATCGTTTTAGATACATTTTAGTGGATGAGTACCAAGATACCAATCATTCCCAATATTTAATTGTTAAAGCACTTTCAGATCGATTTCAAAATATTTGTGTAGTAGGTGATGATGCGCAAAGTATTTATGCCTTCCGTGGTGCGAATATCAATAACATTTTAAACTTTCAAAAAGATTATGAAGGCGTTAAAATGTACCGATTGGAACAAAATTACCGATCTTCCAAAAATATTGTAGAAGCCGCTAATAATGTAATCGATAAAAATAAAACGAAACTAGATAAAATCGTTTGGACTTCTAACGATGATGGTCCGAAAATTAAAGTGCACCGAAGTATAACGGATGGGGAAGAAGGACGTTTTGTGGCCGGAACCATCTTTGAACAAAAAATGCAAAACCAATTGCCCAATTCGAGTTTCGCAATTTTATACCGAACCAATGCCCAATCTCGTGCGATGGAAGATGCGTTGCGAAAAAGAGATATCCCGTACCGAATTTATGGTGGTTTATCGTTTTACCAACGTAAAGAAATTAAGGATGTCTTATCTTATTTGCGATTGGTAGTGAATCCAAAAGATGAAGAAGCTTTAATTCGAGTGATTAATTATCCCGCTCGTGGCATTGGAGATACAACAGTAGAAAAACTAACAGTAGCTGCCAATCATTACAAACGCTCGATTTTTGAAGTCATGGAACACATTGATAAAATCGACTTAAAATTAAATTCGGGTACCAAAACCAAGTTGCAAGATTTTGTGACGATGATTAAGAGTTTTCAAGTCATTAATGAACAACAAGATGCGTTTACATTAACGGATCACGTGACAAAGAAAACCGGTTTAGTGCAAGAATTAAAGAAAGACGGCACGCCTGAAGGAATTGCTCGTATTGAAAATATAGAAGAATTATTAAACGGTATTAAAGATTGTACGGAAGGTCAGAAAGAAGTGGATGGTGCTCGTGGCGCCTTGG
>CAZULO010000221.1:0-4576 GCA_964621245.1 uncultured Flavobacterium sp.
AAATTAAAATTCCCCCGAAGATCGATATTTGCCACAGTAATATTTCCAGATCCCATCTCATTAGCTTTAGCAATCAACTGGTAAGATTTATTATTGGCGTCGGTTCCGCTAAGAGTCTGGGAAGTTATTGTTCGTTGGCCGCTAGCATTGGTGTCAAAAGTAACGCCGAGAGAAATATCTCCAGGACGACGAATAGTCTCGGTGATATTTACCCCGTTGGGACCGTCAGGCAGAAGTTGATTGCCAATAATGGGAATCTGACCACCACGGGCAACGGTGATTTTCTGAAGAGTGGTGCCGTCTTTCTGGACTTGATTTTCAAAAGTAACGTTTCTGGCCCCAAATTCCTTGGAGAGGGTCGAGACAACAGGCTCCTTGGAACTCGAATCTGCGGTAAGAGCTTTGGGCAGTTTCTGTGATAGACCCATCTCTTCAATACCTGTGTTACGGATGATCCCCGCCACCTCCATTTGCGGAGTCAGACCGACAATATCCACTTTGTGAGTGACATTCTCGCCCGAGGAATTCTTTAGTTGCATTTCCACCTGACCCAATGTTTGAGAGTCGGCGGTCATATAGACTTGACGGCCTTGGTGGTCTTGTCCCAAAGTCAGCTGGATGGACTGACCATCCAAAGTTCTTGCAATAGGCGCCTCTGTTAGAGTTCTTTGCCCCAAAGTATTCGTGTTGAAAGTAACGCTTTCAAAAGTGGCACTTCCCATTGAAACATTCTTTTGGGTAATGTTTTGTCCATTGGGACCATCAGGTAAAAGTTGATTTCCGATAACAGGGATCTGGCCACCAGGGGCAACGCGAATGGTTTGGAGAGTACTTCCGCTTCCATCAACTTGAGGTTTATTTTCAAAAGTAACGCTTACAGCACCAAATTCTTTAGCCAGCGTGGAAGCTACAGGCTCCTTGGGACCTGCATCTGTCGGAGGTTTGGGCAGTATCTGCGAAAGGCTTATGTCATTGGTTGCAGAATTGCGAAGCATAGCGACTGTTTCCATCTGGGGAGTCAGGCCCACAATATTCACGGTGTGAGTGACTTTTTGTCCGGCTTCGTTTGTAAACTCCATTTTGGCCTGACCTAGTGTTTGGGAATTAGCACTCATATAAATTTGACGACCTTGGTGGTCAGTTCCCAATTTGAGGGCTACGTCACCTGCGGCTGTTTTGACTGAAATGTTGTTTGCGTCAATAATACGAATCTCAAATTTTTGACCTGAAAGATTGATCGTATGCTCACCGGGTTTTGACCAATCAATGGCTTTTCCGTTTATATCACGAATGCCCTGCATTTGAGTTTCAGCACCAAAAAGAGGCATGGGTTGAAGAGCAGCACGGAACGTTCCTGATTTAGCTTCATAAATACCACGAGAGCCGTCTTGCATACGGACCAGAGCGCCGTCACTTAGAGTGGTAGTTACCCTTCCATCAGCTTGTTGGGCGTAGGTAACAGAGCCTTTCAGGAGAACTTGGCCATCGCCGAGGAGATTGCTTACGCCACGAGATCCTTCAACGGCTGTGAGGACAGAACCGGGAGTCCTATAAACGGGCTGATCCCCCAAGAAGCCGACTTTTCCATCGGTGAGGGCGTGGAAGTTGACGGTCTTTCCATTGACTGTGCGTGTAATCTCACTGTCTTGAATATGGGCTTGGGTGTTTAAACCATTGGGAGTGGTGTCGATGGTTTGCGCGACATCTGTGCTGGGAGCCCGTGGAGTTTCATTGACTCCAAGGATTGCATTGGGTCCTGAGACCACATATTGGCCAAAGAGACGACCGTCGCTTCTCATTCCTTGAAGAATGACGCTGTCTACTTGAGTTGGACCTAGATTGACTTTGACGCCATCCACAATAGCGGTTCTTTCAATCGAAAGGCCGGCCAGGTTAATTTTTCCATCACTTGAAACTGTGCCGGGCTGATTTCCACTTCTATAAGCAGCGTTAGGGACAAAACGCAGATCGCCGTTGGCATCCACTCGGACGGGCAAGGTCATCTCGAATTTATTGCCGCCGAGCTCTACTTGGGTCTTGAATGCCATATTGGTCTGGCCGGGATTAAACTTGATCGCTTCAGATCCTTTCATCGTGCCTTCAAAACCGACGTCCATCCGAAGGACGCGGGTTTCTTGGTGCAAGAAGAGTTGTTTGTTCTGGCCGTTGGCAAGAATGTCGATTTTTGTGGTCTCAAGGAATTTGATGCCTTGATACTCCGTTCCGGGTCCGACGTAGACATTTTTAGCGGTAGCTCCAAGGGGCTGGAGATGATAGCCGCTCTGCTGATCCCCGGAATATGCCACACGGCCTAAGGTGTTTGCTTGATTCAGGGGATTAAAGACGACGATGGTGCCTTTTTGTCCATTGACTACGACGCCTGTCTGAACAAAGGCATTTTCTGTCCTGCCTAAAATGGTGGGTTGTTGAGGAGTTCCTTTTTGTCCTCCGGGTTGAACATCTTGTTGAAAGGCCCAGCCCTCGGCAAAACCGTTTTGCTGGCGACCCAATTGGTTTAACTGGATTTGGGGGCCTCTAAGCCCAGAAGTGTTGACATTACCATTGGGCAGCATCGGAAGTTCAAATGCCGTAATCAAAGTCTGGCCACTAATAACAAGAGGAGACTCTTTGGTGAAAGTGAATCCTTGCTTGGCCAGGTCTTGGGCAAAAGCGAAACGTGCCTCGGCGGTAGCAGCGGTGGGACCGTTGGATGTTTGCATTACGTCAAGGAAACGGCCTACGGTTTGGAGAGTCGAGGCTTCGTTTAAGCGGCTAAAGGTGGCTCTCAGAGTCTGGGGAGTAGCGCCCGGGGTCTGGGGTTTAAATTCAACAGTGAATGTGATTTGTTTGCCATCGGCAGAAAGTGTTGGGACGATCTTGTTGATGATATCGTTGCCTTTCAATCCTTCGGTTAGTTTGGCCAATTGAGCAGAGTCCCCGGCGAGGGCTTGTCTTAACATTTCCATGTTCTGATCAGCTACTTTAGCCACCTGGGCTTTGGCAGCTGCCGCGGCGGACTGATCAATGGCTGAGTTTTCATTGGCGGCTAAGAGAAGGTTGGTGGGTTGAGCGGTAATCCCCAGCGTCGCCCGTACAACCTCGATTGCTCCACCTTGCCGGGTTAAGGCGGTGACGATCTCGTTGAAGCGAGTGGTGGTTTCGGGGTTGTTGTTGATCGCACTCATGAGAGTGTTGTCCGTGCGAATAGAATCCACGAGAGCAATGCTGCGGTTGACGCTGTTGACCAGGGAGTTACGGCCGACTTCTGTCATGTTTTTAAATGCGGTGGCGTCGATTTGGCTGGCTAGAGTCAGGCTCTTGTTCATCATTTCCAGAGCGATGAGAGCTGTCTCGCCGGTGCGTTGTACCTTTAACATATTTTCAGCAAACTCGGCGCTGCCGTTTAGAATATTGCCGATTCTTTGGATATTCTCACCCGTCAAATTCTGGAGATTGTTGATATCGGACATCTGGCCGACGATATTTTTGACTTGGGCGATGGTTTCGGCTCCCATCGGCTTGCTAGATAATGCGCTCAGAGCGCCAACGATGGATTCCTGATTTAGCAAAATGGCGTCGCGAACACCGGCTTGCAACGCCAGATCTTTGGCGGTATTGGTATTGGCTTGTAAAGCTGATTGGAGAGTGGACAAGGATTGGTTGAATAAAGTCTGTTGTTGAACTAGCTGAGAAGCGATCGCATTTTGAGCTCCTTGGACATTTTGAGTTTCCCTTCCAAGAATATTGCTAAAACTATTGTTGCTGGCAGCAAAAACGGTGGCAATGGATTTAAAGGTCTCCACAAAAACCTTGGCTTGTTGGGCTGGATTAAGATTGCCGGCACCGACCACTTTTTGGTTGAGATCAGTCAAGAAAGTCGTAGCAGCATCCCTTCTGCTTTGGATGGCGCTGATGGCGGCCAAAGAATTTTGATTTTTACCAAGCTCGGTGATGAAGGTAGAGGTAGCCTCCGCAAAACCCTGGGCGATGGTTTGCTGGATGCGCAGGCTTGCGTCTGAAGTAAGCTTGCCAAAATCCACCTTTGCAAGTTCTTGGAAGTTTTCGAGCACTTTGGTGTAAATCGCTTGGTTTTGGGCCAGATCAGTCAGAAGACCGGCGCCGTTGACTTGCGTTTTGGCGGCAAGATCCACAAACTTTTGTATCGTCAGTGTGGCATTCTCAATGGCTTTGGCAGCAATGTTGGAAACCTCAATCCTCTGCTGTGGAGTCAGATTGGCATTAAGCGTCTGATTGATACCGGTCACTAGCGCGGCGTTGACTTGCTTAAGATTATTGAGTCCATTGGCGAGGAATTTACCGGCCTGCGACGGATCCAACTTGACCAAGGCTTGAGTGATGAGGAATAAAGTATTGCCGGCGGCATTGGCCAGGAAGGCTTTGACCTGCAACGTTTTTTCATTTTGCCCAAAGAAATCGATGAATTTGAAAAGGCCTGTAAGAAGCTTGGGAATCGCGTTGGAAACTGCTTCCAACACACCTTTGACAGCATTGACCAAAGCAGCTTTGACGGCATTTAGAATCGGCTTGATGGCGGCATCAAAGAGATTTTTGATAA
>CAZULO010000222.1:0-1662 GCA_964621245.1 uncultured Flavobacterium sp.
GTTTATCCAGTAGTTTTTGCTAGTAGAATTTTAGGAAAAGGGGCTTTAAAAGGTGGTATGCCTTTGTATAAATACATAGCAAATCGTTTTTTGACATTGGTGCAAAATATACTCATTAATCAAAAATTAAGTGAATACCACACAGGGTTTAGGGCTTACAGCAAAGAGGTTTTAGAAAAAGTAAACTATAATAATTTTAGCGAAGATTTTATTTTCGACAACCAAATGGCGGTTCAAATTTTTAAAAAAGGTTTCGAAATTGGAGAGATAAGCTGCCCAACAAAATATTTTCCTGAAGCTTCAAGTATCAATTTTAAAAGAAGTGTCAAGTATGGTTTGGGTGTTTTGTGGGAATCTATAAAACAATAACCGAAAACACGAATGAATAAAACCATCACAAAAAAAACATAAAAAAAGGTAGCAAATTTTAAAAAAAATAGTAGTTTTGATTTTACATTATTCGCACGTAACTTTAAAATTATTATATATGCCTTTCGAAAATTTAAGTACTGTACATTACACTACAGCACAAAAAACCGCTACAACAGATACTTTATCTGCATTAGAAAACATTTTAACTGCAAATTTCAAAAATCTAACCCCTGAAGAACGCAGAAAATACGGAAGTATCAACGAGCAAAACAAATTAATTGTTAATAAGGCACTCGCCTATCGTACCCACCAACCCAACTTAAGTAGCGCCGATGTAGATTGGGAAGAATTTCAAAACGATTTTGATTCGAGAACCTTTATTGAAAGCATCCTTACCCGCTTACAAGCCTTAATGGATGGTTTATACAACAACAAAATTTTACATGATTATGACAATTACCAAGCGGCACTAACCGATTATGGGTACAGTCAATACAAAGCAGGTACTAAAGCAGCAGGCTTTGAAACTAAAGTAGCTGAAATGGCTCAGTTTTTTAATCGAACGGGAACTACTACAACTCCTAAAACTTCAGAGGATACGACAACAAACTAAACACTACCACAAAATCTAAAAGCCTTTCTACTTGTAGGAAGGCTTTTTTTATGAAGTACTATTGATGTATACCTCAACTTTGGGATAACAAAGGTAATGATTGGAATTGTACACGTCTAAATTGGGGTTGTTAACGTGAGAATTTAGTGCAAAATACGTCAAACTTGGGGTTAATTATGTCAAATTTGGGGTTTATAACGTAAAACTTGAAGTAGATTACCTCTCATTTGAAAAGCATTACGTCAACTATGTGGTTTGTTACGTCAAATTAGAGTTCGACACAACAAAAATAGGGTTAAGTGATTTTAAAATCATACTATATCAACATTTGAAGCACTAAAATTAACATGTATATATTAAATGCGTTTAGGTAGTTTTTTTAAATTGTAATACACTTCTAGTCAATTTGGAGGTTTTTTTCAAAAAAATAAATTTCTAAAATCACTCCTGTAATAGTACTTCAACATATTTGTACTTTTAATTTGTATTTTATCTCTGATGATATTGGAAGAAAAAACAAATGTCTGTTATAATTTGATTGACACTATAATTTGATATAAAAAACTTCAAAATATAATTACTACTCCTTAAAGTGAACCACTCATTTACAGGTGTTTAAAAAACACACTACCCAACAGGTAGTTGAAACTACCCTTTAACTACCCTTTAACTACCCT
>CAZULO010000222.1:1762-4514 GCA_964621245.1 uncultured Flavobacterium sp.
AAGTGTATTTGAAGTAATTAAATGACATTTGCAAAAAAAAATTACTAACTATTAGCAACTCATCACTATCAAAAGAAATAAAGCTAATTTCAATTATTTGCAACACAATATTCCTTAACCAAAAAAAAATACTAAAGAAGTAGAAGAAATTGAAAAACAAATAAAAGCAACACTAGTTTGTTAGTCCAAATTCAATCCTAACACTTATAAAAATTAAATAAACTTTTAAAATTAGAACTTTTCTTTTGTCGAGATTCTATTTTTTTTAAACCTATTCATTTTAACTAAAATCTTACATTTATGAATCAAAAAAAATTACTAATTAGCCTTGTATTAATAGGCGCTACCCAAGTTAATGCCCAAGAAACCACTACCACATCTGGTGGAAATGCTAGTGGAACAAATGGCTCTTTAAGCTATACGATTGGACAAACTGTTTACACTACAATCTCGGGAACAACAGGTTCCATAGCGCAAGGAGTGCAACAAGCTTTTGAAATTCAAACCGTTTTAGGAACTGAAAATTTTAATATTAACTTACAAATGTCTGTTTTTCCTAATCCAACAACAAACTGGTTCCAATTAGATATTAAAAATTATGACTTTGAAAAATTAAGTTATCAAATTTTAGATATCAATGGAAAAGTAATTATACAAAGCAAAATTAGTTCAGAAACAACTACAATTACTACAGAAAACATGTCTACAAACCTATATTTTTTAAAAGTGTTAGACAATAATAAAGAATTGAAAACCTTTAAAATCATTAAAAAATAAATTCAAATAAACTAAAACTAAAACTAAAATGAAAAAAATCAAACAAATTTTATTATTAACTAATTTAGTAATTGGTTCAATAGCTTTTGCACAAGCACCAGAAAAAATGAGCTATCAAGCCGTGGTACGAAACACTACAAATAACTTAGTGGTAAATCAAGCTGTAGGAATGCAAATTAGCATTTTACAAGGTTCATCTACAGGAACTGCAGTGTATGTAGAAACTCAAACCCCAACTACAAATACAAACGGTTTAGTAAGTATAGAAATTGGTAGCGGTGCTGTAGTATCAGGAAACATGACTACTATCAACTGGGCAAACGGACCATATTTTATTAAAACAGAAACGGATCCAACAGGTGGAACTTCTTATACGATTTCAGGAACTTCTCAATTGTTAAGTTCGCCATATGCATTATATGCGAAAACATCAGGAAGTTCTACCCCTGGACCTCAAGGCCCACAGGGTCCACAAGGCCCTACTGGTCTTATCGCAAGCGGATCAATTGCTGGTAATACACCTTATTGGAACGGTTCTTCTTGGGTAACAAATAGCAGTAATATCTTCAATAATGGTGGCAATGTTGGAATTGGAACTTCTAGTCCAAATGCTGCTGCAAAACTTGATATATCATCTACAACACAAGTATTCTTACCGCCACGTATGACAACTGCTCAACGCAATGCTATTTCTAACACACCTGCTGGTGGAATGATTTTTAATACTTCAGAAAACAAACTTCAAGTTTATAAAGCAGCGCTACCTGCACCTGTTGATGGAACAGGAAATTCAGGTACTTGGGCCTTGTATGATGGTCCTGCTCAAGGTCAAGTAATTCAACCACTATCTAGTGGAGTGCTAACAAGCATTCAAGCTCAAGTAGCAATACGTGTATCTTCGGGGGACATTGTTTGTAAAATTTACAATGCTCCAAACGGAACGTTGTTAGCTACCTCAACGAATACTATAAATGCGCCATGGGCTGGTTCAGAATTCAATTTTGTAACTGGTTTGTGGAGTTTTAGTGGTTTCAGTTTTGTGGCTGGTACAAATTATTATGTTGAATTCACAGCAACTAATGGAAATAGATTTTTCATTGGTATGGCTAATAATACTTATCCAAGAGGTGCTCATTATACGGGATTACAAGGTTCTACAAATGTAACAGATTTCGACATCGATATGATTGTTAATTATGGAGTATCAGTTCCTGCAGCATGGGAAAACTTACACTAATGTGAGAAAAAAATGTAAAAGTGCCGCATACTATAGCGGCACTTTTTATATAAATGAAGCACCTAGAAAACAAATTGCTTACTTTGTTTCAAATTCATACCAATTATATTTTCTTGATGATATGAATAATTTATTTATTGTTTTTAGGGTAAGTCTAAAGAAATTAATAAAATCATAGTCATTAAAAAAAGGAATCAACTCGGAATTACTTTTATTTATGTTTATTCTAGTATTAGAAAAAAAATCAAGTCTTAAACTTATGACTAAAGATGTGTATAATTGAGTAATATCAAAATTAAACTAGGATATTATAAACAGAATTTATCAAAACATTCCCCCGAAATTAATCTTTAATTATCTCTTCAACCTTTTAAGTGTTAGAAGAAATCTCGGCCAAAAAATAAAAAAATATTCTAATTTACATGCCTAGTGTTTGCAAATCTTTCGTAAAAAATTTTCACCATTAAATCTGACACCAATACGATTATGAAAGTGTTTTATTTTATTTGAAAAATATGTCGTCTTGTAAAACATTACACATTTTTTTTTCTAAATCAAACCTTTTAGAATTAGCTACACCAGTAACAGAATTGATAATTTTAGATAGTTAGAGATCGAAAAATAATTAAATGCCTTTTTAATCAAGTAAATAAATTTTGAGAGACATTGAAAACCTTTGTAACTTTGCACTATGAGACAAATAAAACTAATTTGGGATTTTCGAGGACCCGCTTCAGC
>CAZULO010000223.1:0-4494 GCA_964621245.1 uncultured Flavobacterium sp.
TATTTTAAATGATTTGGTTTGTAGGATGTTAATTCAATAGTTGAAGTGGAATCTTTACCAGTTTCAAAATTAAAATTCCCTTTAGTTAATGCTGGCTTCATGAAAGTTGCCTCGTCTTTAGTTTTCAACTTATCTAAAGCTTTCATTTCTTCATCTCCAGATTTTACAAACTTAATTTTCGAAACAAACCAAGCATTTCCGTTTGCATTTGGATTTTCTAAAGCTTGTGGAATGCCTTCTTTATCTGTTTGTAAAATATATTTAGTATTTAACATATTCAACATTTCAATATTGTTTTTCGCAATTTGATAATCGAATAGTTCTTGTATTTTCTTTGGTTTTGCGGCATGATAACCTCCAATCGATTGGTGATAAAAGGAAGCTCTTGCGCTATTCATATTTCCTTCAATGTCAAAAACTCTGAAATGTGTTGTGTCTTCTAAAATACGAGCATCGGCTTCAGTTGGTTCTCCAAAAGGTCTTTCAATTTGACTTTTCGAAACAAAATCATCCACTTTTACATAGTTTTTAGCCACAATAAATAAATCTAAAATCATAACAATTCCAACTAAAATTACAGTTGTAAATTGTGAAAATGTTTTTTTAGTGTATAAGAACAAAATACCAAAAGCCACAGCTAAAAATCCTAAAGAACGATAAACAGTAGAAAAATACATACTTTCTCGATCTTCTTTCAAGACTTTCATAAATTCTGGACCATATTGTTGGGCATACATTTTATCATTTTCACTTGTGAAATCAAATGCTCCGTTGCCTAAAACTAATAAAATTAGAATTCCGGCTACAATTGCAGCTGCATACAACAATGGTTTTTTTCTAGTTTCTTCATCGGATTGTAAAAAACTACTTAAACCTAAAACCGCTAAAACTGGCAAACACAATTCTAATATAACTTGAATAGAAGAAACCGCTCTAAACTTGTTATACATCGGTACATAATTGATAAAAAAGTCAGTTAAAAATGAAAAGTTTTTACCATAAGAAAGCAATAAAGAGAATATAATTGCAGCAGCTAAGGCATATTTAATTTTTCTTTTTTCTAAAAACATGGCTAAAATAGCTAAAAAGAAAACTACAATTCCAATATATGCTGGTGCGGCCACAATAGGTTGAGCGCCCCAATACGTTGGCATGTGTTTTACTAAATCTCTAGCTTCATTTTCTGGCACATTTTGTCCTACAATAAACTGATACATAGAAGATTCACTACCTAAATCTTCATTATTTGAACCACCAAATAATTTAGGAGCAATTAAGTTTAAACTTTCTGCTATACCATAACTATATTGAGTAATATACTCATAACTCATAGCATTAGTATCTGTTTTCTTTTTACCAGTTTCATCAAATGTTAAGTCACTAGAACTTCTAGTTGAATATTTAGCGTATTCTGCTGTAGCTAATAAGTTCGTAGCATTCGCACCTACAGCTAAAACAGCGCCTAAACTCAAAATAGCAAAAGATCTGTATAAATGTTTAAAATCTTTTTCTTTGATACTTTCATAAATATAATATCCGATTACAAAAGCAAATAAAAATAAGAAATAATACGTCATTTGGAAGTGATTCGCCTGAATTTCTAATCCAGCGGCAAGCATCGTTACTATTCCACCCATTAAATAGCGCTTATTAAAAATAAAAATAATACCCGCTAAAACCATAGGAATATAAGCAATGGCGTGTGCTTTCGCATTATGTCCTACTCCTAAAATAATAATTAAATAGGTAGAAAAACCAAACGCTAACGCACCAAAAAAGGCTTGAAGGGGTTTGATTCTTAAACTCATTAATAACACATAAAAACCTAAGAAATAAAGAAACAAATAATCTGCAGGACGAGGTAAAAATCGTAACGCACCATCTAAACTTTTAATATAATTATGAGGATATTTTGCTCCTAATTGATACGTTGGCATACCACCAAAAGCACTATTTGTCCAATACGGCTCTTCATGGTATTCATTTCTAAAGTTCGATTGTTCTTTTGCCATTCCGGTATATTGTGCAATATCGGATTGTAAAATTTGTTTTCCAGATAAAACCGGATAAAAATAAATAATCGCAATTACAATAAAACCAAATATGGCGTATAAATGTGGCGCAAATTTCTCAAATTTTTTCATTTTACTTCTTTTGTTTAAGATCCTACAAAAATAAAAAAATCCCCGAAAGGGGAAAACTTTTATTCAACTTCTTCATAATCTATATAATCACCTACTACTTTCTTTTCCTTTTTGGGAACTTCTTGATTTTTTTCGTTAGTTTGTTTATATTGATTTTGTTGTTGTTCAAATTGCTTTTTAATATGTTCTTCAGCTTTTTTCGCTACTTGTTGCATTAGATAAGGAGCTAATAACCTCATTGCGAACTTAAATAAATAAAAACATAAAATGATAATGGCTAACGTTCTGAAAAAACTTGGCACACTTGCAGTATCCATAATTATAAATTTTTGTCAAAAATAAGGAATATATCAAATGTAATACTTAAAATTATGATAAAATATTTACATTTGAATTTTAATTTAAAAAAACATGAAAGCTACAACCAAAATTATTTTATTGGCCGCTCTTATTACTTCACCAGTATTAAATGCACAATTTACAGATGAAGTGAATTCAAACCGACCAGGGAAATCTATGATGGCTTTTTCTGTGGGTAAAAGTGTATTTCAAACGGAAACAGGTGTAAATTACATTTCAGAAAAACATTCGGGACTAGAATATGACGCCAAAGGTTTTAATGCGGATTTAGCGATGCGTTGGGGCTTGTTAAAAGAAGAATTGGAAGTAATCGCAGAAATTCAATATCAAAAAGATACCTACAACCAATTCGGAATCAGTACTGGTAGAAGTGCCTTACGTCAAACTTCATTTGGTGCCAAATATCTATTTTACGACCCTTTTAAAAAAGAACCTAAAAAACCAAATTTATACAGCTGGAAAGCCAATCACCGTTTCAATTGGCAACAATTTATTCCTGCTGTTTCAGGTTATGTGGGCGTAAATTTAAACTTCTCAGAAAATAATTTATTTTCAAATTCGTCCATAATGGAACCTAATTTTAGTCCGAAAGTAATGGCCATAGCGCAAAATCATTTCGGTAGTAGAACGGTTTTAGTCACCAATTTAATCTATAACAAAATAGGAACTGATTTTGCCAGTTTAGATTATATCCTAACCTTAACTCGTGGTATCAACCAAAATTGGTCGGCTTTTATTGAAAACCAAGGATACAACGGTAAATATTATAGTGATGGAATTATTCGTTTGGGTGCTGCCTATCTACATAAAAAAGACATGCAATTTGATGCCTCAATAGGAACGAATATCAAAAGTACTCCTAGCCTTTTCTATGGCGGAATCGGATTTACATGGCGTTTTACCAAAAATTATAAAGAAGTAAAAATGGCTAAACCGGGCACGCAAAGTACGATGGATAAAAAAATGGAAAAGAAAGCCGAAAAAAATAAAAGAAAAGACCAAGTAATAGAATGATAACAATCAAAGAAATTTTCTCTAAAAAAGAAATGAAGGAATTTGTAACATTTCCTTTCGAATTATATAAAAACAATGAAAATTGGGTGCCACCACTAATTCAAGAAGAATTAGAATCTTTCGATAAAACCAAAAACCCTGTATTTCAAACTGCTGATACGCACTTTTATTTAGCCTACAAAAACAATAAAATTGTAGGGCGTGTCGTGGCGATTATCAATTGGGATGAAGTCAATTTTTTAAAGAAAAGGAAAGTACGTTTCGGTTGGTTTGATGTGATTGACGACATTGAAGTCACCAAAGCTCTTTTAGATAAAGTCATTGCTTTTGGAAAAGAAAATAACCTCGAAAACATTGAAGGTCCAATGGGCTTTTCAAATTTAGATAAAGTAGGCTGTTTAATAGATGGATTTGACCAAAAAGGACTGATGATTACCTGGTATAATTTCCCTTATTATGCCACTCATTTTGAACAATTAGGTTATGTAAAAGAAAAAGTATATTTAGAAAGTAAATTTCCTTTTTCTAATATTGATGCGACTAACTTTCAACGTGTAGCAGATATGATTGAAAAAAGATACGAGTTAACGCATCTAAATTTTACCAAAACAAAAGACATTATGCCGCATGTAGACAAAATGTTTAGTTTGTTTAACAATAGCTATGCAACTTTACAATCTTTTGTACCGATTAACGACATTCAAATCGAATATTTTAAAAAGAAATATATTTCGTTTATCAATCCTGAATTTATAAAATTCGTAATGGATAAAGAAGGTAAAATGGTCGCCTTTAGTATTGTAATGCCCGATTTTGCCGAAGCGCTTCAAAAAGCCAAAGGAAAATTATTTCCAACTGGTTTTTTACATCTACTAAAAGCTAAAAATAAATGTAAAACAGCAGTATTCTATTTAATTGGAGTATTACCAGAATACCAAAGTAAAGGAGTAACTGCCATTTTATTTAACGAAAACCA
>CAZULO010000224.1:0-4449 GCA_964621245.1 uncultured Flavobacterium sp.
ATGAAGATTTAGAAATTTCCATCTCGACTCGTGAAAACGAAAAATTCAGAAATAATATTATTCCGATTGGAGTAACAAGCATGAGCGCCGCTTCTAAAACAAATCCCGGTGGTTATGTAGTGAATGTAGAATCTTTAGAACAGTTTGAAATTAGTGATGAAAGAAGTTCGAAAGAAATCGCAAATTTGATTAGTAAAGCAGGTTACGAACCCGTTTGGAAAGATTGGGATATAGCGTATTCTTCAAATAAAGAGATGAAATTATGATTGAAATTCAAGATTTTTTAAGATATAGCAAACAAATACAATTGCCAGAAATTGGCGAATCTGGTCAACTAAAAATCAAAAATGCTCGTGTTTTAGTGATTGGTGCGGGCGGATTAGGTTGTCCGGTTTTACAATATTTAGTAGCAGTTGGTGTTGGAAATATAGGCATTGTAGATTATGATAAAGTGGAAGTACATAACTTACATCGTCAAATTTTATATACTGAAAATCAAGTTGGAGCATACAAAGCTACTACAGCTAAAACCATTTTAGAAAACCTAAATCCGAATATCAATATGCAATCTTTTGAAGAAAAATTGACTTTAGAAAATGCAAAAGACATCATCTCGAATTTCGATTTAGTAGTCGATGGAACTGATAATTTTACCACACGTTATATTATCAACGATACTTGTGTGTTACTTAATAAACCTTTAATTTATGGTAGTATTTTTAAATTTGAAGGTCAAATTGCGGTTTTCAATCATAAAAATTCTAAAAATTTAAGAGATATTTTTCCAGAACCTCCAAATCCAGAAGATGTTCCCAATTGCTCCCTGAATGGTGTTTTAGGAACATTACCAGGAATAATAGGAACAATGATGGCTCAAGAAACGTTGAAATTGATTTTAGATTTACCTACTTTACATAATGAACTAGTGTTGTTCGATACTTTAAATCTTAATTTCACAAAACTGAAATTTTAATTATAAAAATCAATTAATATTTTGATTTGATTGGATAATTCCTATTTTTGCACTTGAATTTTGGTTGGATTTTACACTTTTCGTAAAATTCATTAAAAGGGAATCAGGTGAAACACCTGAGCTGTACCCGCAACTGTATGCTAATAAGGTTAGTGTCACTACAAATCCACTGAGTTTTCTGAATTTAGTTCAGCATCTTGGGAAGGAAGACATTAATACGCAAGCCAGGAGACCTGCCTCAATTCATTGTATCAAACTTTCGGGAAAAAAAGTTTGGGTATGGGTAATTCTATGCTTTTTTCCTATTTTTTTAAATTTTAAAAATTAAAGATGAAAACGAATTTCATTCAAATTGTCGCGTTTTTAACGCTGGGGACTTCTTTTGCAATCGCACAAGAACAAGATTCTACAAAAACTATTGAAGAAGTAGTTATTACGGATACTAAATTTGCTCAAAGCAAAGCAAAGTCGGGTAGAAGTATTGAAAAAATCACTCAAAAAGATTTAGCCCAAAGAAAAGGTCAGAGTGTAGCTACAGTATTAAGTCAGTTATCAGGATTTGAAGTAGTTGGTAACCAAGGAAGTGCTGGAAAAAACTTAGATTTATTTGTGCGTGGTGGAAACACCAATCAAGTTTTAATTTTAATTGATGGAAATCCGGTAGTAGATGCGACAAGTATTTCTACAACATACGACTTAAGATTGTTACCCGTTGATCAAGTAGAAAGTATAGAAATTTTAAAAGGAGCTTCAACTGTTTTGTATGGTCCAAATGGCGCTTCAGCTGTAATTAATATTACTTTAAAAAAAGCATTAAAAAATAAAATTTCTGGTACTGCTTATTTAAATGTAGGAACTCAAAATACCACTGAAGATAAAAAAATATATGGAAAAGAATCAAATCAAGGTTTTTCCTTTTCTGGTTCAAACGAAAAAGTATCTTTTTTAACTTCTCTAAATAGTACAGAAGTTAAAGGTTTAAGTGAAGCTACAGGCGCCAATTTTGAAGACGATTCTTTCTCAAGATTAAACTTAAACCAACAATTTGGAGTAAAAGTGAACCGAAAATTAAATTTAGATTTTTTTGCGAATTATGATAAAATGAAATCCACTTTCGACGACGGTTCTTTTACTGATAATGACTTCAATTCTTTAACTAGTGAACAATTTAGAGCCGGTTTCACGCCAACATTTAAATACAATAAGGGAGAATTTAAAATCAATTCTTCTTTCGGAATATTAGAAAGAAATTACACTAATTTCGATTCATTTTCTGGAATTACTAATTCGTTTTATAAATCAAGAAATGTAAATGTAGATGCTTTTAACAAATATAATGTATTAAGTTCACTATACTTAGTTACAGGTATTCAATTCCAATTTTTTGATATGAATCAGTTTACACCTTATGGTGATATTCTTGGAAATGTTGCAAAATATAATGTTGTTGATCCTTATGTAACCGCTGTTTATGAAACTAAATTTGGATTAAATGTAAATACGGGTATTCGTTACCACAAACATAGTGTGTATACTGATTATCTAATTTGGAACTTTAATCCATCTTACACAATTTCTAAATTCGGATTAAAAATTTATGGTTCTGTTGGTGGTGCGGTTGTTTCTCCGTCTTTATATCAAGTCTATTCTCCATACGGAAATGCAGCACTTACTCCAGAAGAGAATCAAACCGCTGAATTAGGTTTAGAAAAATCATTTTTAAATAAAAAAGTAATTTTTACAGGTGCGGCTTTCTTTAGAGAACAAGACAATTCAATTGTTTTTGGAAGTTTACCAAGTCCACCATGGGGGCAATATATTAACGTTGCTGGAATCAATAAATCAAAAGGGTTCGAAACTAGTGTGTCTGTAAAACCGTTGCAAAAAGTTACAGTGAGTGGAAATTATACATTTGTACAAAACGATGAGCAAATTGCCAGATTTGTAGCCAAACACAGAGCTAACGCCAATTTGGTTGTAGATATAACTGAAAATATATCTTGGAGTGCTCAATATCAATACATTAATCAAAGAGATGTTGCCTATTTTGATAATGTTACTTTTGCTACAATTCCAACTCAGGTTCCTTCTTACCAATTGGTTCATACCAATTTTAGTGTAAAAGTATCCTCAAATATAAGTTTGTTCGCTGCGGTTCAAAATGTTTTTAATGAAGATTTTATTGAAACAGTTGGCTTTACATCAAGAGGAAGAAACTATAAATTAGGATTGAATTTAAAATTCTAATTTCTGAAATAAAATAATGTAATTAATAGGATTTGAGGTGTTTCACTTTAAATCCTTTTTTTTTGTAACAAATTACTGAAATTGCTGTCTTATCTTTGGAATAGATTTTGATATACCATTTATAAAATTTAATAGAAATGAAAAAAATTATTGTATACGTTGCACTTATGGTATCTTCCATGGTATTTTCACAAAATGCTTTTGATAAATTGGAAGATAAAGAAGGAGTAGAAAGTATTGTGGTTTCGAAAAAAATGTTCGAAATGATGAGTAAAGTGAAAGTAGATGCAAAAGATAAAGAAATGCAACAATACCTTAATTTACTTAAAAAATTAGATAATTTACAAGCCGTTTATACGTCACAACCAAAATTAAGTGGCGATTTAAATGCTGCAGCTGCGACTTATTTAAAAGCAAATCCTTTAGAAACGATTACAACCACAACTCAAGAAGGAAATGTGATTAAAGTGTATGGTAAAACAGATGCTAATCAATCTAATGTTAAAGAAGTTTTAGTAGTAGTAAATGGAAATTTCAATGGAGTAAAAACTTCAGTTTTATCAATTAAAGGCGATTTTCCTTTAAGTGAAATTGCCTTAATCGTAAAGAAATTAAATATTCCAGGCGCTGATATTTTAAGTAAAATTTCAAAATAAAAAAGGATGAAAAAATTAATAGGTCTTGTTTTAGTTGTTGTCATGATGAGTTGCAAAGACGAACCCTCTTTACAACAATATTTTGTCAAAAGCGGCGAAAAGAAAGAATTTATGTCGATGGATATTTCATCTTCCATTTTAAATGTTAATGAAAGTAAATTATCTGAATCAGAGAAAAAAGCCTTAGCTTCTTTTGATAAAGTAAATGTGTTGGCCTTCAAAAAAGACAATAAAAACAATGCACAATATTCAAAAGAAATTCAAGAAGTTAAAGCGATTTTAAAAGATACAACTTTTCAACCTTTGATTAAATTGAATGGAGTAGGACATAACGCGTCTATTATGTTGGTTGGCGACAATAAACAAATTGACGAATTGGTTTTATTCGGAAATCAAAAAGAGTTAGGTTTTACCGTTATTCGTGTTTTAGGAGATAATATGAAACCTGAAGATGCGATGCAATTTTTCAGTATTCTGCAAAAATCAAACGTAGATATGGAACAATTGAAACCTATTTTGAATTTCGTAAACAAAAAATAAGTAAGTTTTATAAAACACAAAATCCCGATTCTG
>CAZULO010000225.1:0-4445 GCA_964621245.1 uncultured Flavobacterium sp.
TTGATATTGATCTGCTGCCATACTATTCGTAATAATAAGTTTAAATTTATTTTTTTACAGTGTTGTTGTGTGAAGTAGTTGACCGCTAAGATAATTCTTTTTTCAAATACTGAGCCGTATAACTTTTTTTATTTTGTTAGTTAATTTCAAGAAGTTTTTGAATACTAGAATTCAATAATTGACTATCAAATTCAAAATTTATTCCAACACTTCCAATAGAAGGTAATATTGGTTTGTTACTGTATAAATTATATTCATCCTTTTGATAAAATTCAATACAATCTTCAATTCCTGGAAATAAAATAAATAATGCTAAAGGATTGAAGTAACCTCCTGTTTTTTTGCCAATTCCATGTAAATATTTTAAAGATAAATCTGGATAATCATATTTTTTAATAGTATCTAATTTTTTATATTTTGCATCTATGATAATAAATTTTCCATTCTCTAATTCAATAGTGAAATCAGGTTGAAGAATTCCACTAATATTTCCATATTCATTTTTTGCTCTTACTGAAATAAGTTTATCAGGAAGGATTTGTGAATAAATGTAGTGAACAGCACCTTTTTTTGTAAGTTTTATTTTGTTAGGGTAATTATTCATATCTTTGCTAATTACTTCTACTTCATATTCTAAATTTTTAAAAGAATCTATTAATTTATATAAACAGGCTTTTTCAAACAATTGATCCATTCTATTTATTCCTTTGAAGAGCTTTCTATCTTTTGAAAATGTTGCATTTTTATTCAATAACCATTGTATTAATTTATCATATACAAAGTTATAATGTTCTTTTGATTCAATCTTATTAGTATTAAGATAGTCTAAAGTTTCTGAACTTACTGGAATGTATTCGTTTAGATATAATTTAATTTCATTTAAATTTTCAAATATAATTTTTAACCGATTTAAACTTCTTTTGTATGAATAAAAATTTAATAGTCCATCAAATGTAATTTTAGGGCAATTTTTAATTCCTTCATCAAAAATATCTTTAATATGATTTAAAAAAAGCCTCAATTCTGTTATAAAACCGTGAATAATCTGATTTTCAAATGTATCAGTATCTTCTTCAAGTTCATTTGATAAAATTTCTAATGGTGTAAAAAGTCGATTATTAATTAATATTTTGTTGTTATCATAAGATGTAGTCGGATATAATGTATCTAAATTATTTATTAACCAAAACAATGATTCATCTGAAGTATTAACGTCTGAAGTATAGTTTATAATCTCATTTTTTTGTTTTATCATTTTAATTTTGTCAAAACTAAAAAAGTGAAGATGTTTTTTTCTTAAATCAAAAATAAAATTCTCACAAAATGTAAGTAGCCACTCTATTTTATCGTCTGCGTTTAATGGATTTGCAGTATGTTTTAATAATGAATGTTTAGTCCAAATTGAAGTGCTTTTTGATTCTACATAATTAACTAAAGATGTAAATTCTTGTTCATTTATTTTTGAAGAAATAACATTTATACTAAATGATTTTAAAGTTTTTTCTGTAATGTTATCAAACAAAACAATTTCGCAAAGACCAATTGGATAATTAATGAATAACTTATAAAACCAAATTTTTTGGTTTAGTTGTTCACAAAAAAAATCTTTACTATAATTATCAGCCCTAAATCTTTGACTTTGAAAATAATCTTTTATGGATTCATTATCAAAAATATAAATGTATTTGTGTGTAAATTTTGTTAATTGAATTAGTTTTACAGGAATATCTGTAATAAGAATTGTAGCGTCTTTACAATCAAAATCACTTTCTAAATAAAAAGAAAAATTATCAGTTTCATCTATGTAGTCACCGTTATATAATTCTAAAATTTGGTTTTGATAACTTTTGAAACAATGTATAATACAATTCGTCATAAATTTATCAATTAATAGTAAATATACTTGAAATGTTTTAGTTCCCTACCTCTCTCTATTATTTTACTTAATAATTTTTCTGACTTTGTCATGCCTTTGTCATTCAAATCGCCTTTTAAACTTAAAAGTAGCTTTTCAAAGGATTCTCCTCTTCCGCTTATTAATGGTAATATATGTTGAGATATAGCATAATCAAGAGCTACATAACTATTTCCGTCTAATAACCCTGTAGCGATTTTACAATATTTATATATAGCAATTTCTTTCCTAGGACTAATTATAATAGTATGATTTGATTCTAATTTTTCTTTAATTTTATTAAATGTATCTCTTATTAAATCCTCTTCTGTTTGCCATTTTCTTGTAGGTTCTTTGAAGAGTTCCTGAATCTCTGTAAAATCAAATATTGATTCAATACTAATTGTTGAATCATCACCAATTGTATTTAATTTATCTAATTGGATTATTGCAGCTCTGTCTATTAATCTATTTGAAAGTGATTCTGTGGTGTGGTCGTGATTTATTGTTGCTATAAACCTAAATCCATTACCAAATTGAATTTCTTCATTATCAGAAATTTTAATTTTACGAGAGTAATTTGAATCTGCAAGTTTTATGAAATCTGACCAATAGTGTTCCATTGGACTTAAGTTAGCTTCGTCAAGCAAAATAATGTATGGTGCATTTGGTTTTTCTTCTGATTTTTTTAATGCTTCTTTTAGTTTTGTTTTTGCTGGCTGAAATTTTTGAGTTAGCGGATTAAAGAAACCTATCAAGTCTTTTGAAGATGTCCATCCTTTTGCACAAGCAATTTCTAAATAACCGAAATCCTCGTCTAAACCATAACTTTTTGATAATTTTTCAACTAATGAAGTTTTTCCAACACCTGGTGCTCCAGCTATGATGGTTATAAAGGATTGATTTATTGTGATAACTAAATTTGCAACATCATTAAATGGAATTTCTCTTCCTTGATTTGCTAATCTTTTTTGTATTTCAATAATGTATGATTTAGTAGAATTAATATCTGGATTTAATGGAATTATATTAGCAATTGTTTTTTTTGTATCTTCTTTTTTTACGTTATTTGGTAAGATTTCAATACCATTCAATAAATCTGTGTAAATTTTTGCTTCTTGTAATTTTGCTGTATGATCAGATGCAGATCTATCAAATGTATCCTTGATTTTTTTTACAGATTCTTCAATTCCTCTTACAGATTCTTCTTTCTTTTTAATATCCTCATCTAAAATATCTCTTCTTGCAGAAAGTCTATCATTTTCACTTTTCAGTTTAACTGCCGTAATTTTTTCTTTTAATATATTTTCTAATTCAACTATTTTATCTTCAATGTTTAGAGCATCAGATAAATTTGGAAATTTTAAAGAATCAATTATTTTATTTTCATTTGAATTGTTTCTTTCTTCTTTAAGTTCTTCTTTAAGAGTTCTATTTCCTTCGATTAAAGTTAAATTTGCATTATCTTTTAATTTTAATTCATTTTTTAAATTTTCGACATCTTTATTTAATTTTTCTATTTCAGAAGTGTCAATTGTTTCTTTAATAAAATTTTTACTGTATAAAATTTTTATTAATTGCTCAATATCTCCTTCTTCGTTTTCTATGTTTTCAAGATAATTAATATATTTTTCCCATTTAAGTTTGTCAGTGGCCGAAACAACTGATAATACTATGTTTTTTATTTCATTCTTAAATTGAGAAATACTTGGAGATCTTTGTTCTAATTTATCAATAGCCCATTTATGTAGAAATACAATTGGGGTAAAATCTATTGGTTTTCCTACATTATTATCTATAAAAACTTTGAAATTTTCTAAATATTGAACACCTTCATTATCATCAATAATGAAATTAGAAGCATCAATTTTACTTATTTCAAAAATAGTTGTTGTATCGAATTTTCTTTCATAATCATCAATAAAATTTAAAAATTCATCATCAAATTGGTCTTCATCATTTTTAAAATTTGCGGCTTTTAATTCCTTACCATTTCTTTCAAATGGACCATATAAATTATTTGTTTCATCATTTATTAAAAAGAAGACATCACTTTTAATATTTTCAGGAGTTTCAATTTCATTATTTTTTAAAGAAAAATTATTTTTATAAATAGGTATAAATTTATAAGGTTCAATTTTTTTAAAATAATTACTAATTCCTGAATTATAACTAATTCTTTTTTTACAAGCATTGTTGTCAGAAATTCTATCATTATAACTGAAATCATCTTGTATAAAAAAGTCTTTATCCATAATAAATAAATCACTTTTAATATCATTGTCTAACAATTCGTAATCGCCAACAAAAATCAAACCATTGTTTGGGTAATTTTCTTCCAAAAGGTCAATTAATTCTCCAGATTCTGTTACTTCAAAAATTGGTCTAATAAAGCCATTTTTGTTTCCATAAAATCTTTTTATTTTTTTGGCAATTATTTTCATTTGTTAGATTTTTTTAAAATTAAAAATATTTTTTAATAAGTTATTATGATTTCTAAGATAATTCTTTTTTCAAAAAATGAGCGGTATAACTTTTTTTATTTTTCACA
>CAZULO010000226.1:0-4423 GCA_964621245.1 uncultured Flavobacterium sp.
GTTTAGACATATAAAGCCATAAAATACTACGTAATAAAGGTTTCGTAGAAAAAAATTAGTCATAAGTACAACATAGGTACAACATTTATACCAATATTATCTAGCCAAATTCACTCTATAGACATTAGCAAATAAATTCATTAATGAATATTGTTCTTTTGTAAATGTGTTTTTGCAAGATTCAGGAGCATAGCTCATGTAATTGTTAACAGGCGGAAAATATCCCTTTATTTTTATTATAGAGGAATAATTACATTGCTTTGATATTGGCAAGTTAAAATCAGGAGGGGTATCACAAATCATATCGCCTTCAGAAGAGCAATTCTCACCATTAAGTTTCTCCATGCTTGAAAACTCTTTTTTTGAAACACCAAAAGTATGCTGAAGCCCAAAAAAATGTCCAAATTCATGTGCAAATGTGCCTATACCTATATTAGATTTGTCTGATATGTAAATTACGTTGTTCCCTTGTCCTAAATAATACCAAAAGTTTTCAACTAGAACACGTGTAAATCCATTTAAATTACTCCCAGCAGGTACAATTACAATTGTTATAATCCCTTTGCTTATTTTAGATTCAATAAAGTTTCTTTGTTTTTTATTTTCTTCAATTTGGTCAATTGTAGCGCTTTGACTCAATCTTTTAATTCTAGTATTTAAAATAAATTTGATTTTTGCATTGGAAAATTTACTATTAAGATCTTTAAAAATTTTTTCGTATTTTAAAGTTGATTTTACTCTGTTTGAAGCTATTAGTAAATTAACCGGAAAGCAGATTGTATCATATTTTTTTACTGTTCTCTTTAAACCAAATAATTCCTCCTTCCCTTTTAACGAACAAAACTCAGAGGCGCAAATTTCATGTGTTTCTCTTCTATTATGAAAGATGAGTAAAGTATATAGTAATATAAAAAAACAAAAGAAAACGACAGTCAACTGTAGTTTTCTTTTGTTGGATAAAAAAATTGTTTTTGATATGCTTTTAAAAATCATTCCTCTATTCGTATACCTTTCCAAAAAGCAACATAATTTTCGATTTCTTTTGCAGAATCAGTTGTTTCAGGATAGAACCAGGCTGCATCATCTCTAAATCTACCATTAACCTCAATATTGTAATAATGAGCTATCCCTTTATCATCACAAGTTGAGCTTATTTTACTTTTCTTAAAAAACTTATCTACTATACTGTCATGGGGAAAATAAGTATTCCCTTCAAAACGAATGACACTATCGCTTTCTGCTATTATCCTATTATTAAATACTGCTTTCATAATATATATTTATACAAAACTAGTGATTTTATCAACAATTTTCTTCATATCAATGCTATGATGTGAATCTCTAAAAATCACTTTTTTATCAATCAATACTATTATTTGAGGCGATTGATGAATCACATCAAGTTTTTTTGCTATGAAGTTTGAAACTTCTCTATGAGCTAACAGATCAAGATAGTTAAAATCTGCAATTCCATCAAGTAAACTGTGGTTAGTTGTTAATCTTTCTTTTGCAAAAGCGCTTATCCCACATGAAATACTATCTTTAAAGATAACTTGTGGCTTTTCAGAAGATTTTTGAATAATCTGTAGAACATCCTGTTCTGTTGAAATTGTATTCCAATTTGTTGCATTCATATTTGTCATTTTTAATTTTTAAGAACTACACGATAACATAGAGCATCCAACTTTATGTCTTGCCCAATCAGGTCTTTTTGCAAACCATTTTTCAAATTCAGGCTGTTCGTTATACGGTTTCTTTAATAAGGCATACAATTCATCTATTAATGTATAATCTTCTTTATCTGCTGAATCGATGGCCAATTGAGCCATATAATTTCGAAGTACGTACTTCGGGTTTATTAAATTCATTTTCTGCTTTCTAATTTTATCAGAGTCATTTTCTCTTCCTAATCGCTCTAGGTAAAAATTAAACCAAACAATCCAATTTTCTTTTAATTCCCCGGCAATTTCACTTGGATTATAAAACGCAAAACTTACTTTTTCTAAAGCATCTTGAGCAAAATCAGTTTTAGAAATCGTTGCTAAATTTCTATAAAAGATAGTCATATCGGTTTCAGATGCTTTTAAGTTTGTTAACAAAGAATCATGTAATTTTTGATCATAGTTTTCAACCAACCCAAGTTTTTTTTGCATCATTAAATGATATTGTTTATCGAACTCAATATTATAGTCTTCTAAAATTTTTTCCATGGCAGGAATATCTTCTATTAATGGATATAGCGCATTACCTAATTGCACCAAATTCCATAAAGCAATATCTGGTTGGTTTCCAAATCGATATCTTCTAAATTGATTATCCGTAGTATTTGGTGTCCAATCTGGATTAAAGTCTTCTAACCATCCATAAGGCCCATAATCAATAGTTAGCCCAAGAATAGACATATTGTCTGTATTCATCACCCCGTGCACAAATCCGACTCTTTGCCAATTTACAATCATATTTAGAGTTAAAGAGACAACTTCTTGATAAAAAACAAGATAACGCTCTTTATCTTTCGAAACAATTTTTGGAAAAAAATGCTGAATAGTATAATCGGCTAATTTTTTCAAATTTTTAAAATCTTTTCTTGAAGCTAAGATTTGAAAATTCCCAAATCTTACAAAGCTAGGAGAAACCCTAGTGACTATGGCTCCTTTTTCCTTTGCAGGATTACCGTTATACATGATATCTCTTAAAACTTCATCTCCAGAAAGCACTAAGGATAACGATCTCGTCGTAGGAACTCCTAAATGAAACATAGCTTCGCTACAAAGATGCTCTCTAATGGAAGAACGTAAAACAGCCAATCCATCTGCGTTTCTAGAATATGGAGTTTCTCCTGCCCCTTTTAACTGTAATGCCCAATGATTATTATTATGTTCAAGCTCAAACAAATTTATTGCTCTACCATCTCCTAATTGCCCCGCCCAATTTCCAAATTGGTGTCCTCCATAACACATAGCATATGGATTTGTATTCGGAAAAACTTTGTTTCCAGAGAAAGTATCTAAAAAATCATCTGAATGGATATGATTTTCAAACCCCAGATCTTTTATTAATTCATCTGAGAAATGAATCAATTTAGGATTATTTGGCTTTTTAGGGTTAACAAAAGAAAAACAAGCATCTAAAACCTGGCGGCGTGTATTAGTTACATCTTTGTCTGCAGGTAGTTCCTTATTGAAAGTATCTTTAATATTAATCATCATATTTTTCATATTTAAAAGAAATTAGCTCCTACAGGAAGAGCCAATTTCATATTAATAATTTAAAGTATATCTACAATCCCTAATAAATTTTTAGCTGATTTTTTTTCACCAGTGATATGCAAAGCATAAATAAGATTATTCATTACCCTTTTAACTATATCCAAATTGGTTGCTGGCAAAAAGATTTTATCATCAAAATTAAAGTTAATTTCTTTGAGAATTTCATCAAATTTTTCATGACCATAAAACACTCCTTGATAAAATGGATCAATGAAAAAATCTACGTTATTGATCAGTTCATCATTATAGAACGATTCTTCGCGACTTTTATCTTCTAATATTGCAAGGATAAAATGCTTTGGTGAGTTTATACCAATTAAATTTATATTTAAAGATTTTGCAACTAATAAATAAATAACACAAAGCATAATGGGGTTTCCTACTTTATCATCCAAAACTTTATTTATAAACGAATTATTTACACCAGAATAATTTTTGAAATTAGAACCGAAATTATGTTTATCTAAAATAATTTTATTCATTTCCTGCATAATTTCATAATTACTTTTTCCTTGAACCAAGGGATTAAGTTCCTCGACAATATTATTAATTACTCCCTTTATTTCTTGGACATCTAAATTTGGAAAGCCAAACTGAGCAATATGTATTAACCCTCCCAATAAATCATTTGTTTGACTTTTCCCCCAATTGACTATCTCTTTTTCAAGCTTAGTTAATTTAAATTTATCTAAAATAGTAGCCAACCTCTCTTTTTGGAGTTCATTTTTGCTATTGTCAAACCCTTTTTGCAAATAAGGAATCGTATCAACCCCTAAAGTAAGTATTTTGTGATGAACAGATTTATATACTACTTCATCTGTATCATCTAATAAGGCTATTAAAGCTTTTATCTCATTTGTATTTACTGTGTTATCCATTTTTTAAGGTATTAGATGAATTATCTAAGCAATTGCAATTTTTCGCTTCTAGCAACAATTGCCTTTATATATGAGCAAACAGCAATTGCTTTTATTTTATGCTCATGCAAGTATTCAAATGTTTTTTCTACCAATTCTTTCCCAACCCCTTTCCCTCTTAACTGTTTAGGGACTTCTGAATGAACTAAATAAAAAGTTCCGTTTTTTTGAGTATACTCAATTTTTGCAAAATCATCGTCTACTTTCATCACAAACATTTGAACGTCTGGATAATGT
>CAZULO010000227.1:0-4408 GCA_964621245.1 uncultured Flavobacterium sp.
TAAATTTGATTTGAAGCTCAGACGGTTTATACACTATAACGTTCCGGCGCTTGGCGAGGTTGCGAACTTCGGAACTGATTATTTTCTGTTAAAGATAAAATTTCTTGCGAAATGTAAACGTGAATTTACTACAAAATTCGCAATCTTGCCAAACGCCTGTTAGTAGCTGGTTTAATTAAAAGATTCAATTTCTAATTTTTCTTTAGTTTTGATTAGTTTATCATTGTTTGCGATTTTATAGACAAAACTCATTAGTTTTTCCCAATGACCAGCAGGATAAATATATATTATAGGTTTTCTTTCTTTGTTGGTGTAAAGTATTAAAGATAATTGCGAATCTTCTTTTAATATAATAGTATTTGGTTCTTGTTTAGGCTCAATAATTCCCGATTTTTCTATGTCAATTTTTTCGATTAAACTTATAAATTCTGAATAAGTTTCGTTGTTGAGTTTTCCTTTATAATATCCAATTTTTAAAGTGTCTATCTTTCTTTTCTGATAAGCTTTTTCTACATAAAGCTTTATTTCTTTTTTATTATTTAGCTCCAAATGATATTCAGGACAAGTTCCAAAACATTTAGAAGTATGAAAAATTATTTTTTCAAATTTTACTTCATTTTTTTTTGATGCACAGCTTAAGATAAAAAAAGTAAAAATAATTAAGTAGAATATTTTATTCATAATTTGAATTTTCAGTTATCGTCTTGTTTTTACCGTTTTTCTTCAAAACTAGCTACTAACGTTCCGGCGCTTGGCGAGGTTGCGAACTTCGGAACCGATTATTTTCTATCAAAGATAAAATTTCTTGCGAGAAATAAACGTGTATTTACTACAAAATTCGCAATCTTGCCAAACGCCTGTTAGCCGTAGTACTTTTATTCAGGTTGTTTCCAGTCTATTTTTTTCTGTATTTCTTCAAATGTGTAATTTCCTAATTCAATAATTTTTCCTTTCTCATCAATGTAACCGTATTTTTTACATTCGATAGAGTAGTGATGACAATCAGATTCCTCAGTATGCTTCTTCCAAGGAATTTTTTCGCAACTTTCCGCAATAATTGCTTTTCCGTTGTGAAATGAGGTAACCATTTCAAACTGTGGTTTTATAATTATTTGACCTTTTTCATTTGCGAACCCAATTTTTTGATTTTCATCTACAATACGGATTTTATTTTCAACTAAATAATCTGGATTAATTTCATTCCCTTGATTGTAAACCTCAAATAAAATTTTTTCATTTGAATCGATTGCTGACCAACCTCGATGACCTTTTATAAGAAATATCGCAAAATATCTCAAACTATTATCATTAAATGAAACGGAATATTTTGAGCTATCTAACTGTTTTATTAAATTTCCTTTCTCGTCATTGATTAAATATATTGACCGCCAAGTTTCGGTTTGTTGAGTATCAATTTTGAATTTTTTTTGCGCGAATGAAAAATTAAAAAAGTAGAATATTATTAAGATAATTTTGAATTGTTTCATGTTTTTTAGTATTACGGCTAACGTTCCGGCGCTTGGCAAGGTTGCGAAGTTCGGAATCGATTATTTTCTTTCAAAGATAAAATTTCTTGCGAGAAATAAACGTGAATTCACCACAAAATTCGCAATCTTGCCAAACGCCTGTTATGGTGCGTAATTATTTGAGTTTATATTATTCAGATTCTATTACACAAACTATTTTCGTTAAACTTTTCAAGAACGTAAACCTCAAACCAGCCAAAATATTTTGAAAACGAGAAAATTACATTCCTAAAAACGTTGTTCTTTCGTTTTCAAACCGAATATAAACATTAGCTTTTCAACAAATTTTAACGACAAAGTTATTCCACAAAGTAAACACAATGCAAGCCAAAAGATTCTGAAAACGAGAAATAACATTCCGAGAAACGTTGTGCTTTGGCTTTAAAATTATTTATAAATATTAGATTTTCGACAAAGTTTCATTGATTAATTTTTCTTTTTTTATAAACTTTTAGCAGCAATTTACGTTCAGTTTTACCACAACGATTTACGCATAGTTTTACCGCAACGATTTATGCACCATAACGTTCATTATTGTAGCAGTTAAGGAAAAGTACGCCTTATGCTTCGATTAAAGACCCAATTTAAAAAGTACAAAACAGTAAACAAATTAATAACCAAAGCCTTAATTGCTACAATATATTGTTATGCGATGGCTTTTAATTCACAAACAAAATGAATAAAGAACAAATAAACTATGAAATAAACGGAACAAAATATGTTCTTTTTGAACTTGACTTAAACAGTAGAAGTCACGAAAAATTCGGAAGAAAAGTTGAAAAATACAACGGAATTGTTCAATCAGCCAAAAAGACAAGTGGATTCTGGAGCGAAACAATAGTGACTGCCAAAGTTTTAATTCCTGAAATACACGCTATTAATTTTAGCAATAAACCTATTGAAGATGAATTTTAACGACAAAGTTTCTCACGCTATCGCATAACGTTCCGGCGCTTGGCAAGGTTGCGAACTACGGAACCGATTATTTTCTATCAAAGATAAAATTTCTTGCGAGAAATAAACGTGAATTCACCACAAAATTCGCAATCTTGCCAAACGCCTGTTACCAACTGGCAAAATTTGTAGTTTTATTATTCCAGTTTTATTATAACCCAAACTTTTTCACGTTTCTACAAATTAGTGTTTTTCGCCGAGTTTATATCAATTTAGGTTTCTCTTGATTTTTGAATTTTCCGCAAAACTTAATTAGTTGTATTTTTCATTTTTTAGGTAAAGGTTGAATGAAACTTTGTTTCTTATTTTTACATAAACTTTGAAAGTCTAGTTGTTTTTAAGTCAACTTTGAACGTTTTTTATTTTTCTCAAACTTTGAAAGTCTAGTTATTTTTAAATCAACTTTGAACGTTTTTTTATTTTCTCAAACTTTGAAAGTCTAGTTATTTTTAAGTCAACTTTTAATGTGCTTTTGTTTTGTTAGAATACCTTTAATTGACTGAATTCATGATTCTTGCGTTTTTTTCTATTGCTTGTTGGTAACGTTCTGGCGCTTGGCAAGGTTGCGAAGTTCGGAACCGATTATTTTCTATCAAAGATAAAATTTCTTGCGAGAAATAAACGTGAATTTACCACAAAATTCGCAATCTTGCCAAACGCCTGTTAGCCACAGTTTTTATCTCCAAGATGTTACTTTATAATTGTTGTAATTTTTATCCATATCCGACATTCTGTTTTTTAAACTGTTTATACCTTCACGGAAATAATTTTCTTTTTCTTCTTTTGAAAGTTTGTGATAAATATCAACTCCAGTACCTAAACTCTTGCTAATAGAAATATCATAGGTTAAATCAGGATTTTTATAGATAACGTAATCCAAGTCTTTGTAGTCAATAATAATCGGGTTTTTCGGTTTAATACTTTCTAGATCAATCAATTCCTTTCTTACAACTCTATATCGTTTCTGTGCTCCATGTCCGCCGAATTCTAAATAATAGAAGAATGTTGTATTACATTCTATACATTGGAAAACATCACAGCTATAATTAGGATAACAATCCATTTGAATTTTTGTGTCTTGTCCCCAATATGGCGCTTCCCATTGTTTTTCGCTTGGTTGAATTGAAATTTGGCCAATTTTCTTAAGTTTAGTTCTTAACTCATCGGTTTCATTATTCCACTCATAAAAATCTGAGTGATTTTCACACAAGTCCGAAACTTTTGTCGAAGTCAAGTGATGTAAAAGTCTATTCTCGTCGATATCGTTTGCTATATTCATAAAATTGTGGCTAACGTTCCGGCGCTTGGCAAGGTTGCGAACTTCGGAACCGATTATTTTCTATCAAAGATAAAATTTCTTGCGAGAAATAAACGTGTATTTACTACAAAATTCGCAATCTTGCCAAACGCCTGTTAGCAGTAGTAGTTTTATTTACTCATTCTGGATCAACCATCATCCATGGTAATATTTCATCATAAGGGAAATTTTCGCCCCAATTAATTTCGATATTAATTTTTGAAATATCATTTTTGTGAATTTCAGAAAGATTTGAAGAATCTTCAGTTGTCCAATATATTTCAACTGGAATGGAGAAAGAACCAGGAGTTATAAAATCTATTTTAGCAAACATTTTATTATCAACTTGTTTAATTTCAGAACCTTGCATTCCAATAATTATTTGAAAGTCAAGTTCTTCAAAATTTTTGAATCCAGTTCCAAAACTTCCTTTTTCAAATAATTGTTTACTCAATTCTTTTTGAAATGTTGGATGAAATTCATCACTTAAAAATAATGCCCAATCAAATGCCATATATTTTACGTCTGTTTTTTTACTATTACTGCTAACGTTCCGGCGCTTGGCGAGGTTGCGACTTCGGAACCGATTATTTTCTACCAAAGATAAAATTTCTTGCGAGAAATAAACGTG
>CAZULO010000228.1:0-4399 GCA_964621245.1 uncultured Flavobacterium sp.
ATTATTTCATGCGATAGTAGGCAGTTTTTTAAAGAAATGGCTATTGGAACTGCAGTACCATCTGAAGAAGAATTGGCTGCAGCGCCACATCATTTTATTCAAAATAAATCCATTTTTGAAAAGTATTCTGTAGGCGATTTTGAGCAAGAAGCTTTATCAAAATTGGATGAATTATTCCCAAAAAACAACATTCAAATTATGGTTGGAGGCTCTGGTTTATATGTAGATGCTGTTTTAAAAGGTTTTGATGAATTTCCAGATATTGACGAAAGTGTTCGAACTGAAATCAATTCCAAATTTGACGAATTAGGTATCGAATTCCTACAAGAAAAATTACAAGAATTAGATATAGCATATTATCAAAAACTAGCAACTGAAAATCCGCAAACATTACAAAATCCGCAACGTATGAAACGTTTTGTAGAAGTTTGTATGGGTTCCGGACTTCCCTATTCTAGCTTTATTGGGAAACGAAAAAACAAGCGCGAATTTATTCCAATAGTCATCGGATTAGAAGCGGAAAGAGAAATCATGTATGACAGAATTAACCAGCGTGTGGATATCATGTTGGAACAAGGATTACTTAAAGAAGTCGAAAATTTATTTCCTTTCAAAGCGCTAAATGCCCTACAAACTGTTGGCTACAGAGAATTATTTGATTTTTTTGAAGACAAAACCACTTTGGAATTCGCCATAGCACAAATCAAACAAAACACACGCCGATTTGCCAAACGTCAAATGACTTGGTTCAAACGTACTGAAAACGCTACTTGGTTTGATTATCAATTAAATAAGAAAGAAGTGATTAAAAATATCGAAAAATTAATACAAAAAAACGCAACCTTTTAATTGTTACAGCATCTAGAAAATAAAAACATTATGAAAAAATTTATTTTATTATTTGTAGCATTACAATTATTATCGTGTGATTCGCGTTATGATGGTGATATCCGGTTACATTTTACTGGAAAAGTGATAGATGAAAACAACAATCCAATACAAAACCAACAAATTACAATTAGTGCAGAAAATGAAAGTTCAGATTATAATTCAAATAATGTAGGATTTGGAAAAACAGATAGTAATGGAAATTATTCAATTTTAATTCCTGCAGCAACAAGATTAAATACCTATTCTTTAGAAATAAATAATGAATTTGATGCTAATAATAACAATCAATTAGTTAATATCAGATATTACAACATTAAAAATTCAAATTTTTCAAATTATAAAATTCAACTCCCAATATCTAAACTTTATTTACAAAGTAGTTTATCAAATTTAGAAGTTACATTTTACCAAACCAACGCAAATAATGCAATTCAAAATGTTGAATATATTGGAGAAATTGCAAATGAGTACATAGATTTTAATCCTGAATTTACAGAAAACACCAACTTTAAAAGGGTTAGAAAAAATCAAACCATTGAAATAAAATATCAGGTAAAAAACACTTCAACAGGAGGCATTACTACAAACTCTAGTTTTATAACCATTGACAATTCAGACATAATACTTCACACTATAAATTACTAATATGAAACTAAACCTATTTAAATTAGTAATTGCAGTATTACTTTTTTCTAACGCTGCTTTATCTCAAAAAAAAGAAGTGAATTTATTTTCAGATTTTCAATTGGGAGGAAACGTAAAAGTTTTCACTGGAAAAAACTTTCTTAGCGATGCACATCAATCTGTATATCATGGCTTTCAACTCGATCTAACTGCAATAGAATTTAAGAACTTTACTTTAGGAGGCATTTATGAAAACAATGTTTCAAGTGTTAGAAAGCCTGAGATAGCAGGTAATTTTAATTATATGAGTTTGAATCATTACTCGGGCTACTTAGGTTATAAATATAATATTCACAAATTTACATTTAATCCTAAAATAGTTGTGGGTGATATCAAAACCAAACAAAAAGCTTCTGGATATTACGCTACTAATAATGGAAATTTTTGGGGAATTAGTGGTCAAGTAAATTATAATTTTTCAAATAAATTTGCTGTTTTTTCATCCATTGGATATAACTTTTATACATTCAAAGTACAAACAACACCTGAATATACCGATTATTTTAATAAATCAAATGCCCTAAGTTTTTCGTTAGGACTTAAATTCTAAGTATGCCTGTTTCTCCTGATTTTACCTCTATTTACCAACACAATTTCGAAATTGGTTTTCAACATTGCTATCCAACTGGCTTTTTAAAACATACTGAAATATGTAATTTTTTTCAGATTGTAGCTGGAATTCATGCCGATTTAGGTGGAATTAGTTACCTAGACATGCAAGCATATCACCAAGCTTGGGTGTTAAGCAGAATGCGTGTAGAAATTACTAAATTGCCAAAATGGCAAGATACAATTACCATTAAAACTTGGATTAAAACCCTAGAAAATTCTCGTTCTATTCGTTGTTTAGAAATGTATTTGAATGAAGAGAAAATTGTGGGTTGCGAAACCTTTTGGGTCGTGATTAATACCAAAACTAGAAGACCAGATATTCTTGCTTTACCACATGCACACTTTGATAAGTTTGATACAGATAGTATTTCAAAACCCATTCAGAAAATCAATATTCCTGAAGAATATACGTTTAAAAACGAAAGAAAAATTCTCTTGTCAGATATTGATATCGTAAATCACGCCAATAATGTCAAATATTTAGAATGGTGTTTAGATGTGACAAATGTAGAAACCGTTTTAAGCAATAAAATTAAAGCACTAAACTTAAATTATTTACAAGAGTTGAATTATAATGATGAAATTAAAATTCAACATACTTCAACTTCTTTCTTAATTACAAAAGAAGGAAAAAGTTGTTTTGCTTTGGAGCTTGAACTGTAAAATTGTGAGCAAATTGATTAAATAATTTATTTTTATCAATCTTTTTGAAGATATTTCTTAATTTTTTTTTCAATAAAAGAGAAAAAATAATCAAAATTAGAATAATCAAAATCTTTTAAAGTTATTTTTTCTTCTGTATCTAATATTAAATAATGTTCAGTCCAAGTAAAGTCTTCTCCTTCAATATATTCAGAAGTATACTTTTTAATTTTTGAAAAATAAATTTTTCTTTTTTGAAGTAATTCTTTTATTTCAAAATAGTTTTTATAAACGTAAATTCTTTTATGATTTAGTAAATAAAAAATACAGTATAAAATTATTAAAACAATAATTATTAATCCTATCGTTCTGATATTTTTCTCGTAATCATTTTTTAAAAAACTATTATTTTCTAATAAAAATATCAAGAAAATAAAAAACCTACACCAATTAAAACTGTAATGAAATTTGATTTACTTCTTATTGATTTAGCAAGTATTTTATTTTCCATTAAATCAAAAACTACTAATGAATTAAAAACTCAATTTACTCAAAGTTTCCATTACATAATCGTGCATTACTTGCTTATAATCTAAATGAGTAACCATTCGAAGTTTACCACTTCCCATGTTACTAATATTGATGTTTTTTTCTTTTAATTTATCGATAAATTGCGTTTCACTAACTCCAGTTTGTAAAGTAAAAATAACGATATTCGTTTCAACAGGCTCCACTTTATAGATAAAAGGTAGTGTAGCTAAAACGTCACCTAATTCTTTTGCTTTTCTGTGGTCTTTTTCTAAACGAGAAATATTATTTTGTAAGGCATACATTCCGGCTGCAGCTAAATATCCGGCCTGACGCATACCACCACCAAATATTTTTCTAATACGAAGTGCGCGTTTCATATCTGCTTTAGAACCAATTAATACTGAACCTACCGGTGCACCTAAACCTTTTGATAAACAAACAGAAATGGTATCAAACATTTCGCCGTACACTTTAGGATGTTGTTTTTTGGCCACTAACGCATTCCATAATCGGGCGCCATCCAAATGATATTTTAAGTTATGCTTGGTGCAAACTTCTTTAATTTTTCTTAAATCTTCAATTTCATAACAAGCTCCACCACCTTTGTTTGTCGTGTTTTCCACGCAAACTAATTTCGTCATTGGCGCATGATAAAACTCTGGATCGTTTATAGCTTTCTCCACTTGTTCAGCTGTAATCATTCCTCGGTTTCCATCAATCAAATTACACGAAACCCCACTATTAAAGGCTACACCACCTGCTTCGTACAAAAAAACATGACCCCATTTATCACAAATTAATTCATCTCCTGGATTCGTGTGTAATTTTATAGCAGTTTGATTGGCCATCGTACCAGAAGGAAAAAAAAGAGCTGCTTCCATTCCAAATAAATCGGCTAAAGTTTCCTCTAATTCATTTACTGTTGGATCTTGTTTAAATACATCGTCTCCTACTTTGGCATTAAACATAAATTGCAACATTTCCTGAGTAGGTTTGGTAACCGTATCGCTGAATAAATTAATTTCCATAAATCGTTTTA
>CAZULO010000229.1:0-4392 GCA_964621245.1 uncultured Flavobacterium sp.
CTTCTAGGTTATGTTTGTGCCATAAACCGTTTTGATCTCGAAACGTACTAATACCGCTTTCCTGACTAATTCCGGCTCCAGTTAAAAATACAATGTGGTGTTTGGGTTGCATGGTAATAAGTATAAAAAAGGATTATTTGAAGTTAATTTTGTTAGTTAGTTTTTGAAGTTGAAAATTCAACAAAAATAGTTAAGAATAACTAAAACAAATAAAGCTATAAATTTTAATTTAATAAATAAATATAAATTTGATTTACATATTACTCAATTAAAAAATTTAAATCAAAATCGTCATTAGAAACAATAAACAACACCCAAACTGCAGTTTCTACATCATAATAATTAGATCCTTTAGCTGTTGTAAATTGAAATGTTGTAGTAGCTCCTCTATAAATTTTGATAATTTCACCATTTTCTATTTTTGAATCAATTAACTTACAACCATAGCTTTTTATGGTATTTAAATACTCATTATATTTTATTCTATTATTAATCTGTATTGAAAGTCTTGAAAAATCAGAAATCTCACTAAATAAATAAGTTAAAAAAGATTCTGCAAAATCTGATGAGTCTGATTTATTAAAAGAAAAAGAAGCTTTACCCAATTTCTCATCAAAAGGTTCTTCAGCATCTAAAAATTCCCAACCTTTAGATGTTAAATATTCTTCAGCAGTTCCTAAATCCATTTTCTTTATTTCTAAAAGTTGGGCTAATGTCAAATTTTGTGCAGATACCAAAGAACTAAAACTAAAAATAACAATAAAGATTTTGTATTTCATTTTTTTAAAATTTATTTAAGTATGAACTTTTATGAGTATGACTTCACAAAATTAAATCGAAATATTGTGAAAAAATTACGGTTTTCCGTATTCTGCAAATTATTTTTAGTTAAAAAATCATTTTAAAAAGTATTGTTATTATTTCAAAAAAAATAACTAAAGATAATGGGTTAAAAAAACAACCCATAAAATATATTCAATTACGGTTTTCCGTAAGATAATCCAATTTTATAAATATAATTTTACATAAATTTTTATTTTATTATAGAGAAAAAACGTACTCCCTTTTAAATGAAATAAACTAGCCCGTTTAATTAATTCTAATAAATAAATTCAAATTGTATGATGAAATTTTACAAAAAATTACTATTAGTTTACTTTTTACTAGCATCTTGCTACAATTTGTTTGCACAACAAATTAATCTTATTCGTTTTAACAACTCGGCAAATTACACCTCTGGCTCAGGGGTTTCTGTAATTATTAACCCTACTGGTGTTTTTGAACTGGATAACCAGTTTGTTTTAGAATTGTCGAATCCGGGGGGAACGTTTACTACGCCAACTGTTTTAAAAACGCTGAATGAGTTTTATGTACCAACGATTAATGGAACACTTCCAAATGGATTAGCTGCTGGAAGTTATAAATTAAGAATACGATCAACAAATCCTTACTCAGAATACGTAACAAATTCCTTTACAGTCGTTTCTGGTAGTGGAATTAGTATTCCTAAAGTTACATCACCTATAGCTCCTAATTCAAATTTTTTAAATTGTATTAATTGCAGTAATGAAAATATAATTTTCGGAAGTTTAAATAGAGCTGAAAATGCAACAGTAAGCAATAGTATAAACCCAGTTTCACAAAGAGATATTTCTATTTGTAATTATCAATCTACTGATGTGTACAATATTACCCTAATTAGTAAAATAGATGCTCTTTTAGCACCCCCAAATAATCCAATTCTACCTAACCCCATAATAAACATTAATACGATAACACATACATCAGGTATATTTACAATTCCATCTAATTTAAGTATTGGTACTCATACTTTTGAGATAGAGAAAAAAAATGGCTCAAATATTTCTGTATATAGCGTAGTTTTCTTATTTCATGGTAATGCAACCAGTTTAGGGAATTCAACAAGTGAACAAATATGTATAAATGAAAGTGTTTCTTTTGCAATTGATAAGACTATTTCAGGTATAGGGCGAAATTATTATGGATCAAAGTATAAAATCGATTATGGAGATGGAACCATTGAAGAATATACACATGCTGAACTTATTGAAATGCAAACCCTTCAGCATATTTATGATTCAATCTCATGTAATCTGCCAAATAGTTATTACTTGATTAAAAAAGAACTATTTAATAAAGGATTAGCAAACAATTGCATTGATTTTTCACCTAATGGTCTTGGAGTGACTAAAAATGTAAATACAAGTAGTCCTCCAACAGCAAATTTTGATTTACTTCAGAAACAATGTATCAATACTAGTATTTTCGCAGACAATAAAACAATTCCCGGTTCATATGGGACTAATGGCTGTCTCAACGAAGTCACATATTATTGGTACTGTAAAAAACCTGGTGATATTACCTTTACAATAGTTCCTTCAAATAGTCCATGGATAAATTCTACTTTTGACTTAACCATACCTTCTACTGTTGTAACAATTCCTGGATGTTGGGAAATAAAATTAGAGGCTGTTAATCCCGATTTTTGCCAGATTGTTTCTGAAAAGATTAAAACCATAAAGATTGAAGCTGTACCTACGCCTACTTTTACCAATACTCCACAATCGCCTATTTGTGCAGGTACTTCAGTTTTATTTACTAATACTTCAAATATCTTAAATATTCCTTGCCAAGAACCAATTTATTCATGGACGGTTACACCTGTAACAGGAACACCTGCTACTAATTCGGGATATCAATTTATTGCACCATCAACTGCATCTTCACAAAACGCTACTATATTATTTACGCAACCAGGATCCTATTCTGTTGTTTTAAATGTAACCAATTCTTGTGGAACATTCGCTTCTACACCTCGAATCATTGAAGTTTTTGGAGATCCCACAGTTAGTTTTAATCCTAATACCTTGACTATTTGTGATGCGGCACCTGCTGGTCATACTATAAACTTTAGTCAAGTAAGTACTACTCCAATTTATAGTGTAGCTCCATATGCCCCAACAAATTTTACATGGACAGTTTCGGGTCCAGGAGTAACACCAGCTGATTATTCTTTTGTTGGTGGAACAAATGCAAATAGCCAATATCCTCAAATTAATTTTACAGCTTATAAAACATATAGTATCACTGTACAAGTAAATGGTAATTGTGCTGGCTCTAACCAAGCTTTATTTACTTTTACCTTAAAAGAAATGCCAGTTATCACGAATACAAACTTGACACAATCGATTTGTACAGGAGGAACAACTTCTCCAATAAATCTAACTTCAAGTATGGCTTCTGGAACTGTTTTTAACTGGATCGTAAACGCTACTAATGGAATAACTGGTTTTACAACTCCGGGTACAGGGAACACAATACCTGGCGCTACTTTGGTTAATCCTAGTAACACGACTGGAACGGTTACTTACACTGTTACTCCTTCTAATAATGGTTGTGTTGGTACTACTGTAAATTTTGTAATAACTGTTAACCCAGCTCCTTTAGTTCCAGCTCAAGCAATAACTACTTGTTCTGGCAATGCTTTTACGGTTTCTTTAAGCAATAATCCTCCTAGCGTAATTTTACCTTTGGGTACTACTTTTACATGGACAGTTACAAGTCCTGTTGGAATTACAGGCGCTTTTAATCAAAATACACCTGTTAGTTCTATTGGGCAAACATTGGTTAATACAACAAATGCTCCTATCAATGTAATCTACACAATTACAGCAAGTACTGGTTCTGCTCCTTCTATTTGCACTAGCAACTTTACATTGACCGTAACAGTTAATCCTAGACCTCAAATACCTAATCAAATATTATCGGTTTGTTCTGGAAATGCTTTTAATCTTTCCTTAAGTAATAATCCACCAAGTATAATTCTACCATCAGGAACTACTTACACTTGGACAGTAACAGCACCTGCAGGAATAACAGGTGCTTCTAATCAAAACACCCAAATAAGTAACATAGGTCAGACACTTCTCAATTCAACTAGTAATCCAATAAATGTAATTTATAACATCACAGCGACTTCTGGATCTGGCATCAATACTTGTAGCAATAGTTTTACTTTGACTGTAACTGTAAATCCTGCTCCAAGTGCAACTATTTCAGGAAATTCAAGTGTTTGTCAAAACTCTAATGCTGCAGTGATTACATTTACAGGACTTAATGGTGTTGCGCCTTACACATTTACTTATTCTATAAATGGAGGGAGTAATCAAACTATAACTACTAACTCTGGAAACTCAACAACTTTAATTGCACCAACTTCAACTTTAGGCACATTTAACTATTGCTTATTAAACGTTGTTGATTCAAGTACTTCTTCTTGTATAAACACTAATAACACTTGTGTTTCAGTTGTTGTAAATCCACTTCCAACGGTTTCAACTCAACCTACAACTACACAGTCTATTTGTGTGG
>CAZULO010000230.1:0-2348 GCA_964621245.1 uncultured Flavobacterium sp.
ATAACTAGTTTATATGTATGATTTCATCATTCCCATTCATCCGTTTTTGGGGAGATATGTATGTTAAAATCATTTATGTCGCTAAAGTAATAAAAATATATTATAAATCATCAAAGGGACTTTTTATTTGTTGTATGCTTTTTGTACTCACATGTGTGTATATTTCTGTTGTTTTGCTACTTGTATGTCCCAATATCTCTTGTATATATCGCAAATCTGTTCCATTTTCTAATAAATGGGTGGCGTAACTATGTCTTAACCAATGTAATGTAACGGGTTTATTGATTTGTGCTTTTTTTAAGGCTTGCTTTAAAACGCTTTGTAAACTTTGCTCCGAATATCGATCTCCTCTAACTTGTCCTTCAAATAACCAATATTTTGGTTTGTAATCTAAATAATAGATTCGAAGCATTTCTAAAATCTTCGTGCTTAAAGGTACAATTCTGTCTTTTTTTCCTTTAGCTTGATAAACATGGATGAGATTTCGTTTCGAATCTATATTTGATATTTTTAAATCAATCAGTTCACTTCGTCGTAAACCACAACTGTAAATTAACGAAAGCATACATTTGTGTTTTAAATTGTGATGCGCATTCAAAATCAGTTTAACTTCTTCTTTACTTAATACGTTGGGTAGTTTCTTTTCTCTCTTTGGTCTATGAATTTTGTCGATCTCTATTGCCGTTTCTCTCATAATTTTAAAATACAATTTTAAAGCATTAACAATTTGATTTTGATACGATGTTGACAAATTATTCTTTAAAATATGGTCATTATTATAAGTAATCACATCATCATTTGTAATTTCGGAACTGTCTTTTGTGTTGAAAAATGTCAAAAACGATTTTAAAGCATCGCAATAGGTAGTAATCGTATTAATGCTATATCGTTTAGAAGTTAAATATTTTTTAAATGATATTAAGCTTTCCATTCCTTCAGGACTTGGCATCAAAGTGTGCGCCAATGGTAAATGAAAATGTATACGATTTACTTCTGTATCAGGAATGTGCCAATACTCTTTAGTGTAACTCCATCGAGCATCTTCAAAAGTTTTAATATAAGCTATAAATTCAAGGTTTTTCTCAAAATAAATAGCAATTCTTGGCGTGTTTTTATGTGTGATTGTTTTGGCTTTCCAATTCATTATTCTAGGCTTATATCTAAACAAATATAGTGTTTCTTTGTTTTAATGCCAAAAGAAATTGGAGTAAATGTGTGTTATGGGTTTAGGAATCAGGTAAATACTCGCGGGTTTATTTATCTTAAAGTATAAAAAATGATTTAGATATATTTCTAAAAATAACAAATCGTATTAAATAAATAGAAGTTCAAAACTTTAAATTTTTAAATTCTAATGCTCATTTCCTTCTTGGTGCATTTGTTACTTCAAGGGCTTTTTCTGAATGTAAAACTTCAACTGCAGCTTCAGAATCTTTCACTTTTATAGCGCTTCTTTCTAACATTTCACGTTCAAATTCAGATAGAACACTTTTTCTAATTTCTAAATTCTTACATAAATCATCTGAATTACATCCTTTATGAATAGATCTCGCCAAAGACAAAGCATCTAAAAGTGCTTGGTTGGCGCCTTGTCCTTTGAATGGACTCATTGGATGTGCAGCATCACCTATTAAAGTGGCCGATTCCATTTTTTCTAACCAATTTGAAGTAAGTAAGGCTCTGTCATAAACGGGATAGCCCGAAATTTCAGTTTCTGGTGTAGCCGCTATAATTTGTGGAATAGGACTGTGCCATGCTGTTCTTTTGCAAGCTTCTTCTTTTAAAGCTTTTGCTCCTTTTTTGCTTAGTAAAATGGCAGATTCTTCCGATATAGGAAAACTTAGTTGCCACATGATAGCTTCTGTATTAAACGGCATTACATAAATTCTTTCGTTTCCATTGGCCGTTTGAAATACAGTTTCTGAATCTAATAAAGGACTTGAAATATTTTCTAAAGCGTTAAGTTTACAGATTCCTAAAATAACAATACAACCCAAATAGCGTAAAGGCGCAGTAGCTTCTCCAATAAGCAATTTTCTTACGGTACTTCGAATTCCATCTGCTCCAACTACTAAATCAGCTTTGTAGTTAAGTACATTTCCATTTACGTTAAAACGAATTTCATTTTCTTCACCTGTTTCTATATTGACTAGTTGATGTCCCCATTTTATTTGGTTAATTCCACCAAGTTGTTCTAAAAGGGCTAATCGAAATGCTTGTCTTGCAATATGTATATTAGCTTGTTTTGAACCGGATTGTTTTTGTGTAGGTAACCATTTTCGCATACCCCATTCGCCAACCACTTTTCCGTCAGTTGTATGGACTAGGTGTTTCGTGGAAGTTACTCC
>CAZULO010000230.1:2448-4357 GCA_964621245.1 uncultured Flavobacterium sp.
ACAGGTGTAACGGGTTCCTTTAGGTAAAATAGGAGCGGAGCCCTGACTACTGTTTTCCAGATAGTAATCTAAAGCGATTTGGTAGTTTTGACGTGCTTTTTTACTAAGACCACGACTTTTAGTCCCGATTCCTTGACAAGAGGAGCAAGCTATCCAAAAAGGAAATGTAGTAAGTGTTGTATTCACTTGATGTTAGGCTGAATTATTTAATAAAAATTATTTGGTTAGGCTATTTTTAAAAACATCCAATAAATATTGTGCACCAGTAAAAGGTGAAATTTCATGATTAAAAACCTGCTGTTTCACCACTTCTAATTGTTTATTTATTTCAAAATGGTTGTAAAAACTACTTTTCAACTGTTCATTTATGGTTTCCAACATCCAATATTGATTTTGTTCTTCTCGATTTTTATTGAAATATCCAGAAGCTGTTGTTATAGAAATGTATTCAGTAATTATATCATAAACAGCGGCAATTCCATCCGTGGTTACAGCACTACAAGTAGTCACTTTCGGACTCCAACCTGAATTTTTCATCGGAAACAAATGCAAGGCTCGGTTGAATTCTACTTTTGCCATTTTGGCTTTTTGTATGTTGTCGCCATCTGCTTTATTAATCACTACAGCATCTGCCATTTCCATAATTCCACGTTTGATGCCTTGTAATTCGTCACCAGCGCCAGAAATTTTTAATAATAAAAAGAAATCTACCATGCTATGAACCGCGGTTTCACTCTGACCCACACCAACCGTTTCTATAATTATCGTATCAAAACCACAGGCTTCACATAAAATAATAGCTTCACGAGTTTTTCTAGCCACGCCGCCTAAACTTTCACCTGAGGCACTTGGTCTAATAAAAGCATTTTCATCTTTTACTAATTCTTCCATTCGAGTTTTATCCCCTAAAATACTTCCGTGACTCAATGTACTACTTGGGTCAATGGCCAAAACGGCGACTTTTTTCCCTAAACTAGTCAAATGTTTCCCAAAAGCTTCAATAAAGGTGCTTTTTCCAACTCCAGGCACACCAGTAATTCCAATTCGAACCGACTTATTTGCATAGGGTAAACAGCCATTTATCACTTCATTGGCCTTGTTTAAATGCTTGCTATTTGTGCTTTCAACTAAGGTGATGGCTCGACTTAAAGCTACTTTATCACCAGCGATAATTTTTTCTATTAGTTCTGCGGCAGTAATTTCTTTCTTTCGAAACACTTGGATTTGCCTTGCCACCTGAGAACTCAAAATTTCAGGTTTAATTATTCCGTCTTTTTCGGAAAGTGCAGATATTTTGTTATTTTTACTCAATGAATTATGCTTTGTGTAAAAGTAATAATTTTTTTTAGAAGCTAATCCTGCTATCCGCTATATCTTTTGTTTTTGCTGTTCAAAAAAAACATCAAAAACAAAAGGATGCCGCTACTATCAGGGCTAGGGTATACGTTTATAAAACAAAAATAAGATTTGACACGAATTGTAGGAGGTATCGAATAAATTATAAACTCATTGTTTGATAAAAAAGTAATTAAAGTATTGTGTGAGATCCTTTCAGGATGACAAGTTTGTGGTTACTTTGTGAATTGTAAGTCCTCAAATTGAAAATATTTAATTCAAAAAATTTGATAATTCTTGGCAAATAATAAAAATCAGTGATTAAAATTCACCATTACTATTCGAAATATTCGTGAATTCGTGGCAAAATAAAAAAATAATAAAAAACATTAAAAACATGATTTTCAAAACAGAAGCCTTTCAAAAACTAACCGAAATTGTAGGCGAAAACTATATTTTTACAGATGCAGAAACGTTGCTCCATTTCGGACATGATGAAACAGAAGATTTGTCATTTCCTCCGCAAGTAGTTGTAAAACCGGCAAATACTCAAGAAATTTCTGAAATTTTAAAA
>CAZULO010000231.1:0-4349 GCA_964621245.1 uncultured Flavobacterium sp.
TACAAAAACAGCCAATCAAATAGAAAACGCAACGGTAACGCCACAAAAAGAAACAGCTTCTTTTGAAGATTTCGCAAAAATTGATTTACGAATTGGAACCATCATCGAAGCAGAGAAAATGCCAAAAGCCAACAAATTATTGGTTTTAAAAGTTGATACTGGAATTGACGTGAGAACCATCGTTTCAGGAATTGCTGAACATTTTACACCGGAAGAAGTTATTGGTAAAAAAGTAACGGTTTTAGTTAACTTAGCACCAAGAGCTTTACGCGGCGTAGAAAGTGAAGGCATGCTTTTATTAACGAATACACCAGAAGGAAAATTAGTTTTCGTTAATCCAGATACGGATGGTGTGAGTAATGGCGCGATGATATCTTAGAGATAGTATAAAACCATGTTATTTATATTTAAAAACTAACAAATTAATGAAAAAAACCTATTTATTATTTTTCTTCTTTATTATTAAAATTCAAGCACAAAATCTTGTTACTCACGTTGATATTAAACTGAATTCTAATAGAGATGTTTTTCAAATTGTTGATCAAGAAAACCAAAAAATAAATTTGTTTTTAAGTGACAAGCATAAAGTAAATTCTTTGATATTAGACAATCAAATGAAACCTTTAGATACGTTTTCTGCAATTAGACCTGAAAAAAAATACAAAGACATTTTGGGTTATTCTGGCGATATTTATAATCCTGCAATTTATTGGTCGGACAAACAGAAAAACAAAGTTGTATCACAAACTTTTAATTTTAAAGAAAGAAGACATTTTATAAAAGAATTTGATTTAAAAATAAAGGAAAAAGGAGAGATTTTTCTTGAACAATTTACAGAAAATGGTAAATTTTATATTCTTGTTTTATCAGTAAAAAATAATTTAAAATTATATTGTTTACACAATGAATCATTAATTGAAAAGGAAATTGATTTAAATAAGACAAATAATGGAAATGAATCATTAAACATTTCTTCTATTTTTGAGAAATCATCTTTTGATTTAAATTTTGAAGAGCCAAATACTATCACAAAAATAGTTAATGACTTCCCTGTTTCTTTATCTGAGAGTGCAAAGAGAAGAAAAATATATACAAGAAAAAATCAATTAGTTTTAACATTTGACGTTTCAAATAAATTCACTGATTTAATTTTCATTAATTTAGATGATTTTCTTGTTACGATTAAAAAAACACAAAAACCAACGGTCGAAATTAATAAACAAGAAGATATAAAATCAAATTCGTTTATTTTAGATGATAATATTATTCAAATTATAGCTTGTTCAAAACAATTAATATTATCAGTAAAGGATTTAGATGGCAATAAAGTTAAAGAATATATAATTGATGATACAGATATTTTTAAAATAAACAATACTCCTTTTTTAAGACAAAGTAATGGATTTGAGAGAGAATTAGAAACCACTGCACAATTTTTAAGAAAAATAGTTCGTTCAAATTTCGGGATTTCACTATTTAAACAAAATGATAAAATCATAGCAAAAATCGGATGTATTTCAGCAGAAGTAAATGGAACATATATGGCACCAATGAACATGCCTGTTGGAGGAGGAACATTTAATACACCTGCGGGAAGTTTTACTGTTCAACCAATTAATCATCATTTTAGTAATTTCACCAGTTATGGCTCAAAAAGAGGCATTTATACAGATTGTTTATTTGATAAAAATTTTAGTCATATAACAGGAGAAATAGGTGATTTAGCCTATGATAAAATAACTGATTTTAAAGAAACTTTTGAAGAAAGCATTTATTCCGAAACTGTATTTAAAATTTCTAATACTTATATATTTGGGTATTACGATGAAAGCCATAATAATTATAAATTTTATAAATTTTTTGATTAATGACACAAAAAACAATCGCATTTGATGCTGACGACACGCTTTGGCACAACGAACCTTATTTTGATGAGGCGCAATCAAAATTTTGCGAGTTGTTTCAAGATTATGCGTCTAAACAAGAAATTTTACAGCTGATTTTAAATCACCAAGTAAAGAATTTACCTTTATATGGATTTGGAATTAAAGCCTTTACATTATCCATGATTGAAGCTGCTTTGGAACTAACCAACCACCAAATCAATGGAACAGTAATTGAAAAAATTATTACTATTGGAAAAGATTTATTGCAGAAACCTGTAGAATTAATGCCAAATGTTACTGAAGTATTAGAACAATTAAAAGGGAAATATAAATTAATTCTAGCTACAAAAGGCGATTTAAAAGACCAGCACAGAAAATTACACGATTCGGGTTTAGGACATTATTTTCACCATATTGAAGTGATGAGCGACAAAACCGATTTGGATTACACTAAAATGTTACATCGTTTAGAATGTGAACCTAAAGATTTTATAATGATTGGAAATTCATTAAAATCAGATGTGTTGCCTGTTTTAAATATTGGCGGAACTGGTATTCATATTCCCTATCACACGACTTGGGAATATGAAAAAATTGATTTTGAAATTCAACATGAAAATTTCAAAGCCCTTTCAAACTTAACCGAACTTTTTGAGATTTTATAAGTGAATAAATGAAAACAGAGCTAAACCTATCAACTTGGAATAGAAAAGAACATTTTGAATTTTTTTCTCAATTTGAAGAACCATTTTTTGGTACAACTATTCAATTTGATTGTACGAAAGCTTATAATACATCTAAAAAATTAGGTGTGAGTTTCTTTGTGTATTACTTACATAAAACATTAACTGCCGTCAATAGCATAGAGAATTTTAAATACAGAATTCAAGATGAAAAAGTATACTTATATGATAAAATAAACGTCTCCTCAACTATTTTACGAGATGACAAAACATTTGGGTTTTCAGAAATTGAATACGATGAAAACTTATCTAAATTCATAGAAAACTATACTTTAGAAGCTACACGAGTAAAAAACACTACGGGGTTAATCACTAGAGCATTTAGTGAAAATTTAGTTCATTTTTCAGCGTTACCTTGGATCAATTTCACTTCAATATCACATTCAAGAAGTTTTACTTTTCCAGATAGTTGTCCGAAATTTTCTTTTGGAAAAATGATCACTGAAAACGATAAGAAACTGATGTCTATGTCGGTTCATGTGCATCACGGATTAGTTGATGGTTACCATTTAGGTTTGTTTTTCGAAGAATTTGAACGATTAATGAACGAATAAAGACAAAAAAGAGCAACTTTTTAAGTTGCTCTTTTTATTTAAATGCAAGTTAAATTGCATTTAAAATGGCTAAAATATCATCTCCGAATTTTTCTGCTTTTTGTGGTCCGAAACCTTTAATCTGTTGTAATTCATCGAGGTTACTTGGCTTATACATCGCTAAATCGATTAATTCTGAATTGTGACAAATCAAATAATTTTTCTGCTGCAATTTCTCTGCTTTATTCGTTCTCCATTCTTTCAAATACATATAAACTTGTTGGTCTTTTACATTTAAATCTTCAAACGATTTTCGTACCAAACTCACTGGTTTTACAATTTCATTTTCATCATAATGCACAATCACTGACCAATAATTTTCTGTTTCCACATATTGGGTACTAGATTTCTTAAAAGCAACTGTTGCTAAAAAATCATTCAATACATTTTGGTCTTTTTCCAACTTTTCAGGGTCTAATCCGATAGTAAACACTTTAACTTTCATCTTCAAATTATTTATTTAATAATAAGATTTCGTTAATTACAACTTCAGTTATGTAACGTTTATTGCCCTCTTTGTCGTCGTAACTTCTATGTGTTAATTTTCCTTCTACGGCAACTTCTTTTCCTTTTGTAACGTATTTTTCAATAATATCGGCAGTTTTTCCCCATGCGGTAACTCGGTGCCACTCTGTTTTTTCCACTTTATCTCCGTTTTCTTTGTAATACACATCGTTGGTAGCAATAGTAATATTTGCTAATTTTCTTCCTGTTTCAAAAGTTTTAATTTCTGGTTCCTGACTAACGTTTCCTATTAATTGTATAGAATTTTTCATAATGGCGTTTATATTGATTTTAAATTTTATTGATATAATTCAAATCTAATTAAGATTATATCAATAAAATGATAGTTATATGGCTTAAAAATTTAACTCTGGTGTATCTACTTTTTTAATTCTTATTTAGTCCCTCCTAACAAAAGAATTTCATTAACAACAATTTCCGTTACATACCTTTTGACACCATCTTTATCTTCGTAACTTCGATGTGACAACTTCCCTTCAATGGCAATTTCTTTTCCTTTTGAAACAAACTTTTCAACAATATCTGCTGTATTGCCCCAAGCAGTAATTCTATGCCATTCGGTTTGTTCTACTCTTTCTCCTTTCGCATTCGTATAATTTTCA
>CAZULO010000232.1:0-4215 GCA_964621245.1 uncultured Flavobacterium sp.
TAGGTGTGACATGGCGTATACAAGTTATAGTGTTTTGGTTTGGATCTTTTTGTGTTTATTTTAATTCTTGTTAAAATCTGTATTCAGCTGTGAGTAATACATATCTTGGTTGTAATTTATATTCTGTTTTAGCTATAGAAATATCGGAAATGCTGTAATCTTTAAATGTTTCAGTATTTAAAAGATTATTACCAGAAAGTGACAAATTAAGTTTGTTTTCTAGAAGTTTGTAATTCACTTTGAAATCTAGAAAATGATAATTGGCCTCTTTGGAGTTTAAATTTCCAAAATAATAACGTTCAGTCTGAATTTGAAAATATAATCGATCATTGACTACAAAAAATAAATCGACAAAACTCATATTGTTCGTAACCGAATTTTCAATAGTAGTGGTAACGTTACTGAACGTCCAATCACTTCCAAAATGATAATTAAAAACGCCTTTAAAACCCGATCTTAATTCAAATCCATAGGTAGCACTTTGGTTAGTAATGGCTCTTAAATTGGAATTATTGACTATGTTTTTAAAGTTAGATTTAGTCGCACTGACTTTTAATTTTAGATTCGATTTAATAGGTTTAAAAAAACGATTTATATTTGACGAAAAAGTTAAAGATTCTCTATCCTGTATAATTATTTTTTCAGTTTGCGAATAATTTTGGGCAATATTTGAATTTGAACTAATAAAATCATTATTTTTTGTAAACAAAATTAAAGTATTGCTGAAAAATTTATCTCCCCAATTTCCATAAGAATAATTCAAATTTACAGTTGAACCTTCTAATTGATTGAAAGCCCCAAGTCCTTTATTTAACGATCGAAAGCCAGTTTGTATATATCCAGGAAAAACTGACGTCACATCTGTATTTGTTACAGAATATGTATAAGAGGACGAAAGTGTGTTTTTGGTATTCATTTTCCATTCAACCCCGGTTTTAGGAACGATATAAAACGGATCTTGTGTCTTTTTTTGCTGTAAATAATCCATTTCATTATATAGATAATGAAAATTGGCTACTGTGAAAAAGGTGAATTTCTTTATCTTTTTTTGATATTTACTAGAAACGTAAAGGTCGTTCGTTACATACTTAAAGTTGTTTTGATAGCCTTCTGGAAATGAAATACTTGTTTGATTTTCTAGTAATTCAAACTGAGTATTCAATTGATCTATTCTCAATTGATTTCCTATTTTAAATTCAAACAAATCTTCATTTTTTCTTCTACCCAGTAAATGGGCCTCTATCCCTGCAAATTGTAATTGGTTTTCACTAATTTGTTTGGTGTTATTAGCACGCTCAGAAAATAAATCAGTGAAAATAAATTGATTCACGCTATAGTTTTGAGGTGTTTTTTCATTTATATACCGACCAGAAAGAACCAAAACTTGGTTTGGTTTAAATTTATTCGTAAACGTAAGTTTCTGATCTATTAGCTGATTTTGTGTAAGTAACCTTTCGTTTATTTGATCAGTATTAAAACGTAAGTCGCTTTTGTTTTTTTCATTCGTATGATTAAATTTGGATGTGAATTCTACTGTTTTCGTTTTTGAAATATCGTATATGAAATCTATTTTTCCAAATCCTGTAATTTGTTTTTTTCGTCCAATAAAATCTTCAAAATTTGTAAAACTTGTGTTGTTTGATGAAAATTGTTGCAAACTTGATCTAAAATAATCTACTTCATCCGTATTTAAAAATCCAATAGTTTTTAGTTTTGCTTTCTCATTTAGCTTGTAAATGGAATTCAGTGAAAGTAACTCAGTATTATTTAAATGTATTCTCTTTTGTTTCAAATCAGGTAACTCAGTAGCCATATTTAGTAAAGAACTCGAGTTAACATTATCACCTAAATCCGCTGACCCACCTTCTCTGTAAGGTCTAATTAAGTGGTTTATGTCTCCAGTGGCATCAAAGCCTGTATTGTTAAAATTTGTAATAAAATAGTGTTTGTTTTTTTTTCCAAAATTCATCAAATTACCTTTAAGTTCATATCTGTTTTCAGAAAATAAACCATATCCCGTTTCTATGTTTCCAAACCAAATGCGTTTCGATTCCTCTTTTAAGGTTAAGTTTAAAGCTACCTTTTTACTGTTTTCTATTCCTTTTAAATGTTTGTTATTTGAGTAATTCTCGTATAATTCTATTTTATCAATAGGATGAACGGGCATGTTTTTTGTCATTACTTTATACCCTTTATCAAAAAAATCATCTCCGTCAATCATTATTTTTTCAACTTCTTGTTGACCTACTTTAATAGTTCCATTAGCATCGACTTGTAATCCCGGTATTTTTTTTAATAAATCCTCAACGGTTTGCTCATTTCCTTGTAAAAACGATTTGGCATTAAAAATAATGGTGTCTTTTTTTATAGTAATGGGTTTAGTGCCAGTAATTACAATTTCTTTAATCTCCGTACTCGTGTTTTTTAAAATAACATCATAAGTAAATCTTTCTTGGTTTTTATTGAAAATGATTTCCTTTTCCTCGTGTTCATGCCCCATCGATTTCATTGCTACAATAAAAGTACCTAGTTTAATTGTACTGATTTCGTATTTTCCCATTTCATCAGAATGTGTAAATGAGATAATTTTTCCAGAAAGTTCCCTTAGTATAATATTGGCGGAAACAATAGGTTTTTTGTTTTCATCTTGTATGGTACCCGAGATTATATTTTGTGAACTTAAAGTTTGACAACTACAAAAAATAAAAATGAAGTAACTTACTGATTTAATCGTTTTAAAGATCATTTTTTATGCTTGGTTTTAATAGAGTAGAGGTGTTTTTCGATACAAAATGTTAGGGTATATCGGTAAATTCAAATTCAATCAAACTTTCAGGTTGTATTACATGTTTTGATTTTTTTGAAGAAATTGATTGCGTGCCTCTAGGTAAAGAGGCTCTAATTTTTTGTGTTAACTCCTCATTTATTTTTTCCATACTTTGCATAAACCGTTCGAAGTCAGCTTCAGGGTTGATATAATTTTTGTTTAAAAAATATTCTTCTTGAATTGGATTAGGCTCTTTATTTAATTCAATTTTTTCTACATAAAAAAGATATTCTTTTTTGGAGTCACTTGCTTCAAGTATTAAACCGGGTAATCCATTTAGTTTCCAAGGGCCAAAACTTACGGGGATGTCCAAGGTGAACCAAACTGTATATGTTCTTCCTCTAAAACTTCCTATGGCTTTGTAGCAAACTAATGCGTTTATTGTTTTACTTTCTTCTAAAATTTCCCATTTTATGGCTCTAGCTTTATCTTTAATAAAAAGAGTGTCGTATGTTTTTCCGTTTATGTTACCAGGGTAATATTTATTTTCAATAATTGTATTGTTTTCTAAATTGGTCAACAAACCTAAGTCTTCCGGAATTGAATTATAAGGATTTATAGCAATATTCACTTCGTTTTTTTCATCTTCGTCCTTGTTTTCTTTTGTTAAAACTTTAACGGATTCTTTGCTGCGTTTTATAAAGCTATTATAAACACTTTTATTACCATTAAAGACTAATTCCGCTTGTATCGTTGCGCCATTAGCTATATATCCATAAGTTATTTTTCCATTATTTTGACAAATACCTAGAATACTAAATACAAGAAAACAAAAAGTATAAATTTTTTTCATTTTAAATATAATTTAAGATTACGAGTAGCCGTTAAGCTACTCGTAAAGGTTTTATTAAATGCTTGGTTCCCAAAGTCCAGCAAGGAACGCTCCAACTTTAGCCATAGCACAACCAAACCAAGATGCTTCAAAAGTTTCTGTTGTAGTTAAAGTTTGTGGTCCATTGTCCGTGTTCACGGTAACGGTTACAGTAACGGTACACGATTTTGCAGCTTCAATAGTAGCTCGGTCTAATTGATTAAATTCAATTGGTGAATACGATTTACCATCTAATACAATTTTAGTAATTTCTTTTGGGTTTGATGTAGGTGATACAACATTTGCATTCGCGTTTATACTGAATGCTACACTGGCTACTAAGCCAAAAATCATTTTTTTCATAATTATTGTTTTTTTAAAATTAATTACAATCAAATTAAGTACGCCAATACTATTTTGTAGTTTGATTGTTTTTTTAGTTGGATTTGCTCTTGTTATACATAAAGCCAACTTTTACTTTACATATAACCCTCAGTTTTTAAAGTCTGATTCTTTGTTGTTCTTTTTTGTACTTGCAAGTTTCATTTTCAGAACAAGGCAAAGAAATGGTAATTTT
>CAZULO010000233.1:0-4168 GCA_964621245.1 uncultured Flavobacterium sp.
TTTTGTAGCAATGTATAACGTTTTGTCTAATTCGGCGAAAATAGTTCCATTTTTATCTGTGATATGGAGAGTTTTAGTATAATCTATTTCGTTTTCTGATTGTACTTTCTGTAGCATATTTTCAATTTCTTCTGCTGTAAATTCAAAAGAAGCAAATGCGTCTTTATAAGCAGGACGTTTGAATTTGATGTCGGTTTTTTTATCCCAAACGACAAAGTCTTTTCCTAAAATTTGCATCAATTGTATCATGTAAATTGGATCCGTGGCAGAAAATAAACTGCCACCAAAAATAGAACCTACATAATTTCTATTCTTATAGGATAAAGGAATTTTAATTTTCACTACGTGTAAATCATCTGAAGCGAAAATAATTTTCCCACAACTTCTTTTATACATGGGAGAAATATTAAACAGCACTCTAAAAATAGTGGCTTTCTTAAAATATTTGTTTAAAAAAGTAAAAAGTTTATCGTACATCTTAAACCGTTAATTTTTTTACAATATCCGAAACAGGTAAAATCGCATGCGTGTCTTCAATAGTTGGACCAGCTACCCAAACCGTTTTATAAGTCACCTCTGTGGCTGCTTTTTCAGTGGCTTTCATACCGATATAAAAACGAATCATTTTGACCCATTTTTTCAAACTTTTGTTTTTGTTTAAAAGCTGTTCTAACCAAGTGGTTTTTGTCCCCACTTTTTGAACATAAGGCGTATTGATTACAGAACATGGAGTTCCAGAGATGCGTTCGGTCATTACGATATCTTTGGCACCATAATCTACACAAGCTTGTTTGTATTCCTGAGAAACACCAGATTCTATGGAAGCAATGAACGGACTTCCTACAGAAACTCCAATCGCACCAAATGAAAGCATTGTATCTAAATCTGATTTTTTACTTACGCCACCAGCGGAAATAACAGGTAGGGAAGTGCCTTCATTTAATTGTTTGATTAATTCATCTGGATTGATGTTTCCTCTGTGTCCACCCGCTTGATTGTTTACGGCTACTAAGGCATCAGCACCTAAAGTTTCTACTTTTTTAGCGAAACTTAAATCGGTTACATCACAAAAAACTTTAATTCCAACTTTATGAGCTTCCTTTATCGTTTCCTCTGGAGAGCCTAAAGAAGTTAAAATAAAATCTACTTTTTCTTCACATAAAATACGTAATTGTTCTTTATATTTTACGTTTGATTTATTTACAATTAAATTGAATCCGAAACTGCCGCCTTCTACTTTTGCCTTTTTTAGTTCGATGATAGCACTTCGTAATTCTTCTAAAGTTCTGTAGTTTAATGCCGGAATACATCCAGCAACGCCACTTTTCATACCTTCAATGACCATTTTTGTATTCGACACCAAAAACATAGGTGCCATAATAATCGGGTGTTTTATGTTTAGAATTTCTGTTAATTGTAATTTTTGCATCGTAGTAAAGTTTTTTCAAATATAGTAAAAAAATAATATGCATGCATATAAAAAAGAGTTTCCAAATAAGAAACTCTTAAAAGAATTATATCAAAATATTATTTTTTTGGATCATAACGACGAGTAGAAGCGTTAAATTTATATTTGTTGGTTTGGGTTTTAGTAGATAAAAACACTTCAAAATCTTTTGTTAACACAAATTCGAAACCTTCTCTACGCGTTTTTTCAATGGTTTCTGTGGCCGTTGATTTTCCTAATTGTTTAATCTCTTTGATATTCGTAACGGTTTGAATATTTCCTAAAATCTTAATTTTTGTAGTAGATAAATCCCAAATTTCATTAGAGGTAATTATGGCATTTTCTTTTTTAAGTTTTGTTTCTGTGATAAGATTTTCCGTATAACTGAAATGATAAAGTTTCACACCAGAAACAGTAAACGATTTAATTTTAAAATTTGTAGGTTGTTGTTTTTTATCTTTTGTGTTTATTTCTTTGAGTATAATGTTTTCTTTTTTACCAGCATTTTCAATAACTATGACAAGTTTCTGTTTGCCACTTTCTGTAATTATTTCTGCTTTTAAATTTTCAAAAGTAGTTAAAGCTGTAGTAGAAACTTTCGCTTTTTGTGCAACTAAAACTGTTGCAGAACAGAAGAATAGTGCCAATAGTAGTTTTTTCATCTTGTTGATTATTAGTTTTTTGGAGTTCCAATATACAAATTTTATTGCATAAAAAAACCGTTAAGATAAATCTTAACGGCCAAAATAAAAAAAAAACTTAAAATTAATCTTTTTGTGATTGTACGGCTAAGTTGTAAATTACTAAACCGAAACCAATTTTATTGATAGCATCCGCAATGTTGTAAGCAATATCTACGCTACCTTTTCCTAAAATACTAGTGTACCATCCGTCAGTTCCTAACATGTATCCTAAAGGATAAATGGCCCAACCTACTAATACAAACCAGCATAAGATTTTGTGTGCTGATAAAACGTTTCCACCAGCCGCTTTAGCTAGTTTTGCTGCTGAACCTAACCAAATTTCATATACTATTACAAAATAAGCTAGTCCTGAAATTCCTCCCCACAAAGCTGCTTGATCGGCATAAACCGTTTCTCCTAAGTAACCTGTTATTAACATCACTACAGAAAGACTAATCATTTTCCATAATAAGTCGGTTTTTGCTCCAGCTACTTTTAAAATTAAGTAGAACTCTAAACACATTAATGGAACGGTTAAAATCCAGTCCACATATCTAAAAAACGTTGGTGATTCTCCAACTTCTGCCCAATATTCTTTCATGTAAAAATAATGTACTGCGGCAATAAATGTAATCAATCCTGAAACTAAAACGGAAGTACGCCATTTTTTGTCAAATTGATTTAAAGATAGAAAGAAAAAAGCTGAGGCAGCCATCATAGCCATACAGCCAACAAAAAATGTGAATCCAACATAATCGTCAGACATCATCTTAGAAATTAAACTAAAGTTTGTCATAATGTTTGTTTTATTATTAATAATTTGGTTAATTTGTTTAATCAAACTTACAGATTATTAAACAAAAATCCAAATATTTGTTTAATTATTTTTAATAATTATTGAACAAAATTTAAAAATATGAGCAAATACGATACCTTAGCGATACTAATTAGTTTTTTTAGTTTGTGGATATCCAGTTATTTATCAGGTAATTATGAAATTATTTTAGGGATTATCCTGATTTTGACTTTCGGAATTTATCATGGAGCCAATGATATTTTGATTTCAAGTAAGATATTTGAAAAAAATAAAGGAATAAACAGTCGAACTATTTTAGTTTTATATGTATTTCAGGTTCTTTTTGCCCTGATTCTTTTTTATTTTTCTCCAATTTTAGGTTTACTTTTATTTGTTTTCGCCAGTTCCTATCATTTTGGAGAACAGCAATTGGGATTTTTAAAACAAATTTTACCTCAAAACTTTTTAAAAATATATGCTTTAAATTATGGTTTGATGTTGTTTTTTCTATTATTTGTATTGCATCCTGATGAAGTGGTTGTCATTGTAGCTCAAATTGCTAATACGGTCATTCACGAATCATTTATCTCAATTGGGTTTGTATTTTTTATGAGTACTTTTTTACTTCAAACCCTAATTTGGATGGTCAACTATACAACCTGTAGAGAACCTTTATTTTACCAACTTATTTTTTTAGGTGTGTTTACTGTTATTTTTAAAGTTTCTTCTTTAATTTGGGGATTTGCGATTTATTTTATCGTTTGGCATAGTATTCCTTCTATACAATTACAAACTAAATTTATATATGGTTCACTTTCTAGGATTCATTTCATTAAATATATTAAAGATGCATTTTTATATTGGTTAGTATCTGTTTTAGCTATTGGGTTATTTTATTATTATCAAAGTACATCTAAGTTTTTCATTACGATCATATTTTCCTTTTTTTCTGCTATAACCTATCCGCATGCTTTTGTTATTTTCAAAATGTTGCAACAAAAAAAAACCGAGTAATTTCTTACTCGGTTTCTTAAATATTTAATTTATTTTTTACTTGTAAATCTTACTTTGTAAATCGTAAATTTTCAATCGTAAATTATTTTACTTCTTCGAATTCAACATCTTGCGTAGTATCACCTGAAGCTTGTGGTTCTGCTTGTGCAGCTCCTTGAGCGTCTCCAGTGTTGTACATTTCAGCTGATGCATTTGTCCAAGCTGTATTGATTTTTTCTAAAGCAGGCG
>CAZULO010000234.1:0-4163 GCA_964621245.1 uncultured Flavobacterium sp.
TTTTGCAATGGTTGGTTTGTTAATAAGTATATTTTACTTAACAATTAAATTTTTATAAATTGTACTCTCAATTAAGCAACTTATAAAAATGCCATTATTTCAAAATTCCGTAGTTTCCAAATACTTAAAAAATCAAAACTCAACTTTGCTTTTGCAAAAATGGGAAGCCTATAAAAATCACTTCTTAAATTTAAAAGTTCAAGAGGATATTAAAAGTTTAAAAGAAGAACAATATCAAGGCGAGTTTTTAGAAGACTTGTTTGTTAAGATATTAGGCTATACCAAGCCTGCATCTTCAACGGAAACAAAATTTAATCTTACTACCGAATATAAAAACGTAAAAGACAGCAAAAAAGCTGACGGAGCAATTATTATTGATGAAAAGGTAAAAGCTGTAATTGAATTAAAAGGCACAAATACAACCGATTTAGGTAAAATTGAAGCACAAGCTTTTGGATATAAAAATAACCAACCCGATTGCGTTTATGTGATTACTTCCAACTTTGAAAAAATCCGATTTTACATTGATAATGCCATTGAGTTTTTAGAATTCAATTTGTTTCAATTGACACAAACCGAATTTGAATTATTGTATTTATGTTTAGCTTACGAGAACCTTTCTAAAGGCATTGCAAAAACTATTAAAGATGAATCGGTAAGTCAAGAAGACGTTATTACTAAAAAATTATATAAAGATTATTCGCTTTTTAAAAGAGAATTATATCAAAATTTAGTGGTTTTAAATCCACAATATGAACCGATTGAACTCTTTAAAAAATCGCAAAAGTTATTAGATAGATTTTTGTTTATTTTCTTTGCAGAAGACAGAAACTTGTTACCAACCAATTTAATTTTTCGTATCAATAAAGAATGGCAAAATTTACGAACAATGCGCATTGAAGTTTCTTTATATGATAGATATAAAATATATTTTAACGATTTAAATAGTGGTGCAAAAGTACAATTACCAGCCTTTTCTCAAACAACATCGCACACTATTGAAGAACACCAAATTTTTGCTTATAATGGCGGATTGTTTAAAGCTGACGATATTTTAGACAACATTAAAATTGACGATGCCGTTTTATTTAAGCACACCGAAAATTTAAGTAATTACGACTTTGCCAGCGAAGTTGATGTGAATATTTTAGGACATATTTTTGAAAATTCGTTAAATGAATTAGACGAAATAAAAGCACAACTGGAGGGCGAAACCATTGATAAAACGAAAACCAAACGTAAAAAAGACGGCGTTTTTTACACCCCAAAATACATAACCAAATACATTGTAGAAAATACAATTGGTAAGTTGTGTGAAGAAAAGAAAACCGAATTGCAATTGGTAGATGAAGACTATACAACTGATAAAAAACGACAAAAGAAAACCTTACAAGCCTTAATTGACAAAGTAGAAACTTACAGAAGTTGGTTATTGCAACTAACCATTTGCGACCCTGCTTGTGGTAGTGGTGCATTTCTTAACCAAGCCTTAGATTTTTTAATTGCAGAACACCAATATATTGACGAACTAAAAGCCAAATTATTTGGAGATACTTTTGTGTTAAGTGATATTGCAACAAGCATTTTAGAAAACAACCTTTTTGGTGTAGATTTAAACGAAGAAAGTGTAGAAATTGCCAAGCTTTCACTTTGGTTACGTACGGCACAACCTAACCGAAAACTAAACGATTTAAGTGGTAATATACAATGTGGCAACTCATTAATTGATGATATTGCAATTGCTGGAGAAAAAGCTTTTAATTGGCAACAAGCCTTTGAAAAAGTTTTTGCAAAGGGTGGTTTTGATGTGATAATTGGTAATCCGCCTTATGTTTTTGCAAGAGATAACTTTAAACAAGAAGAAAAAGACTTTTTTGTAATGAAATATGTTTCTGCTAAATATCAAATAAATACTTATTTATTGTTTATTGAAAAAGCGGTTCATATTTTAAAAGAAAAAGGAGTTTATGGATTAATAATTCCAAATTCTTGGTTAATGATGTATTCAGGTGAAGGTTTGAGAAAATATCTGTTAGAAACCAACAAAGTAAACCAAATTATCAATTTAGCTGGGTATTCTTTTGAAAGTGCCAATGTAGAAACAGTTATTTTATTAGCTGAAAAAGAAATAATTAAAAACGAAAATTTAATTCAAATCTTATTAAATAATGGGAATGAATTTTATCTATCTCATACAAAACTACAAAAAGAGTTTTCAAACAATGAGGCTTTTGAGTTTAAAGTGTTTTTAGATGATGAGAGCGATTTAATGAATTTAAAATTAAATGAAAATTCATTTCCGCTTAATGATTTAGTCGAAATAAAATCAGGATTAAAAGCTTATCAAAAAGACAAAGGAAAACCAAAACAAACCGAGTTTGACGTTAAAAACAGAGTTTTTGATTTCAAAGAAAAAATTAATGATGAAACTTTAAAATATCTTGATGGTAAAGATGTTAATAGATATTGTATTGGCTGGAGTGGAACGTGGTTACATTTTGGACCACATTTAGCAGAACCAAGGAAGTTTACTGGCTCAAAAATTATTGTTAGGGAAATTACTGGAGTTTATCCAAAATCTTTAATTTCAGCTTATACAGAAGAAGATGTGTTATTTAACATGAGTAATATAGCTATTATCGAAAAGGTAAATTCTGGAATTTCATTGAAATACATACTTTCATTAATAAATAGTTCATTATTGTCATATTATTTTTTAAAAAATACTGCAAAATCGGTTAGAAAATTATTTCCAAAAATTATTCTAAATGATTTAAAAAAATTTCCAATTAAGCGAATTTCAATTTCAGAACAACAACCATTTATAGAAAAAGCAGAAACAATGCTTTCATTAAATCAGACTTTGCAAAAGCAACAATCTAAAGTTATAAATATGTTGCAAAGGGATTATGGTTTAGAAAAACCAACCAAAAAACTTGAAACTTGGTACGAGTTATCGTTGCAAAGCTTTTTTGCTGAGTTGGCAAAAGCAAAAATAGTATTGTCAACAGTCCAAAAAGATGAAGTACAAGAGTATTTTGAAACCTACCAAAAACAAGCCGTTGCAACAAAAAATCAAATCATTGCAACGGACAAACAAATTGACGCAATGGTTTATGAGTTGTATGGATTGAGTAATGAGGAAATTGAAATTGTAGAGAATAGTTAAGATTAAGATATGAATATTGTTTATTTGATAGGAAATGGATTTGACTTGAATTTAGATTTAGAAACAAGTTATAAAGATTTTTATGAAAATTATTATTGTTCGGCAAAATCCCCGAATGATAATATTGAAAAATTAAAAAAAGAAATAAAAGGAAATATTAAAGACTGGTCAGACTTAGAAGAGGCATTAGGAAAACATACCGAAAAAATTAATACTTCAATTGAGTTTGAAGAAATAAGACAAGATATTATATTAAATTTATCTAAATATTTAAAAGAACAAGAAAAAAATTTTGATTTTTCTAAAGCTAACAAGCAACAGCTTCTTATAGATATATGTTCTCCATTCATAAAATTAAGAAATGGTGAAAAAGAATATTTTAAAAATTTACTGACTCCAATTAAAAATGAATTGTCGGAAATTAATTTTATTTCATTAAATTATACTTCAACACTAGACAAATTAATTGAAGAATCTGTTGAAAAACAAATGAGTGTAAAAGATGCAATTAATAATTATTCAGTATTAAGAAATGTAAAACATATTCACGGAACATTAGAAGAAAGAATGATTATTGGTGTTAATGATTCATCGCAAGTTTTGAATTCTGATTTTATCAATGATGAAGATTTCATAGAATCATTCGTAAAATCAGAATATAATAAGTCTTGTAATCATTTAGTAGATGTTGAATGTGTTGACTTGATAAGTGAAGCAAATATTATATGTGTTTTTGGGAGTTCATTAGGGGAAACGGATAAATTTTGGTGGGAAATTATTGGCAAAAAAATAATTGAAAATGATTGTAAAGTAATAATATATCACTACAATCCAAGTATTCAAAATAGACTGTTTGAAAATTCAGTTACTACAGAAATAAAAAAAATTAAAAATAAATTTATTTCTAAATTGTCTAATTTTTCTGTAGAACAAAAAGATAAAATAAAAAGCAATATTTACGTTGGAGTAAATACTGATTTTTTTAAAATAAATT
>CAZULO010000235.1:0-4110 GCA_964621245.1 uncultured Flavobacterium sp.
TTTAAGCCCTTTTAGGTGAGGTTTATTTTTTAGTTAACATCAAAATACTAAAATTTGATTAGCTTAAAATCGAGTTTTTAATGTTGTAAAATATGGTTTTTATTAAAGTAAAGTGCTTCCCAACGTTACCGCGCGAATCCATTCCCGTGGTAAAATAAAAGTATAAAACAAAAAACCAGCCTATTACTAGACTGGTTTTTATTTTTTAATTAGTATTTAAACTTATTCTATATCAGAAATTCTTAATGTGTTTACCATTCCTTTATTTGCAATTGGCATAGAAGCTAGATTTACCACCATGTCGCCTTTTTCTACGTAATTTTTTTCTTTACAAATTTTATTGATGTCGTCAATGGTATCATCTGTACTTGTGAACTTATCATAAAAGAAAGCTCTCACACCCCAAAGTAAATTCAATTGAGTTACAATTCGTTCGTTTGAAGTAAATACTAAAATATGCGCATGAGGTCGCCACGCAGAAATTTGAAACGCTGTATAGCCACTGTTTGTTAAAGTAGTAACTGCTTTCGCATTAATACTGTCTGCAATTGATGCGGCATTAAAACAAATCGATTTGGTAATATATCTTTCGTTTCTTTTAGTGGGTGGAATATGAGGAACACTAATAAGCGGAGAATCTTCCACACTTTCAATAATGTTTGTCATGGTTTCAATAACTTGAACTGGGTAGTTTCCAACAGAAGTTTCTCCGGAAAGCATCACAGCATCGGCACCATCCATTACTGAATTGGCTACGTCATTTACTTCCGCTCTTGTTGGTGTTAAACTCGTAATCATGGTTTCCATCATTTGGGTCGCCACAATAACAGGTATACGTGCTAATTTTGCTTTTAAAATTAGTTTTTTCTGAATTAATGGCACTTCTTGTGCAGGAACTTCTACACCTAAATCACCACGCGCTACCATTAAACCATCACAAGCAATAACTATTTCGTCAATGTTTTCAACCGCTTCAGGTTTTTCGATTTTTGCTACAATTGGAATTTTATGATCCGAATGTTTTTCAATTAAATCTTGTAAATCTTTAATGTCTTCTTTCGTTCTAACAAAGGAAAGGGCCATCCAGTCGACTTTATTTTCACAAGCGAAAATGGCATCTTTAATATCTTTTACAGTTAAAGCGGGTAAAGATACTTTTGTGTTTGGTAAATTCACACCTTTTTTAGACTTTAACGGTCCGCCTTGAATTACTTTACAAACTACTTCATCCACTCTATTGGTTTCGATGGCTTCAAACATTAATTTTCCATCATCTAATAAAATACGTTCGCCTGGATTGACATCTTTTGGAAATTCTTTGTAATTCATATACACTCTTTCCGCAGTTCCGGGTACATCCTCAGAAGTTTGAAAAGTAATAATATCACCTGGATTGACTACTACATCTTCTTTCATTACACCTACACGTAATTTCGGACCTTGTAAATCGGCTAAAATTGAAGTAGTGTAGCCAAATTCTTTGTTTAAATCTCTAATGATGTTGATTTTTTCACTTACATCGGTATAATCTGCATGAGAAAAGTTAATTCTAAATACGTTAACGCCGGCGTCAATCATTTTTTTAATTACTTCTTTACTGCTACACGCTGGCCCTAAAGTGGCAACAATTTTTGTTTTTTTAGTTGTATGCATTTTTAAAAAATTAAATTGTTTATTGTTTTTAATTTGTTGGTATCAACTTTATATACAGTGGATACGTTTGATATGGTACTAATTTGTGTTATGATATTTTCAGAATCGAAACCCGCTTCTATATTGTCTATTTTTAACAAATAATCTACTTTTTTTAATTCCGGAATCAAATTCATAGTAATTTGATCGTCTTCAAAAATACCTGTATTTTCTTGGTTCGAATTAAAATGAGTTTGATTTTTGAGGAGTTCCCAAGTGATGTCTTGGGTACAGTCTTCATAACTAAATCTTGAAAAATTGCCAATGCCTTTGTTCGATGTGATCGAAATTTCACTTTCATTTTTAGCCAACAATACATTCAATTTTAAATTTATTAAAAAGCTTAATTTATAATCTTTCAGATTGGTATGAATTGCAAGTAATTCAAAATCATTGGATTCAAAATCGTCTAATGTAAGTTTTAAATGTGCCATTACATTTTTTTAATAATGGTAAAGATAGGTTTAAAAATTATTAAATTCTTGTAAAAAAGGTTGCAAAACCGTTAAATTTTCATTTCAAACGTTGTAGTTAATAAATTTTTTTAGGATTTATTTTCAATTCTATCTTGTAAGGCAAAAAAGGCTCTTTTGGCTGCAGTTTCTTCCGCTTTTTTCTTGGAAGTAGCTCGGGCTTTACTAATTATTTCATTGTCTAGTAATAATTTAACACCAAAATGTTTTACGCCTTCTTTTCCGTCATCTTCAAAAACTTCAAATTTAAAATTGATTTTTTCTTTCTGACACCATTCTATAATTAAACTTTTATAGCTAATGACTTTGCCTTCTAAACGGGCAATATTTACATACGGTTTAATAATTTTATCATGGATGAATTTCTCACAAAAGGGAAAACCTTTGTCTAAATAAATAGCTCCAATGAAGGCTTCACACAAATTCCCGTGAATGTTATCTCCAAAATGAGAGGGATTTACTTTACTTTCAATAAACTGAACCAAATTAAAATCGCGTCCCAATTCATTTAAATGTTCTCTACTGACAATTTTAGAGCGCATTTTGGTTAAATAGCCTTCGTCCCCAGTTGGAACCGTTTTGTATAAGTGTGCCGCAATAACACTTCCTAACATAGCATCGCCTAAAAATTCTAGTCTTTCATAGCTAATTGGATGTCCATTTTCATCAGTAATATTAGACGAACGATGCGTAAAAGCGTGCTTGTAATACGTTTCAGAATTGGGTTTAAATCCTAAAATTTTGGTCATTTTATCAAAAAAAACCCCGTCTTGATTAGAAGAGGGGGATTTTTTCAATATTTTTTTAAAAATGCTGCGCATGAATTATTCTTCTATTTTTTTGAAAAGCACACAAGCATTATGTCCACCAAAACCGAACGTATTACTCATAGCTACTTTAATTTCTCTTTTTTGAGGTGTATTTAACGTTAGATTTAACGAAGGATCAATTTTTTCATCAACAGTAGAATGGTTAATAGTTGGAGGTACAATGCTGTGTTTCATAGCCAATATAGAAGCAATTGCTTCGATAGCACCAGCTGCTCCTAACAAGTGACCGGTCATTGATTTGGTAGAATTGATATTGATGTTTTTAGCATGATCACCGAAAACGTGACTAATTGCTTTTAATTCGGCAACATCACCTAACGGCGTAGACGTTCCGTGTGTGTTGATATGATCTACATCTTCTGGTTGTAAACCTGCGTCGCGTAAGGTATTTTCCATTACAGCAATTACTCCAATTCCTTCTGGATGTGGAGCGGTTAAGTGATACGCATCTGATGACATTCCGCCACCACCAACTTCACAATATATTTTTGCACCACGTGCTTTGGCGTGTTCGTATTCTTCAAAAACTAAAGCACCAGCACCTTCACCTAAAACAAATCCATCTCTGTTTGCATCAAAAGGTCTTGAAGCGGTTTCAGGAGAATCGTTTCTTGTTGATAAAGCTTGCATTGAGTTAAATCCGCCCATTCCTGCAATCGTTACAGCAGCTTCAGAACCACCAGACACAATCACGTCACACATGCCTAAACGAATGTAGTTGAAAGCATCAATCATAGCGTTTGCTGAAGAGGCACAAGCAGAAACAGTAGTATAGTTTGGTCCCATAAAACCATTTCTCATAGAAATATGAGCGGGAGCAATATCGGCAATCATTTTAGGAATAAAAAACGGATTGAAACGAGGTGTTCCATCACCGCTAGCATAACTTAATACTTCTTCTTGGAAAGTTTCTAAACCACCGATTCCAGCGCCCCAAATTACCCCAACTCTTTGTTTATTTACATTAGTATCGGTAATTCCAGCGTCTGAGATGGCTTGTTCACCAGCAACAATTGCATACTGTGCAAACTTGTCCATACGTCTGGCTTCTTTTCTATCGATAAATTCTTCGATATTGAAGTTTTTGACTTCACAAGCAAATTTTGTTTTATGTT
>CAZULO010000236.1:0-3993 GCA_964621245.1 uncultured Flavobacterium sp.
CTTCTGGAACTTATTCAGTTATAATTACTGATAATAATGGTTGTACAAGTACAGTTTCAGGAATTACAGTTACACAACCAACAGCAGCAGTTTCAGGAACTACCGTAGTAACAAATGTTTCTTGCTTTGGTGGTTCAAATGGAACTATTAATATAACTCCAACAGGTGGAACTGCTCCATACACATTCAATTGGGGTGGTGGAGTTACTACAGAAGATAGAACAGGTTTAGCTGCAGGAACTTATTCTGTAATAATAACAGATGCAAATGGTTGTACAAAAACCGTTAATGTGACAGTTAGTGAACCTAATGCCATTGATGCAACAATTTCACAAAATGCTGGAATTCTTACGGCCAATCAAAATGGGGCGACTTACCAGTGGTATTTATGTCCAAACATTATATTAGTTGGAGAAACCAATCAAAGTTTTACACCAGCATCAGTTGGAGATTACAAAGTAGAAATAATGGTTGCAGGTTGTATGGTAACATCAGCATGTGAAACGGTTAGTGTTTTAGGTAATACGAGTTTTGATATCACTGAATTTAACTATTATCCAAATCCAGTTATTGATAACTTAACTATTTCATACAATAAAACGATTTCAAGTGTTCAAATTTTTGATTTAACCGGAAGAATAGTAAAGGAAATTCAACCGAATTCAGAACGTGTAGAAATTAATTTAACTGAACTATCTTCAGCTTTGTATGTAGCAAAAGTAACTTGTGAAGACAAAACACAAACAGAAATTAAGATTTTCAAAAAATAAACAGCATTCTTAATTTATTTTAATGGACTAGCCTTTTGGTTGGTCCATTTTTTTTATTAAAAATCAGGGGTTTCCCCTTGTATGATATGTTATAAATTTGTTTTAATTTTGAATCGAATTAAATATCCAAATGAAAAAAAACGTACTCATTAAAATAGGATTACTCCTAGCCGGATGGTTATTCAGTTTTGCATTTACCAAATTGTGGATCGTAAGTTCTTTTTTGGGTTTATTGCCAGTATTTTATTTCAATGCGAAAGAAAATAAAAAAACGAGTTTTAGTAACGGTTGGTTTTTTGGGTTTGGTTTAGGTGTAGCACTTTTCTTTTGGATGTTGAATGGTGTGGCTCATTATACGGGTGCGAAGGCTAGTTTAGGACTTTTAGTAGTTTTAGTTAGTGCCGTTTTTGTTGGATTATATTTTGGCTTTTTGGCTTGGGGTACTTCTTTTTTCTATCAAATCAAATCCAAATCTACACGTGAGTTATTATTTAAACACCTTGCCATTGCCGCTTTTTGGGCTGGAGCAGAATTTTTACTTTCTCAATGTTTAACCGCCTTTCCTTTACATAATATCCGAATTGGTTTTCCTTTGGTAACTTCAATGTATTTTGTGCAGTTAAGTAGTTTAGGTGGACTTTCTCTACTTACTTTTTTTACGGTATTATGTAATGTGTTACTTTCCAGATATGTGGTAACGAAAGAAAAAATACATTTATTGGAAACAGTGGGGGTTTTTGTAAGTTTTGGAATTGTTAGTATGTTCATTCTAAATGATTACGAACCTACAAGTCTACCTTCATTTAAAGTAGCGATTGTATCGGATAATACAGATCCAACCGTAAAATGGGATGCAGAAAATGGCAATATATTAGCAGAAAAATATATAGACCTTAGTTCACAGGCGGTAGCTACACGTCCCGATTTTATATTATGGCCGGAAACCGCATTACCTTGGACGTATGCCAAAGATGACGATTTACTTCATGCCATTCTTGCTCAAACTAAAAAACATCAAGTGACTAATGTAATTGGTATGAATAGGGAAGAAGCTACAAATAAAAATCTTTATAATGCTGTTTTTTACCTCAATAACAAGCAAGATGTTAAAGGCATATACAACAAACAAGTATTGTTAAAAGGCATCGAAATGCCCATTGGAAAATTACTGGTTCCTTTTTTAAATCAGGAAGGTTTTGTATTGTCTGAAGGGACTTCTTCACAGCCAATACCTACTGCATTTGGAAAAGCGGCTAACTTGGTTTGCAATGAAGTGGTATTGGAACAGGAAGCAGCTAACCAAGTAAAACAAGGAGCTAATTTTATTTTTAATCTTAGTAATGATGGGTGGTTTAAAGATAACTACATTTCTGATTTACATTTTTATTATGCTCGCTATCAGGCAGTAGCTAACCGAAAAGATGTTTGTGTGGCTAATAATTGTGGAATTAATGGTATTATTACTAGTTCTGGTGTACTTTTGCAGTAAAACAAAGCCATTACGAGCAGTTTGGTTTCAGGGATTATCACACCGAACACGAACTTGTCTTTTTTTACTCGGTATACTTTATTTTTTCCTTTTGTTTTTTTAGGAATTATAGGATGCTATTTATTTTTATTCAGAAAAACTATAAACAATTAAATATTTAAACCATGAAAAGAATTTTACTTTTTTTGTTGCTAATTGGCAACTTTTTTGTCTCGAGTGCGAATACTCGATTAACGTCATATCGATGGAGAAACGATGATGGCTCTGAAACAAGTGCTACTTGGAAAGCAGCTATTAACACTCCAATTTCTGTTACGGACCAATCTAACTTGCGTTTACGAATTGCTATGGAAGAAACAGGTAATAGTTCAGGTCAATTTACAGAAGCTGTGTATTTGGAGTATTCTGTAAATGGGGGAAGTTATGTAACAATTACTGGATCTGGTTCCGAAGCATTTGTGATGCAAAGTTCTTCGTTTGTAGCAGATAACACAATAACAACGCAACAAATTTCACCAAATCCGTTTATAAATTTTGAACCGGGTTATGTACGAACTTCAGATGCTATTTCCTATTATACAATAGATGGAGGTTCTGGAAGTTTTTGGGAGCATGAATTTTGTATCAAACCTACCGCTTCATTTTCACCAACTGCTACATATAACTTTAGAGTAGCTAGTTTTAGTACAGGGAGCATAAATACCCCAACTATTCAGCCCTCTCCAGCTAGTTCATTAAGTTTTGATGGTATTGACGATTATGTATTTTGTGATGATATTTTACCAACGACTTACACGAAAGAAGCTTGGGTATATCTTACTAACTCTAGTTTGCAAAATAATTTTATTTCTGGTGGTGGAGATGGAGAACATGCTTTTTGGGCTCCAAATACAAATGGAAATAAATTAGCATCAGGTCATAATGGGGATTGGTATGCTGTTGAAGACACTGCTCCATTAGCATTTAATACATGGACGCATGTTGCAGTTACTTATGATAGTAATACTACAACTATGAAATTATATAAAAATGGCGATTTAGTATCGACCAATACAAATGTATCTCCTTTTTTAGGTGGACCAGCAGTTCGCTTAGGTGCTTTCAGTGATAATGCAAATTTATTTGAAGGATTTTTAGATGAAGTTCGCGTTTGGTCAAGAGTTTTAACCAATGCTGAAATTATGAACAATATGAATTGCGAATTAGGCGGTTCTCAAACTGATTTAGTAGCGCATTATAAGTTTAATCAAGGTAATGCCAATCAGAGTAATGCGGGACTAACAACTTTAGCAGACAGCAGTGGCGCTAATAATAATGGAAATTTAATTAATTTCACCTTAAACGGAACCACGTCTAACTGGTCTGATGCAGAAGCAGTAACAACTGGAGTAACTTGTTCTCCGTTTTTATCTAGTACGTCTTTTAACAACAATATGAAAGTAACGTATTATCCAAATCCAACTGAAAATGTGTTACACATTACCAATCAAGAAGTGATTACGAATGTTGAGGTATTCAACTTAGTAGGACAAAAGGTGCTTTCTGTACCAGCTTCTAGTCAATCGCTTACTATTGATTTATCAGCATTGCCAACTAATGCTTATTTAGTAAAAATAAGCAGTGGTGAAAATACAGCAACAGTAAAAGTATTGAAAAACTAAATTTTACAAAGCAATATAAAAAAGGGGCTAACAAGTTGTTAGTCCCTTTTTTTGTGCAGTTGATTGGGAGATG
>CAZULO010000237.1:0-3989 GCA_964621245.1 uncultured Flavobacterium sp.
AACAATATCTTTGTCTGCTCCAGAACAAAGAATAAAAAATGATTTTAGCATAACGATTCGTTTTACAACCAAAAGCATACACTTATGGTTAGTTGATGATTGATGATGATTACAAATTTGTTGCCAAAAATGATGTTTTGTTACAGGATTTTGATTTTATTATTGAATAGCTAGACAGAGTTGTTCAAAATAATGCAGAGAATCTATTATTTTAACACAGATAAGCACAAATTTTCACAGTTTAATATTGGTAGTTAGAATGAAAAAATCCCCAATCTTACGAATGGGGATTTAAAGTTAATAGTTTTCAAAAACCTATTATTATTTTAAAAAGTTAAAAATTCTATTTGCTATTTCGTTTTTCCCTTTTTCACTTGTAAGATAAGCTTTATCTTTTTCATTAGATAAATAACCAACTTCTAACAAAACAGCTGGACATTTAGAATTTTTAACAATGTAAAGATCTGCATCTTTCACTCCGCCTTTTGCTAAATTGCTATTTGAAATATTATCAATTAAAATATTTGCTTTTACTAACGACTTTTCATAAAACTCATTTTGACTAGAAACATATGCATTTACACCATTTTCATTAGTGTTTTTTGAAGCATTCAAATGTAAAGAAATTAACAAGTCTGGATTAATTTCATTTACCTTTTTTACTCTATCGCTTAAACTCACAAAACTATCATCTTCACGAAGCAAAATAATTTTTAAATCTTCGTTACCATTTAATGCTTTAATTTTTTTTGCTAAACTTTCTACTATTTTACTTTCTAGCTCTTCATCAATTTTAGCACCAGGATCTTTTCCACCATGACCTGCATCAATAACGATAGTCATTTTTTTGTTTTTTAGAAGCTTATTCTCTTTTACTTTATTTGATACCATAACAATTGAATCTCCTCCATATCTACTTGGCCATTTATCCATGTTTTGAGCTTTATAATATTTGTGAGTATAAAACCAATATTGAAAAGGTTGGGGATGTTTTTTACTTCTAGCATTTTTTAAGATTACACTGCCTCCAAAACTTGCAAAATCTGATGGCTTGTATGAATTTAATCTTGAATTATTGACATTTACACCATCTATCCAAATTGCAAATTTTTTTACATTTAGAAAATCAATTATCTCTTTTTTATTCGGTGACTTTTTAATAATTGGCTCTTGACGAAACTTTAAAAAATACATCTTCTCAAGTTCATCTTTTGTTAAATCTTGATATTTTTTTGAGAAAAGCAGGTTTTTTACAGGCCATTTTTTATGCTTATGTAATCTTGTATCTACACCTTCATAATATACACAAATAACATCTTTATAGTAATCATCGTCAGAAACTTTATAAGTAAGATATTTAACCTCACGCTCATTTGCATTATTTTGATTTACATTATCTTTTCTATATTGTTTCACTTGAATTACTTTCTCCTGCGCTACCACTTCTATACAGAAAAAATAAATTAATCCGGCAAGAATTGGAATAATAGCCACTTTCTTTAATAAAGCTATTTTTTGTGATGTGTTTTTTGTCATCATAATTAATCGTTTTTTGGTTACTAAATAATTCAAATTACTGGCCAAGTAAATCGTTTGGTTACCGCTACCTTTTTGTAAAAGCAAATTTTGGTAAAACGGAACATTGTTATATGTTTTCACAATTTCTTCATCGGCAAGAAATTCGTGATTGAGTTGAATGGCTTTTTTATAGAAAATAAAAAGAGGGTTAAACCAAAAAATAGTCTTTAAAAACTCCACAAACAATACATCTAACGTGTGTTTTTGAGCTACATGTACCAGTTCATGAGCAAACAATTCTTCTTCAATATTGCTGTTTTTAAAATCTTCAGAATTGACAAATATTGCATTCAGAAAAGTATGTGGCAATATCTTTTCTTCCATCAAAACCAAATTTGCATTTTTATATTTTATGTTGGGATTTGATTTGATTTTAGAAACTAATCTGAAATAATTTTTACCAAAACGAACAAATAATATTAAAGTTATCACTAAATACAAACCCAAAATGATGTAAGGAAAATAATTTACTGTTTCCTCAACTTGAATTTCATTTTGAACAGTATCAACAACAAAATTTTCGGAAGATTTTGAAATTGCAGCGATATTAACTGGTTCGATGCTTTGTACAACAGGAATAATTTTAATGAATTCAAAAGTGACAAACGGAATGATTAAAGAAATCAAAATCGAAGTCAAAAGATAAAACCGATTGAATTGATGCATTTTTTCACGTTCTAAAACTAAATGATAAAAAGCTAGAAAAATTCCTAAACACAACGTTGATTTGATTAAAAAGTCGATCATTTTTTCTTTTTTTGAAGTTCGATATCAATTATTTTTCTCAATTCTTCTAATTCTTTTGTAGACAAATTCGTTTCTTTAGTAAAAAACGAAGCAAATTGCGAAGCCGAATCATCAAAGAAATTCTTAATTAATCCATTTACATGTTTGGAAAAATAATCTGATTTTTTCACTAAAGGATAATATTCACGAGAATTTCCAAATTCAGTATAAGCCACGAACTTTTTATCAATCATTCGTTTTAAAAGTGTTGCAACTGTTGTTGTTGCTGGTTTAGGTTCTGGATAAACTTCTAATAAATCTTTCATAAAAGCTTTTTCTAGCTTCCAAAGGTGTTCCATCAATTGTTCTTCTGTATTGGATAAAGTCATTTGTTCTACGGATTTAGAATTAACTCTACAAATGTAGAATATTATTTTAATTCTACAAACGTAGAAGCAATATTTAACAAAAAAATCCAGATTTATATAATTCTGGATTTTAGATATTATAAAATTAAAACAAAATTTATATTTAAAACAATTATCGAATTTGCTGTATCGTAAAATTACAATCTTCTCTTGTACCTAATACATTTAAACTAAGCAAAGTACTTAACACATTAAAACTAATCGTATCACCAGTATTCAAACTAACGAGCGTTGTAACTGTTCGGATTGGCGGAGAAACATTTACACCTAAAACACCTACATTTGCATAAGAAGTTCGATTAATAACCGTTCCGTTTTTTAGAATCGCTACCCCGAAGTTTGTGGCAATAGCAATGGCAGAAGTTGCCTTAATTTGAACCGTAACTTGATAGATGCCGTTTTGTTTGGCTGTAAATTCAGAAGTGGCCGTATCAAATTCATTGTTTAAATCAAAATCTTCAAAATCGAAGTTAATTTTACTTGCTCCTGCAGTCAAAGTCAGCGCCACATCACTGGCACTAGAAAAGCTTCCCTTTACACAAGATTTTAAATTACTTTCAAATACTGTTTTAGAAGAAACCCTACTTACATTACCAATATCATCAACAACTAAAATTGAATCTTTGGCAGCTGTAATACTATTAGTTAAAACTGATGTTCGAACTCTAAAAGTTCCATTAACATCTAATTGAGCTGTTGGCGTAGTTGTACCGATACCTACTTGACCAATTCCTTTACTTATTGTAAGTAAAAAAATAATTAACACGTATTTTTTCATAATAGATTTAATTAGTCTATACTAAGTTACACAATATTAAACACATATTGAAAATAATTATGTTAAAATGTAAGATATTTAGCAGTACAAAAAAAACAAGCTTATTACAAAAAGAACATATTCCATTAGTTTAGTACATATACATTCAAAAACAGGCACTAAAAATCACAAAAAAATCCCCAATCTTTCGATTGAGGATTTCATGTATTTAAAAGCAATTATTCTCTAATTACTTAAAACTAATCATTAATAACGGTAGTACTCTGGTTTAAATGGACCGGCTACTTCAACACCAATATAAGCTGCTTGATCATCACGTAAAGTTTCTAACTCTACTCCTAATTTAGAAAGGTGTAAAGCCGCTACTTTTTCATCTAAATGCTTAGGCAACATATACACTTCATTTTTATAATTAGCACTGTTTGCCCATAACTCTAATTGTGCTAAAGTTTGGTTAGTAAACGAGTTACTCATTACAA
>CAZULO010000238.1:0-3981 GCA_964621245.1 uncultured Flavobacterium sp.
GTTTTGGGTTTTGGGTTTTGGGTTTTGAATTTTTCACTTTTCAATTGCTCTAACACTTGTACATTTAAATAAAATTTCGCTATTTTTGTTTCTCTAATCAAATGAAAATGAACACCTACAAAAAACCATATGTAATTGCCGAAATTGGTTGTAACCACAAAGGGGATATGACTATTGCTAAAGAATTAATTAAAATTGCAAAAATTTTTTCTAATGCGGATGCAGTCAAATTTCAAAAAAGAAATAATATCGAGTTGCTAACAGAAGCACAATATAATGCACCTCATCCTAATCCTTCTAATTCTTATGGTGATACGTATGGCGCTCACCGTGAATTTCTAGAATTTAATGTGCAACAACATGCTGAATTGAAAGCGTATTGCGAAGAAATCGGGATTACGTATTCTACTTCTGTTTGGGATACGACTTCTGCGAAAGAAATTGCTTCTTTACAACCGGAATTTATCAAAATTCCATCTGCTTGTAATAATAACTTCGACATGCTGACTTGGTTATGCGAAAATTATCAAGGTGAAATTCATATCTCAACTGGAATGACCACCAAAAACGAAACCGATGAATTGGTTACCTTTTTTACTGAAAAAGGTAGAAATAAAGATTTAGTACTTTATAATTGTACGTCAGGTTATCCTGTGCCGTTTGAGGATGTGTGTTTATTAGACATTAATTTATTAATCGAAAAATACGGTGATAAAGTAAAACACATCGGTTTTTCGGGTCATCATTTAGGAATTGCTGTAGATATTGCCGCTTTTACTTTAGGTGCCAATATTATTGAAAGACATTATACTATTGACCGAACATGGAAAGGAACGGATCACGCCGCCTCTCTAGAACCAGAAGGTTTACGTAAGTTGTGTCGAGATGTTCGTGCCGTACATAAGGCATTAACGTTCAAGAGTCAAGATATTTTGCCTATTGAACAGGTGCAAAGAGATAAACTAAAAAATCAGAAAGTATAGAAATGAAGTCCCTTTTACGAGGGATTTTTTTTTGTTTTGGGTTTTGGGTTTTGAGTTTTGGGTTTTGAGTTTTGGGTTGTGGGTTAGTTTTTTCATGCTTTTTTGGCTTTAAAAATGAAAATAATAAATACTATATTTGCAGGCCTTTAATACAAAAAAATGAAGAAAAAAATATTTATATTTTTACCCGATGGTGTTGGACTACGAAACTTTGCTTTAACGAATTTTAAACAAATTGGAGAAGCTAATGGTTTTGATATTACCTATTGGAATAACACGCCTTTTTCCATTGAAAAGGAAATTGGTTTTAAAGAAATCAAACTAGAAAATAACCAAATTAATCCTTTAACTTCACTATTTACTAGAGCACGTAAAAGGGCTGAATTAAATTGGTTCGATAAAAAGTTTAATGAAAAAGTATATAATACTTATAACTTTCCTCAATCGTATAGTTCGTTAAAAGAGGCTGTTAAAAGTATCGCTGTCGATATTCTAGTAGCTACTTGTTCTCACGCTAAAGGGGTTTCATTTATTCGAAATCAAATTAAAAAATTAGAACGAAAAAGTCCTAAATATCAGTATTGTAAAGCGCAATTAACTCAGGAACGTCCCGATTTTATTTTTTGTACCAACCAACGTCCTAGTCAGGCTATTGCACCAATATTAGCGGCTCAAGATTTGGGTATTCCCACCGCAACCTTTATTTTTTCTTGGGATAATTTACCCAAAGCCACTACTTTAGTGGAAACGGATTATTATTTTGTGTGGAGTGAACACATGAAAAAAGAGGTGTTACTGTATTGTCCGTATGTGCCAGCCGATAAAATATTAGTTACCGGAACGCCACAATTTGAGAGTCACTTCGACAAATCTTTGCTTTTAACTAGAGAGGCCTTTTTTGCTGCACATGACTTAGATCTAACTAAAAAATACATTTGCTATTCGGGTGATGATATCGTAACCTCTCCGTTAGATCAGTTTTATGTGGAAGATTTGGCTCTTTCTGTACGAGCTTTAAATGCCAAAGGCTATAATTTAGGAATTATTTATAGAAAATGTCCTGTAGATTTTACCGATAGATACCAACCAATTTTAGAAAAATACAGTGATGTACTGGTCAATATAGATCCGTTATGGCGCCCAGTTGGAACTAGTTGGAATGAAATTATGCCTTCTAAAGAAGATTTTGCCTTACAAGCCAACATATGCGAACATACCGAATTTGTAGCGAATGTAGCGTCTTCCATGGTATTCGATTTTGTGGCACATGATAAACCGTGTTTGTTTTTCGATTACGAACAACCGCAATTGAAAAAAGGCATTCGCGATATCGGTCAGAATTACCATTATATCCATTTCCGATCCATGCCTAGTAAAAATGCGGCATTATGGTCGTATGATAAAGCTACTTTAACACAAACCGTTCAAGAGATTTTGGATGGACAACTATCGAATGTACCAGAAGGTCAAGTTTGGTTTGAAACTATTGTAGGTAAACGACCTACTGAAGCTTCTGAAATGATTTGGAAAGAAATCTCTAAAATTGTATCCTAAAATATGTTTTTTAATTCACTTCATTTCGCAGCTTTTCTTCCGATTGTTTTTCTACTTTATTGGTTCGTTTTTAATAAAAACAAATCGTGGCAAAATAGTCTTTTAATTGTAGCCAGTTATTATTTTTATGCTTGTTGGGATTGGCATTTTTTGTTTTTATTGGTGTTTTCTACGTTTTTAGATTATTTTACCGGTATTATGATTGAAAAAAACACGTCCGAATTCAAACGAAAGTTTTGGTTTTGGTTGAGTGTGAGTATCAACTTAGGTTTTTTAGGAGTTTTTAAATATTATAATTTCTTCGTTACCTCTTTTTCGGAATTGTTAGCTGGTTTTGGATGTCAAGTCAACCCGTTATTAATACAAGTCATTTTACCTGTTGGGATTTCTTTTTATACGTTCCACGGTTTATCGTATGTGATTGATATTTATTATAAACGAATTCAGGCGGAAAAGAACTTTATCGATTATTCGCTTTTTGTGAGTTACTTTCCTTTGTTAGTGGCTGGTCCGATTGAACGCGCCACGCATTTATTACCACAAGTGAAAGTCAAACGCGTGTTTGAATTTGAAAAAGCGAAAGCAGGTTTGCATCAAATTATTTGGGGATTAGTCAAAAAAGTGGTGATTGCCGATTCTTGTGCGATGTATGCCAACGAAGTTTTTAATCATCCGGAACAAATGAATACGCTTTCTTTAGTTTTAGGTGCGATTTATTTTGCTTTTCAAATTTATGGTGATTTTTCAGGGTATTCGGATATTGCATTAGGAACTTCAAAATTATTTGGTATCGATTTATTGAAAAATTTCAATTTTCCTTATTTTTCTAGAGATATTGCCGAGTTCTGGCGTCGTTGGCACATTTCGTTATCCTCGTGGTTCAGAGATTATTTGTACATTCCATTAGGCGGTAGTAAAGGCGGAAAATGGATGCAAGTACGCAACACGTTTATCATTTTTTTAGTCAGCGGATTTTGGCATGGTGCGAATTGGACTTTTATTGCTTGGGGATTGATTAATGCGATTTATTTCTTACCCTTATTGTTGCTAAATAAAAATAGAAATAATATGGAAGATATTCACTTCCATTGGAATTGGAACGGATTGCAAACTATTTTAAATATCTTATTCACTTTTTCGATTACTACATTTGCTTGGATTTTCTTCCGAGCGAAATCTATTTCAGCCGCGTTGTTGTACATAAAAAAGATGTTTACCGATTTAAATTTTGATATTCAATATTTAGGTAATGAACGTTATGCTCCTGAATTACTAGCCTTACTTGGTGTTTTTGTGCTTTTCGAATGGTTTAACAAATACAAAACCGAACCCATTTCTGGAAAATACGAAAACTTAAAATTAATTTTATGTATTATGGCTATTTTAGCTTTAGGTGTTTTTTCTGATTATAAAGAATTTATATATTTTCAATTTTAATGAAACG
>CAZULO010000239.1:0-3959 GCA_964621245.1 uncultured Flavobacterium sp.
CAAACAACTTATTAAGTTTAAAAATTGCGAACAAAGGTGGTTACATTTCTGAAGCTACTGTTTTAAATCAAGAACAATTTAAAAAAGGTTCAGGAAAAGCAGTTCAAATCATTAAAGATAATAATGCGAACTTCAATTTAACTTTAACTACCAAAGACGGAAAAGTAATCAATACAAAAGATTTATATTTCGAACCAAAGTTCACTAAAGAAGGAAAGAATCATGTACTAACGATGCAATTAAAAACAGGTGAAAATCAGTTTTTAGAGTACCGTTATGTGATGAAAGATAACGACCACATGTTAGAATTTTCTATTCGAACTCAAGGTTTAGAAAATGTATTAAATACGTCTAAATCTCCAAGTTTAGAATGGAACTTAAAAGCTTATCGTAATGAAAAAAGTGTATCATATGAAAATAGATATACGGAAGTTATTTACGAATATGAAGGTGGAAAAGACAATTACCTAAGTAATGTTTCTGATAAAGAAGAAACAATTGATGAAGTTTCTTACGTAGCTTTCAAACAACATTTTTATACTTCTGTTTTATTAACGAAAACTCCTTTCAAAACAGCGGAATTAAAATCAGATAATTTAGTGGACGACGAAAAAATTGACACTGTTTTTACAAAAAGCTTTACAGCAAAAATGCCTTTAGAGTTTAAAAATGGAGCTTTAAATTATGATATGAATATGTATTATGGTCCAACAGACTATAAAACATTAAGCGCTTACGATAAAAACTTAGACGAAATTGTTTCTTTAGGTTGGGGAATTTTCGGTTGGATTAATATGTTTGTTTTCATACCGTTATTCGGATTTTTATCTGGATTTATGCCATACGGAATTGCCATTATATTGTTTACAGTATTAATTAAAATTGCGATGTCTCCAATTACTTATAAGTCATTCTTGTCACAAGCCAAAATGAAAGTTTTGAAACCAGAAATTGCAGAATTAGGTGAAAAATACAAAGACAATGCCATGAAGAAGCAACAAGAAACTATGGCCTTGTATTCTAAAGCCGGCGTAAATCCAATGGCAGGTTGTATTCCAGCGTTAATTCAATTACCATTCATGTATGCTTCGTTTCAGTTTTTCCCTTCTGCATTCGATTTAAGACAAAAAAGTTTCCTTTGGGCAGACGATTTATCTTCTTATGACTCGATTTATAAATTACCATTTAATATTCCATTTTATGGTGATCACGTAAGTTTGTTCCCAATTTTAGCAGCTATTGCGATTTTCTTCTACATGAAAATGACAACTGGAGATCAAGCGATGCAAGCGCCACCTCAAGAAGGGATGCCAGATATGGGTAAAATCATGAAAATTATGATTTATCTTTCTCCAATTATGATGTTAATTTTCTTCAATAATTATGGTTCTGGATTGAGTTTATACAACTTTATCTCTAACTTAATTACGATCGGAATCATGTTAGTGATTAAGAACTACGTAGTTGACGAGAAAAAAATCCACGCACAAATTCAAGTGAATAAAACGAAACCGAAAACGGAATCGAAATTTCAAAAGAAAATGCGTGAAATAATGGAGCAGCAAGAAGCTCAGAAAGCACTAAATCAAAAGAAAAAATAAATTCTTTAAAAGCCTATTCTTGTTTTGAATAGGCTTTTTTTTAAATTATAAATATGAAAATTGCAATACTTGGTTTTGGAAATATGGGACAAACGTATGCTAGTAGTTTTGTCAGTTCAGGTTTTATTAAACCAGAAGATATTTTTGTATTAACCCGAAATTTGGCTACTATTTCAAACAAATATTCTATTCCTGATACGAATTTTTTCACAGAAATAAACCCTTCGTTTTTGTCAGTTGATATTGTAATTCTTGCTGTAAAACCTCAAGATTTTGAAAATTTATGTTTTCAAATAAAAGATTTCATTACAGAAAATCACTTGATTCTATCCGTTATGGCTGGCATCTCAATTGAAAATATTTCAGAAAAATTACAAGTTAAAAAAGTTATTCGTGCTATGCCAAATATTCCGACTCAAATCGGACAAGGAATGACGGTTTTTACTTCTTCTCCAAATGTGGATAGGAAAGATTTGTTTATCATTCAAAATCTTATTAATACCACTGGAAAATCATTATTTATAGAAGATGAAAATCGGATAGATGCGGCAACTGCTATTTCTGGTAGCGGTCCAGCTTATGTCTATTATTTTATGAATGCGATGGTTAAAGCCGCTCAAACATTAGGTTTTTCTGAGTCAGAAGCGCAATTATTAGTGCATCAAACTTTTTTAGGAGCCACCCAATTGCAAAACCGGAGTAATTTGTCCTATTTAGAATGGATTGACAAAGTGTCATCTAAAGGAGGAACAACCGAGGCTGCTCTTCATGTTTTACAATCCAATCAAACAGAAAGTATATTTATAAACGCCATTTTTCAAGCAAATTCCAGAGCAAAAGAACTTGGCAAAGTAATTGATAAGTAAAATTAAATTAATTACTTTTACAAGTAATTTTATGAAATCGATAAGGTTTCAAATTCATAAAAATAACAGAACAAATTTAATATGAAAAAAATACTTCTAATTGTCTTTTTAGCACTTTCAAATTTTATTTTAGCTCAAGATAAATTAAATCAATTTGACGAAAAAGGTCTTCGTCATGGTGTTTGGAAAGGCTATCATGAAGAATCAAAACGTCCTAGATATGAAGGAACTTTCATTCACGGAAAAGAAACTGGAATATTTAAGTATTTTGATGATACCAAAGCTGGAACTATTATTGCAACAAGAGATTTTTCTAAAGGAGATGGTTCATGTTACACCATTTTCTTCGATCAAAAAAATAATAAAGTCAGTGAAGGTTTAGTGAAAAATAAACTGTTTGAAGGCCAATGGAAATACTATCATAAAGAGTCCAAAGATATAATGACCCTTGAAAATTATAAAAACGGGAAATTAAACGGTATAAGAAAAGTATTTTACAAAGAAAATGAATTAGCGGAAGAGGTTAATTATGTGGATGGAAAGAAAAATGGTTTAGGTAAAACTTTTGGTGAAAACGGCAAACAAATCGATGAACATAACTATGTAAATGATGATTTAGAAGGGAAAGCTGTATATTTTGATGTTACAGGAAAAAAATTATATGAAGGCACCTATAAAAATAATGCTAAAATAGGGATTTGGAAATTTTATGAAAACGATAAGGTTGTAAAGCAAGTCAAAGCAGATAAATTTTCTAAAGAATTAATAAAATTCGAGGAGAAATTAGCCAAAAAAGCAGATAAAAACAAAACAGTCGAAAAAGAAGTTAAAGAAAATAAATAAAAATAAAAATGATTTTGTTAGAACCCATAAAATCAGAGTTCGAATTAAAAAAACAAAAACATTTTTAAAAATATCATAAAATGAAACGAGTAGTAGTAGGACTTTCCGGTGGTGTAGATTCAAGCGTTGCCGCTTATCTTTTAAAAGAACAAGGTTATGAAGTGATTGGTCTTTTTATGAAAAATTGGCACGATGATTCCGTTACCATTTCCAACGAATGTCCTTGGTTAGAAGATAGTAACGACGCCTTATTAGTAGCGGAAAAATTAGGAATTCCTTTTCAAACGGTAGATTTATCTGAACAATATCAGGAAAAAATCGTCGATTATATGTTTAAAGAATACGAAAACGGAAGAACGCCAAATCCTGATGTATTGTGCAATAGAGAAATAAAGTTTGATGTTTTCATGAAAATTGCTGTTTCTTTAGGTGCGGATTATGTGGCAACCGGACATTATTGTCGCAAAAACACAATAGAAGTTGATGGAAATGAAGTACATCAATTACTAGCTGGAAAAGATGATAACAAAGACCAATCCTATTTTTTATGTCAATTATCTCAAGATCAATTAGCCAAAGCTTTATTTCCAATTGGCGAATTAACCAAACCTCAAGTTAGAGAAATTGCCGCTGAAATGGAATTAGTAAC
>CAZULO010000240.1:0-3942 GCA_964621245.1 uncultured Flavobacterium sp.
TTACTGGTCAATTTGCTCCGGCGTGAAGTGGTCAATTATATCGGCGTATGCAGTAAGGAGAATACACACTAAACTCAGGCCATGTTTAACTCCAAGTTGGCACAATTAATTTGCATCTGAATAGTTGGCAATTTCAGCACTTGGTAAACACAAGCAAGAGTGCAGTATCGTTGTCGTATATTTGCGTATCATACCGTATCAAAATAGATTTTGTGAATTAGTATCATTGTCGTATATTTGCGTATCTTATCGTATCATTTGGTGTAAATTATGGCAAGGATAAACACAGTAAACTTGGATTTAAGTTTTGAATTAATCAATAAGTTGAGTGCTATTGATCGCTTTAGCGGTGAATGGTCAAATATTGAAAGGCGCGAAGGTATTCATACTTTAAAGCAACTTAAATCTATCGCAACAGTTCAAAGTGTAGGTGCTTCGACTCGAATTGAAGGATCCAAATTGACCAACGATGAAATTCAGGTTTTACTTTTTGAAAATTTAAAAATCGATAAGCTTGAAGAACGCGACCAACAAGAAGTAGTTGGCTACTTTCAAGCATTGGATACCATATCAGAGTCATTTACTGATATACGTGTTTCTGAAGGAGATGTAAAAAACCTCCATAAAATATTAATGAAGCATAGTGAAAAAGATGAATGGCATAGGGGGGAATACAAACAACATCCCAACTCAGTAGATGCACATTATCCAGATGGTAGGACAGTTACGATTTTCAATACCACCAAGCCCGGACAAGATACAGAAGATTCTATGCGTGCCTTGTTTGAATGGTATCAAAATGATAAATCCACTCCTGCCATAATCAAGGTTGCAGTTTTTGTGTATGAATTTTTAAGTATACATCCTTTTCAAGATGGCAATGGAAGATTAAGTCGTTTGCTAGGGACATTGTTACTTCTTAAACAGGGCTATCCATGGATTCAGTTCGTGAGTTTTGAGCATGAAATAGAAAATAGAAAAACAGACTATTACAAAGTTCTAATGGATTGTCAGCAAAATAGGCCGGGTGAAAATGTTGATACATGGCTAGATTTCTTCTTGTCTTGTTTAAGTAGTATTCAAGATAAACTCATGCAGAAATTAGAAACTCAACAATCTCAAAACGCATTAAATCCACGTGAGAAAAAAATAGTTCAATTTATTGAAGCATACCCTGGTGTCAAGTCGGGTGAAATTGCATCTAAGTTAAATATTCCCTTGCCATCAGTAAAAAGAATATTATCCGAAATGATTGCGGACAAAATCATTTCAAAAAATGGAACTGGAACAGGAACAAATTATACAGCTGAAAGAAGTGTAAAAGTCAAAACTGATTTGTTGATGAAGTTTTCGAGTGATGAAACTGAAAAAGTTTTTGAGCTTTCTAATAAGCATGCATTTATTGAAATAAAAAAAATAATTTTAACTCCAAAGTTTGAATGGAAAATTCCGGATGAATGGGCAAAATATTTGAGTCTCCAAAATCCAAAAATAACCCTAGAAACAAGAACAATGTCTGGTAGTTTATACAGTCAAGTCTATGCTGTTCAAGCGTTCAATTCTCCTTTTTATTTTCAGCCAGTTTTTGAAATTCACAATGGGCTTCAAATTCCAACAAGTTTATTTAATGAAGTGCTAAAAGAAAACGAATATCCTGTTGATGTGAAAATTAAACTGTCCTGGGAAGGAGAGGATTTATCATTTGATGTGCAGCTAGTTTATGATATTTCTGAAGGGTAAATAATATATGTAGATTACCAATCCTCACCTATCTCATCCATTTGTGCTGCTTTTTGCAGCATAAACCGAATGTCTTCCTGGTAGCTTCGTATTTTTGGAGACTCCGCAACATGCAATAAACCTTGTACTTCGACGATGGCAAAGTGATTTCGTTTGCTGATTCTTACTGGAGTGAGTTTTCCGGCTTTGATGTAATTATCAATAGTACGACGGCTAACACGAAGCATGCGCATAGCCTCAAAAGTATCCATCCATTTAGTTAAAAAATCATCAACTGGATTTTTTAGACTTTCAATCTCCGATTGCAAATCGGCAATCATGGATTTCATTTCCATGAATTGTTCCATTAGCGTGTCATTGGTGATACTGTTTGAGTTATTTGGATCCATAGCGCACTAAAATAAAATCATTTTTTGAAATGAAAAAGCTTCCGAACAGAATGGTACACATTGGAACGGAAGTTTAGACGTGTATGGACAAAATAAGATTTTAAGTGACTGGTAAATCGAATTATTTCTTTGAAAAAATAAATTCAAATACTCAAATAATCAAAAGCTCATTGGCTCACGTGGTTAAAATTTGCGCATTTTAAGGGTGGAAAATGGGAAGTGATTTCAATGCAACAAGAAGAAAAAAACGACAACAAAATACAAGTATCAAAAATTTATTTTATCTTTGTTTTGTCGTTCTTTTTTGTTGCTCACTTGTAACTCAACAAAGTCGAAATCTGATGAGTAGTTGCTCATTTGTTGCTCGAAAAAATGAATAAACTCAGCAAAATCAAGGGTTTTCGGAGTTGTTTTTTCTTATCAGTTCCTGTATTGGAAAGTAATTTTCGTTTTTAATAATTTTATTTCGTTTTTAATAAGTTACTTATTATCTTTGCATTGTGGTTATAATTTCCAAAGCCAAGATAATATCCTTTTATGAAACTGAACCGAAAGCAAAAGAACCTTTGCTAAATTGGTACAACATTGTAGAATTAAGTGATTGGCCGGATTTTCATACCATAAAACAAACCTTTAACAGTGTTGATAGTGTTGGGAATGACCGATATGTTTTTAATATAGGAGGCAATAAGTTTAGAATTGTCACAATGATACATTTCAGCACCCGGACTATTTATTTAAGGTTTGTTGGAACGCATAAGCAATATGATAATATAGACTGTAAAACAATTTAGATCATGACAAAAGAAATATCAAAAACAGAGTTTGTAATTGCCGAAAAGCAAATGAACGATTTATTGGCTATTGCTACCAGTAAAGGAGGCTTTGATTTTCTTACTGACAAGGAAACAGCCGATCTTACCAAATATACCCAGGTAGTAAAAGCTTATGAAGATATGCACTATACTATTCCTTTGCCCCAAACAGTTCAAGGATTAATTGAGCTAAAAATGTTTGAGAAAAAGTTAAAGCAAAAGGAACTTGCAAAAATGCTTAATACGACCGATACCAAACTTTCCGAAATAATGCACCATAAAAGAAAGCCGAGTCTTTCATTTTTAAAAGCCATGAACCAGATTTTAGGGATTGATGGCAACCTACTTTTAAAAATTGCATAATATCTAAACCACTCCCCTGCCGTTAAAAAAAATCACGGCAGGGTATCCCCCTCCCAAATGCCTGAAACACCGTGGAATATGGCTTTTTAACGATTTATTACGTTAAAAGTGATAAATTTTATTGGTTTTTAAGAGACATAATGATTCAGGCAATGCTTTTGAAGCTTCACATTCAAAATGTATTTCTTGCATTTTCATCAAGATATTTAAGAATAGATTGAAAATCGTACAAAATTACCTTTCTTAATGGTTGGCTAAATCTTATCTTTCCTTCATTACGAAGTTTTTGTAAAGTTGTTTTTCCAATACCTATTAGTTTTAGTGCATCTTCCCCAGGAATCCACTTCTCCTCTTTGGCTTTTTCTTTTTCTTTCATTCTATGGACTACTTTTTCAATAAGTTCATAGAAAGCCGCTTCTTCTAAACATATTACCTGCATAGTTGTATGATTGTTTCTACTATAAGTACGATTTATAATAGTTTACCGTTGGATTTATCCAAAGATATTAACCTTTTCTTGAAAAATTCTAATTCATAGTGCCTATTTTGAATTTCAAGTTGGGGAGGGTTTTTAAGAACGAAGTGTAATACTCCCCAAAAATAGGACCAATGGGTTAGTTAAAAAAAGACTTAAT
>CAZULO010000241.1:0-1556 GCA_964621245.1 uncultured Flavobacterium sp.
GCTAACTTTAAAACAGGTATGATTCATTTATCATACACTTTTCAAATATACAATAAATCTTACTATTGGTTTTCGACAGTTAAAAATTTATGGTTTGAAAATAATTTTTTTAAAAATTTTCAAACGATTTTTGTTTGAAAATTGTATTTTTGAAAAAAATCAAACAAATGAAAAAGAATGAAGTATATAAAAAAGCAATAGGCTTATCTCATGAAGAAGCTGCGATATTTTTAGGTGTTTCCTGCGGACGTTGGTCCATGTTTGTTTCGGGTAAACGGGGATTGCCTCCTCAAGCCTTAGAAAAATTAAAGACTTTGTTAGCGTACGTAGAAAATAAGGAAGAAATTTCAGCAACCCAACAAGAATGGGAGATGATGGAAAAGGAACAAACCCAACAACAGTTGTCACGCGATTATAAAGCCATTCAATTGAAATTACATTTGGTGAATAAAAAGTTACTTACAGTAGAAAAAATTAGAGTAGAATGCTTCGCCGCTCTTAAATCAGTCGATTTTTTGAAGCAGACCGCTAAGCATCCTCCTTTTTTAGCCGATGGTATTGAACTCTTCAACAAGCAACGTTTGAAAAAATATAGTTTGTATCAGCTTACAGCCTTACAGTTAAAAAAAGAAAATTTAGAAGTGGCAAAAGTAAGTTTTGAAAAAAAAATGAAAGTTTATAATAGGGAATCTTAGTAGAAGTAATACTAAAGTTATTTTGTAAAAAAAGAAGCTAACATCTACCGAGTTCGTATTCTCGTATATGCTAGTATGAAAAACTTCGCACTTTACAGCTTTTTATGGCTGATGTCTTGTAGCATTTGGGCTCAGAAAATAGATAATATGGCTTCTTTCCGAGATATGAAAGCCAATAGATATTTTAGGTTCAATTATGATAATGATTATTTCGCCTCTCAAGATCAGGATTATACACAAGGATATAGTTTTGAACTAGTTACTCCAAGTTTGCGTTTTAATCCTATTAATACACTTCTAATTCGTCCTAAAAGCACGGAAAATAAATACGGTGTAGCTCTAGAACACATTGGATTTACGCCTTTCAATATTAAAAGTCCTGCTATACAATATGGCTACCGACCTTTTGCCGCAGCTATTATGCTGAAAAATTTTACTATAGCTACAGATACCATTCGGAAAACTCGACTCATTTCTTCCTTCACTTTTGGATTAATTGGTCCGGGTGCTTTTGGTAAAGAAATGCAAGTGGCCATTCATGAAGCTACAGGAAATACGATTCCAGAAGGTTGGCAAAATCAAATTAAAAATGATGTAGTGTTAAATTATGAAATCAGTTACGAAAAACAAATAGTAAATTATCGAAATTTATTTTCTCTACAAACTAATGCCAGAGCTCGATTAGGTACTTTATTTACCAACGCGGGTTTGGGTGTAACTACCACTTTTGGTCTCATCAATACCCCTTTTAATTCATCTAAAACCAAGAGAAAATTTTCTGTATATGGATTTGCTCAAGGTATGGTACATGTAATTGGTTATGATGCTACGTTACAAGGCGGCTTGTTTCAAACAAAAAGT
>CAZULO010000241.1:1656-3793 GCA_964621245.1 uncultured Flavobacterium sp.
AAATATGGGGTAAAAGTGATACGATACTCTTTATTTTTGCAGGTGCAGCAGCAGAATTTGCGCTTAACAAAGCAGTGGATTGGTTGTATTTTACCGGAAAATTACCTGCTGATCCTTTAGGTCGACTTTTTTCTACCGTTCAATATGCAAGAAAAATTGTGTTTTCTAGCACTGAAGGGGCGCATGAAGCAATTGACACGATACGACACATTCATACTACTGTAGAAAAAAATAGGGGAGATGTAATTCCAGATTGGGCATATCGCGATGTTTTGTTTATACTAATACATTATTCAATAGCTGCTTATGAGCTGTTAGAAGAAAAATTAATAGAGGAAGAAAAAGAAGAAGTGTATCAAGTTTTTTATCGTGTAGGTATTAGAATGGGATTGAAAGATCTACCTGAAACTTATGTAAATTGGCTACCTGTACGTGCCAGTCACTTACGTGAAAATTTAAAGAAAAGTGACTATACAATTGATTTGTTTCAACAATATAGGAAGCATTTGGGTAGCTTTCGTTATATTATCTTGTTGGAGGCTCAAAAATTAGTAGTGCCTCAATACGTTTTGGTATTGTTGGGCGTTCGACGTTTTTCAGGGCTTAGACCTTTGGTGCCCATTTTTAAAATAGCTAAACGTATAAAAATAGATTCATTTATTAAAAAGGTTTTGCTTCCTAAGGCTTACCAAACTGAAATTGAGGCTTTAGATCGTTGGCCAAATTAAAAGAAATTAAAAAAAGAAATCCTATCAAAAATTTTAGGATAGGTATAATTTTATACTCAAACTTGTAAGTATTAATTAGTAAAATAAATTTGTTATGAAACTTGATGAAATGAAACCGATAAGAGTTTTTCCTAACGAAGAATTTAAAGAAATACAACTAGTAGATAAACTCAAACTTCGTTATGCGGTATCTAACAGAGGCCGTTTGATTAGCTTTTTAGATGATATTAATGTAGGAAGGGAATTAAAAGGCAGTATGGTAGATGGTTATAAACTTTTGAAGTATAAAACTACTACGCCAGAAGGTAAAGTTAAAAACAAACATTTGTTTGTGTATAAATTGGTAGCCGAATACTTTATTCCAAAAGAACATGAAGGTCAAACTTATGTGTTGCATTTAGATCGTGTACGCGATAATGATACAGTAAGAAATTTAAAATGGGCCACTCATGAAGAAATGATGGATCATTACAGAAGTAGTCCGTATGTGAAACAAGCTAAAATCAATTTAATCAAACAGAATTTAATGGCAAACGGTAGAAAACTGACCGTAACTAAAGTCATTCTGATTAAAAAAATATTAGCCAGACCAGAACAAAAAACCCGATTAAAAATGATTGCCAAACAATTTGGAGTCAGTGAAATGCAAATCCGAAGAATTAAATCTGGTGAAAATTGGAGTCAAATTAAAATTTAAAACAAGTTCAACTTCTCGATAACAAAAAATCCCCAATTAGTATTAATTGGGGATTTTATATTTTTAGCTTTTGCCTAATATTAAGATTTTTGTTCTTTGTTGAAGTAAACCAAATAATAATACATTTGTTTTTCTTCATCCCAACCTTTTTCTACAAATTTTTCAGCACTTTCAGGGTTAATGAAATCTAATCTAATTTGTATGTTGGTATCTAAATCGATAGTGTTTTTTAATTTTCTTCTAACATCTGATACTGCTGCATTGGCAATAGGAAAATTAGAAACATCTTCAATACTATATTTAGCACCTTTATCTACTTTATAGTTTTTAAATTCCGGAATCAAATCTGGATTATTAATCACATCATTTAAGAAAGCCGTTTCTTCAAATTCGTCGTTTTTCGCAAAGTGATTTACGGCACGGTTCATAAATAAAACTTCTTCTTTTTTGTCTTCTGCTGGTAAAACTACTTCTTTAGCGAAATCTTTACAAAACTGTAAGTATTTTTTAGTCATAAACGTTTCATCTTGAAACACATCTACGCTTAAAAAATGCTCTAACCAGTAACGTGCATCGTATCTGTTGCTATCAACCGTTAGAATTTTATAGCCTTCTTCTTTTTTGTAATTGAAAATTAAACAGCCTTTATCTAACTTATTTAAGTTGATTCCGTCTTGTAAAATCATTTCTAAGTTACTTCCGTTTTCTTGAA
>CAZULO010000242.1:0-3771 GCA_964621245.1 uncultured Flavobacterium sp.
AAGTATGAAATATTTTAATTATTGTAATAAAGTAGCTCCGTTAACTGTAGACCATAAACCATTTGTTAAACTTGCTCCTGTTGAAGTTGTACTAGTTGTTAATTGTCCAGCTGGGAAAGTTGTAGTAAAAGATGAACTTCCTGTTCCAATTTGAGTTGTACTACTTAAAATATTAACATTCGTTAATTTGATTTTAGAACCATTAACTTGATCTGTATTTGTAGCAGCATCTTGAATTCTTACAGCAACCGCACCAACAGCAGTATATCCTTCGATTAATATATTGCTAAAATCTCCGTTACCTTGTTTTTTAAATTGAATAGCATCGTATTCCACTGAAGCATTTTCAGTTTGTGTTCCAGCAGCTCTTTTTAATGTTATTCCAGCAACAACTGGCCAAAATCCATTATTATAACTTTTAGCTTCAATTTCCATTCCGAAGTTTGCAGTTCCTGTTTGGTAAGCATACCAGTTAGAGTTGTTTTGTCCTTTCCAACCATCTTGCCAGTCAAAAGAATCATCATAATTTCCGTAAGAAATAGCGTTGATTAAACTTACAGTTCCGCCGTAAAACTCGAAACCATCATCAGCTCCTTTGTAAGAAACTAAGTTTTCTAAAACTGTCCCTGAACCTACAGAATAGAATGAAAAACCATTCATTTCACTTGTACCGTCAGTAATTTTTTTACCTGCATATTCTACTCTTACGTATTTTAAACTTCCACCATTGTGAGTCGCATTTGATCCACCGTATGGTAAAGCTAAGCCGTCTTCTGAAGTTGCAGAAGTTACACCACCTGTTCCAACAATTGGAGCATCTCCATACATAATGATTCCACCCCAAGAACCTGGCTCTGCAGTTGTATGTGTAAATACTACTGGTTCTGCAGCTGTACCGTTAACAATTAATTTTCCACCGTTTTCTACTACTAAAGCATCCGTTCCGTTTGAAACGTCAGAAGTTATTTTTGAACCAGCTTCAATTGTAATTGTAACACCTGATTTAATTCTTACAATTCCTCTTAAAGTATAATTACCAAAAGCATATGTTTTGCTTGAGGTTAAATCACCAGTAATTTCTCCAGTTACTGGAACTCTTGGCGTTGCAGTTTCATCTTCTTCAGAACATCCTGTAAATAATATGCTTAAAACTGTTAAGCTTAAAATTAATTTTTTCATTGTTTATGTTGTTTAATTTGTTAATACAAATGTATTTCGGTAAGAGAAATAAAAAGTTAGCTAAGTATTATGAAATTTTTAATTGATTTCAGTATTTGTAAATTTATTGTAAACAGAAATTCCCTTTTTAAAAAGGGAATTTCTTATTTATAACTAGCTGTATTTATTAGTGTTAGAACGTATAGCCTATGTTTAATGAGAAACCAACACCTCTTTTGTAGTCTTTCATTATTAATGAAGATTCATTTATTTGAGTTGTACTTTCGTCTCCAAGTTCTAATTGATAAGTTGGATTTAAAATATTATCAACTGATAATTTTACATCTAAATTTTTTGATAATTTAGTATTCCAAATAAAATCTAGTTTGCTAAATGGTTTTTCGTAAATATGATCTAAACCGGCTGTTCCTACGGCATAAATTCTTTTTCCATAGACACCATAAACTAAAGTTGCTGTATTTTTTACTTCTTTAGAAAAATCAAATTCATATTTTAAATCAGAGTTTACTAACCAATTTGATGCTCCTTGTAAATCTCTTGTTGATGAGTTTTCAATTGAATTGGTTGCTAAATCTACATTTACTTTTGTTTGCATTACTGACGAATTGAAACCCCAAGAAATGTTTTCTAATTGTTTTGAAATTCTTTCTAGTTGAAATATGAATTCTAATTCCGCACCAAATAATACTGCTGATTTAGAGTTTTGGAAAGATGTTGTTTGAGCACCACCTGTTGCAATGAATACTCTTTCAATTGGCTTGTTTATGTTTTTACCAAAAACACCTAATGCTAACATGTCTTTTTTATCTGTAAACAATTCGTATTTTAAATCGACATTTAAGTTTTCACTGTCTTTTAAGTCTTTGTTTCCAATTACAGAAGACCCATCAGGATTTACATAAGTAATAGGTAGTTTTTCCATTGTAACCGGTCTCGTAATTGTTTTTGAAACAGCTAAACGCATATTAGAATCCTCGTTAATTGTATACTTTGTATTGATGGATGGTAAAATATCTAATTTATTTTCAACAACTTTTTGATACGGATGATCAAAAGCTGGAGCACCTAAACTTCTATATTTAATAGTTCTATCTGAATTTTCAAAACGAACTCCAGCATTCAATTCAAGTTTTTCTCCAAAATTTAAAAATAGATTCACGTATCCTGCATTTACGAAATGGTCTAGTTTTACTTTATAATCTGGATTAGATTCTTCTTGAAATTTAATAATTCCATTAGCCACATCTGCTTCAATAACTTCATTGATGTCATTGATGTTAGTCGTAAAAGCGGTTGAAGTTCTTAAGTTAGCTACGAATCTGTAAGTAGAATATAAATTATTTCTAAATGAATTGTATCCCACAGATAGTTTGTTGGTTTTGTTGTTTACTTCTTTTCCAAATTTCATGTTGTATTCGAATAAACCACTCATGTAGTAGTTTCCTTTAACATCTAAATATTGTCTGTTTAAATTATTACCACCATATGTAATGCTAATATCTGTATCATTAACTCTGTTTCCAATAATAGATTTTCTATCTGGTTGTCCAAACGCTGTTTTTACATAAGAAAAACCACCCTTAACAGTATGTTTTTCGTTTTTCGTCAAGTTATAATTGGCTAAAATTTGGTTGTTAAAATAATCTGATTGTTCAAACTGATTGATTCTTAACCAACGATTTGGATTCGTAGTAGCGTAGTTTAAAACTCCTATTTGATCATTGATTAAACTTTCTGTAGATCGTAAATAAAACGAAGTTACTCCAATTGAACCTCTTGATCCTTTATATTTCACTCCAACTAAAGCAGAAGAAGCCGTTTGGTATTTGTATTCTGAGTTTTCTACATTTTTTGTGTAAGCACCATCTCCAGCTTCAAAATATCTGTCTACTCCTTTTCTAATTACATACTTGTTTTCTGTGTTTAAGGATAGGATGTAACTTAAATTATTTCCATCACCCACTTTAAATTTTTCAGAATGTAATAAGCCAATACTTGTATTAATTGGGCTGCTAAATTTGTCAACATTCCAAGAGTTTTGTTTGTGAGTTGCAGCATATTCAGCTGATGTTAAAGAATTCGCAGAAGGAACATTTCCGAAAATTCCTGGTAATTCTCTATCTTTCTTTAAAATTCCTAAAACACCTTGTGTGGTGTTTGCATCTTCAGAGATTAAAAAATCTTCACCGTTGTTACCTGTTGTGTAGCCAATACCAACACTTAATTTAGTTTGGCTTTTAATTGCTTCAGACGTTTCAATATTAATTGTCGCTCCAGCAAAATCTCCAGAAATATTTGGATTAAATGTTTTATAAACTCCTAATACTCCAACAATATCTGTAGGAAATAAATCTAACGGAATAATTTTTTTAAATGGACTGTTTGAAGGCGCTTGTAAATCGTTAACCAAAAGATTGTTATATCTATCTTCTAAACCTCTTACAAATAAACCTCTCGATTCTACTTTTGTAATACCTGTTACTTTTGTTAAACCTTCCTCTACATCACTAATTCCTTTTCTTGACATTTCTTGGGCGCCAATACTTTGTTTGATTTCAACTGCTTTCTGTTGTTCTTTTAATAAAGCTGTTT
>CAZULO010000243.1:0-3752 GCA_964621245.1 uncultured Flavobacterium sp.
AAGTATGAAATATTTTAATTATTGTAATAAAGTAGCTCCGTTAACTGTAGACCATGCTCCAGTTGATATTGTTGCGCCTGTAGTTGTAGTGCTTGTTGTATATTGTCCTGATGGGAATGTAACAGTAAAAGCACTTGAACCTGCTCCAAATTCAACAGTACCACTGTTAATTTTTACATTAGTTAATTTAATTTTACTTCCGTTTACTTGGTTTGTATTCGTAGAAGCATCTTGAATTCTGCACATTACAGCTGATGCATTCGTGTAACCTTCAATTAAAATATTTGAATATTCACCATTACCATCTTTTTTAAATTGTATAGCATCATATTCAGGAGCTCCGTTTTCAGTAAGTGTACCTGCAGCTCTTTTTAGAGTTATATTGCTTACTTTAGGCCAGAAGTTGTTATTTACTGATTTTGCTTCAATTTCCATACCGAAATTTCCTGTTCCTGTTTGATAAGCATACCAATTTGTGTTGTCTTGTCCTCTCCATCCATCTTGCCAGTCAAAAGAATCATCGTAATTTCCGAAAGAGATTAAGTTTTTACCACTTACAGTTCCACCATAAAATTCATAACCATCATCTGCTCCTTTGTAAGACACAAGATTTTCTAAAACAGTACCTGAACCTACAGAATAGAATGAAAAACCATTCATTTCAGATGTACCATCTGTAATTTTTTTACCTGCATATTCAACTCTAACATATTTTAATGAACCTCCATTGTGAGTTGCATTTGTACCTCCATATGGTAAAGCTAAACCATCTTCTGAAGTAGCTGATGTTACACCTGCTGCTCCAACAATTGGTGCATCACCATACATAATGATTCCACCCCAAGATCCAGGAGTTTGAGAACTTTCTGTAAATACAACTGGTTCACCTGCGGTACCATTAATGATTAATTTCCCTCCGTTTTCAACTACTAGTGCATCTACACCGTTAGCTACACTTGCAGTAATTGTAGAACCAGCATCAAAAGTTACAGTTGCGCCAGATTTAATTCTAACAATACCATTTAAGGTATAGTTACCAAATACGTAAGTAGTATTGGCTGTGATGTTTCCAGTTAATTCTCCAACTGCTGGAGTTTTTACTGTGATTGTTTCGTTATCGTCTTCTGAACAGCTTACGAAAGTTAAGGCTGTTAAAGCTAAGCTTAATGCTAATTTTTTCATTGTGTAGTTATTTAATTTTTGTTTATTTTCTTTAGCAAATGTAGTTGTGATTGTATTTTTGTAGGTTAACGGATTATTATTAAATATTTAAGGATTTAACTGCAGTGTAAACTATTTGTAAACAAAAAATCCTACCGAAGTAGGATTGTTCTGTTATTAAAAAGTATAACTCAAACTCAAACTAAAGCCAACGCCTTTTTTATATTCTTTTAAGACTAAAGATGGTTCTAAAATTTCAAATTTACTTTTATCTCCAAGTTCTAATCTTTGATATGGGTTTAAAATATTATCTGCTGAAAATTTTGCACTTAAATTTTTAGTAAACTTTGCAGAATATACAAAATCTAATTTATGAAAAGGCATTTCATAAATATTATCTAGTCCTGCAGTTCCAACAGCAAAGATGTTTTTTCCTTTAACGCCATATACGAATGTGGCAGTATTAGTAATTTTCTTTCCTAATTTGAATTCATATTTTGCATCGGCATTAATAATCCAATTAGACGCCCCTTGAAGTTCTCTTGATGAATTGTTTTCTAATTTATTGTCATCTGCAATTTTTACCTTAGTTTTCATGATAGACGTATTAACACCTACAGAAACATTTTCAAGTTTGTCTGAAATATTTGCTAAGTTATATATTAATTCAAATTCTGCACCATAAAGATTAGCTACTTTTGAGTTTTGAAAGGTTGTAATTTGAGTTGCACTTGGTTTGAAAATTCTCTCAATAGGATCTTGAATGTTTTTCCCATAAATGGCTACAGCAACCATGTCTTTTTTGTCAGAGAAATATTCGTATTTTAAATCAATATTGATGTTTTTTGTGTCTTGTAAGTCACCATTACCTGTTTCAACTGTTCCATCAGGGTTTACAAACTGAATTGGTAATACTTCCATAAGTACGGGTCTAGTTATAGTTTGTGAAGCTGCTAATCGAACATTTGCTTTTTCATTTACCGTGTATTTAGTATTAATCGAAGGTAATATGTAATTCTTTTTCTCTATATTTTTTCGGTATGGGTCATCGAAGGAATCAGAAATAGATCTAAATTGTATAGTTCTATCCGATGTTTCAAATCGAACACCTCCATTTACCTCAAGTTTTTCATTTAAATTGTAAAACAAATTCACATAACCTGCATTTACAAATTGATTTAATTTTACTTTGTAATCTCCAGTTGATTCTTCTCTTTCGAAAATTAATCCGTTTTCAACGTCTGATAAAATTTGACTATTTATATCATTTAAGGAAGTTGTTACGGTATAACTTCCAGCTAAAGCTCTTGTAGAGAAAAATCGATATTTTGAAGTAATGCTATTTCTAAATGAATTAAAACCTACAGCTAATCTATTTGTTTTACCATTAATTTCTTTTCCGAATTTATAATTGTATTCAAACAATCCACTTACATAATAGTTTCCTTTGATACTAAAATTTTGACGATTTAACGTATTACCTCCGTAAGAATTTTCAAAAGAGCCATCCGAATTTAGTTTACCATCTAAAAATTTTCTATCAGGTAATTCATAAACTGTTTTCACAAATGAAACACCTCCTTTTACACTATGTTTATCATCTGATGTAATTTTATAGTTAGCTAATAACTGGTTGTTGAAATAATCAGATTGTTCAAATTGATTTGTTCTTACAAAACGATTCGGTGTTGATTTCTGGTTTTGGAATACACCAAATTGGTCTTTAATTAAATTTTCTGTAGTTCTTAGATACATCGAATTTGCTGCAACTTGAAATCGGTCTGATTTATATTTTAAACCAATTAAAGTAGAAGTACTAGTTTGGTAACTATACGATTGTGAGTATAAATTATTGTTGTATTCTCCTAAACCTTCTACAAATGATCGTTCAGCACCTTGTCTTACTTGGAATTTATTGTCCCCATTTAAGGAAAGAATATAAGAAAATGATCTGTTATTACTAAATTTAAATTTATCAGAATGACTAAAACTAATACTATTGTTAATTGGTGCAGCTACTTTATCAACATTCCATGAGTTATTTTTGTATGCTTCTTTGTATTCAGTAGAACTTAGTCTGTAAGCTCCTATGTTACCATATTGTACAGGTAATTCTCTTTTGTTTTTTTGAATTCCAAAAAAACCATTTCTGTTGTTGGCTGTTTCAGAAAGCAGGAAATCACCACCGTTATTTTGAGTTACATATCCAAGTCCTACAGTTAATTTCGTTTGTGACGATTGTGCTTCTGAAGTTTCTACGTTTATTGTTGCTCCTGCAAAATCACCTGGGATATTTGGATTAAATGTTTTGTATACGCTTAAAACTCCAACTATATCCGTTGGAAATAAATCTAACGGAATAATTTTTTTGAATGGACTGTTTGAAGGCGCTTGTAAATCGTTAATTAATAAATTGTTGTATCTGTTTTCTAAGCCTCTTACAAATAAGCCTCTCGATTCTGCTTTTGAAATACCAGTTACTTTAGTTAATCCTGCTTCCACATTACTAATTCCTTTTCTTGACATTTCTTGGGCACCAATACTTTGTTTGATTTCAACTGCTTTCTGTTGTTCTTTTAATAAAGCTGTTT
>CAZULO010000244.1:0-3723 GCA_964621245.1 uncultured Flavobacterium sp.
GTTAATTTTAGTTTTAATACTAACCAAACTATATTATCTGCCAATTGGAATTTTGGGGATGGTAATACTTCTACTGTTGTAAGTCCAACCCATACCTATTCAACTTCAGGAACTTTTCCAGTAGCTGTAATAATTACAACTCCTCAAGGAACTGGAAGTAATACTAGAGATATTACAATCTATCCAAGACCTGTTTTGACCAATAGTACTGTTACGCTAAAACAATGTGATGACAATAACGATGGTTTTAGTGCTTTCAACTTAAAAGAAGCAGAAAATTCATTTGTGGCGAGTACAACTGGTTTAACATTTACCTATTTTGAAAATCCAACTGATGCTCAAAATAACAATACTGTTGCAAGCATCACAAATCCTATAGCTTATACCAATCAAGCTGTAAGTAACGATGTGGTTTATGTTCGTATTGAAAACACAAATGGATGCTTTAGAGTGGGGCAGTTAAATTTAAGTGTGTCCACCACTTCTATTCCTTCAAGTTTTCAGAAAGTATTTACGGTTTGTGATGATGTTTTATCAGGTTCCAACACAGATGGAATTGCCTCTTTTGATTTTAGTAGTGTAACCTCGCAAATTCAAGATTTGTATCCTGTTGGGCAATTACTAACTATAAAATATTACAAAAACCAAGCTGATGCTTTAGCAGAACAAAATGCTATTGCTGACATTTCCAATTATAAAAATATTGGCTATCCTGACTCGCAAGCTATTTATGTTCGAGTTGATAGTCAGGTTAATAACGACTGCTTAGGTTTAGGACATCATATTACTTTAAATGTGGAACGTATTCCAATCATTGAAAATCAAAGTATTAGTAATTGCGATGACAATCAAGACGGAGTTTTCGGCTTTGATACCAGTAATATTCAAACATCTTTATTGAATGGTTTAACTAACGTTTCCCTAACTTATAAAGATCAAAACGGAAATACTTTACCAAGTCCGTTACCTAATCCGTTTATTACAACCTCACAAATTATTACGGCTAGAGCGACAAACAATACAACTACAGCTTGTTATGATGAAGCTACTATTCAATTTATAGTGGACGATTTACCTGAAGCATTTCCGATTGCTACAACTTTGACTTCTGCTTGCGATGATGAGGTAAATCCACTTACTCAAGATGGTTTGTTCCCTTTTGATACGAGTTCATTTCAAGCTACAATCTTAGGCTCTCAAACAGGAATGCTTGTAAATTATTATGATGGAAATGGAGTGGCATTACCAAGTCCATTGCCTAATCCTTTTACTACAACAACACAAACTATAACTGTTGAAGTAATTAATCCTAGTAATACAACTTGTAAAGCGTCACTAAGTATTCCTTTTATAGTGAAACCAATACCTAATATCAATTCATTTGGCACCGAGTTAGTATGTAGTAACAATCCTAATTTTACTAAAACTATTGATGCTGGGCTACAAGATATAGCCACCATAAACGATTATACATATCAATGGTTTTTAGATGGAACAATCTTAACAGGAGAAACCAACTATACTTTAACAGTTAATACGGAAGGAAGTTATACAGTCGAGGTTACAAATGCGCAAAACTGCAGTAAAACAAGAACCATAACCGTAACCGCTTCCAATATTGCCACAATAGAAAATATAAGCATTACTGATTTGTCAGCTACAAATTCAGTGATTGTAACTGTAAGTGGATCTGGTGATTATGAATACAGTTTAGATGGAGCTACTTATCAAACAAGTAATTCGTTTTATAATGTAGAAGCCGGAATTTATACTGTATATGTAAAAGATATAAATGGATGTGGGATTGCTCAAGAAGCAATTAGTTTACTGGGAATTCCAAGCTATTTTACTCCAAACGGAGACGGATATAATGACTATTGGAATATCAAAGGTATAAATGACTCATACAATGCGAAAACAACAATTCATATTTTTGATCGATATGGTAAATTACTAAAACAAATCTCACCACTTTCTTCAGGTTGGGATGGCACATATAATGGAAAACCAATGACATCATCAGATTATTGGTATCATATAAACTTAGAAGATGGAAGAATCTTTAAAGGACATTTTAGTTTGAAAAGGTAATGTAATTTTATTTTAACACTAATAAAATATTTTTTTATAAATAAAACAAGTCTATTATTCCTTCTTCACTTTGGTGTTCTCACAAGGTGAAGCCAATAATTGGGATTTGGGAAAAATGCTGGATGATATTTCAATGGTGAAAATTCCGTTGTCACAATAAAATATTTTAAAAAAACCTTTGTCAGATCTAATTTTGACAAAGGTTTTTTTTTGAATACTAGTTAACTACATCAATTACAACCCTTAATTAATTGATTGATAAATTGTATTAACTTTCAAGTAAAAAAACTTAAAAGGAAATAGTTCCTAAATACTAAAGTTATTTTTATGCTTTAATACATTTATAAATAACGGATTACCTTCTATAATTAATCATGACAATAATAAAATAAAAAAATCCCAATTAATAATCTAAAAATTACGTGTAAAATTTCTTTCAATTAACTGGTTTTTTTTGGATATTTTGATGAAAAATTTTAAAAAAATATTTACATTTACGATAAAATTTTATTTTTTTTCTAAAAATTTATGAAAAAAACAGTGATACTTTTATTCTTTCTTCTTCACTTTAGTGTTTTTTCACAAGGTGAAGCTAATATTTGGTACTTTGGACTAAATGCAGGATTAGATTTTAATAGTGGTAATCCCGTTACTCTATTAAATGGAAAGTTAAACACTTTTGAAGGTTGTGCCGTCTTATCCAACAGCTTAGGACAATTATTATTTTATACAGATGGTCGCACTGTGTATAATAAAAACCATAATATAATGTTAAATGGAGAAAACTTAATGGGTAATTCTACTTCCACACAATCCGCTACCATTGTACAAAAACCGGGCAGTCCCAACCTATATTATGTTTTTACACTCGATGGCGAAGGAGGTGCAAAAGGTTTTAGATATACTATAGTTGATTTGACACTAGATGGCGGTTTAGGAGGTGTTACGACCACAAAAAACGTTTTGGTATACAGCCCAAGTTGTGAAAAATTAGCCATTACAAAACATGCGAATAATATCGATTATTGGATTGTTACACATGGTTATCCAGGAAATACGTTCTATTCCCATTTATTAACAAGTTCTGGTTTAAACACAACTCCAGTACTATCTGACATCAACTTAAATGTACCTTTTGAAGTTATCATTTATGGTCAATTAAAATTTTCGCCTTCGGGCAACAAAATAGCCATAGCAGGTGGGAATATTCAAATAGGTTGCCTTGAAATCATGGACTTTAATAAGACAACTGGATTACTTTCTAATAACATAAAACTCTCGAGTAAAGACACGTACGGCGTTGAATTTTCTGCCAATGACAAGGTGCTTTATGCTACAAATCCTTTTGAAAACATAATAAGTCAATATGATTTAACAGCAGCAGACATACCTAATTCAAAAATTAATATTAATGTGATCTTACGTCCTTTTGCTATGCAAATAGGACCCGATAACAAAATTTATGTTGCACATCAAGAAAGCAGTAAAATATCCGTTATATCAAATCCGAATATTCTAGGAAACGGCTGTACTTTACAAGATAACGCAATAGATTTAGGAATTAAACAATCTATGTTTGGTTTACCTTCCTTTTGTCAATCTTTCTTTTATGCTCCCGAAATCCAGTTATCT
>CAZULO010000245.1:0-3703 GCA_964621245.1 uncultured Flavobacterium sp.
TTTCAATATTTACTGAATGAATTTATTTTAGCTACCGCAAAAACAGAATTAGACTTTTTTAATTATCAATTAGAAATTTATATTAATGCGAATGTTGTTAGTCATCAAGATTTTGAAGGAGAACTTTACGGTGGAACTGTTGTGAATATGGATAAATTTCAAGAAGTTATATCTTTTATTCGAGTTAAAATTGCGGAATGTAAATATGGAAAAACAGAAGCGGAAGAAGTAGAAATTGATTTAAGTGAAACTAATGGTAGAGAAAAAATAATTTATTTACAAAAAATGGGAATAATTGATTTTTTAAGAACAAAAACACCATTTAATACAAACACACATAGTTTAGCATCTTTTTTATCTGGAATTACTGGAATAAAAACATCATCTATTTATCCAATGATTAATCCTATTGTCAATAATTCTGTTTCGCAAACGAATAACCCAATGAACTCATTAAAGGCTGTTGAAAAAGTAGAAAAAGAATTAATCCGAATTGGAATAAATTTAAAAGAAACGATTTAGGTTAAACCCAAAATAAACCTAAAGTTCATTTGCTCTTATTAATTAAAAAATAAGAAAAATGAATCAAATTTTATTAAACGGCATCACAATTGAACAATTAGCCGAAGCACTTAAACCATTGTTGCAACCTCATGCAACAAAAGAATCACAACAACCCGAAAACGATTTAATGACCCGAAAAGAAGTTTGTACTTTATTGAGTATAAATTTCACAACTTTATGGAAACATACTCGTAGTGGTAAGCTAATAAGTAGTGGAATAGGAAACAGGGTATATTATAGCAGAAAACAAGTTTTAGAAGCGGTTAAGTTAATTAATTCATAGCAATATGGATAATTACAACACAAGGACAAACGGTTTAAGTAAAGCCGTTGATGATGCTATGCTTGGTAGTGCATTTGCAAATGATAACGCATTTCCAATAGATGCGTTTCCTTTGCTTTTTAAGGAACTAATATTAGATTTAAAAAAGTCTTTAAATTTTCCTTTGGATTACACAGGAACTACTGTATTAACAGCCATTGCAACCACAATAGGTACAAGTGCAAAGGTAAGAGTCAAAAATAACTGGTTTGAATATGCTTCAATTTATAGTTGTTTAATTGGTAATGCTGGTGCAAATAAAACCCATCCAATAAATACTATTTTTTCACCAATAAGAAATATTGACGCAAATAATCACGAAACGTATGCTAATCTTTATGCGGAATATTTAGAATATCAAAAATTTACAAAAAAAGTAAAAGAGGATATTCCTAAAGTATTTGAGCCGATTTTAACAAAAAGTATATTAACTAATTTCACACCAGAAGTTTTAAATAAAAGATTGAGTGAGAATTTAAGAGGTTGCACAGTTTTAAGTGATGAAATGGCTACATTTTTTGAAGGAATGAATAATTATTCAAAAGGCGATCAATTAGGTGTTTATCTTTCGTTTTGGAGCAATCAACCTACTACTATTGATAGAATAGGCAACCCCATACCTTTATTTATTCAAAATCCATATTTGTCAATAATAGGTGGTTTGCAACCTCGAATGTTAGCAAGCGCATTCCCAATTCAAAAATTAAATAATGGCTTTTTTCAAAGATTTTTATTTGCTTTTCCCAATTCTTCTGATAAAGTACCAATAAATGATGTTGAATTTGATAATTCAATATTTGGAAGATATAATACTTATATAGAAGATTATTTTAGTAATACAACGGTTCAGAAAATTGACGGAATTTTAAATTGTAAAATTTTAAACTGGAATGCCGAAGCAAAAGACTTTTTTTATCAATGGCAAAAGGAAAATTGCGATAAAGTAAATGAATATCAAAATAACATTAAAGGCGAAGTAATATCAAAGTTTGATAATCATTTTGTTCGCTTGTCTTTATTACTTCAATTAATGGAAGACCCTCATGGTAGTGAAATACAAATTAGAGCCGTAAAAGGCGCAAAAGACCTATGTAATTACTATATGAATAGTTCTTTTAAGGTTTTATCAATTCTTCAAAACCCAAATGAGTATTTAAAAACATTAGCTGACAACAAAATAAATTTTTACACTATGATTAGTAATGAGTTTACTACTGCTACTGCAATTGAAATAGGTAAGAAGTTTGATATTCAAGAAAGACGAGTTAAAGATTTTATAAAAGATACTGTTTTGTTCAAAAACACAAAGCACGGTTGCTATGAAAAAATTATAAAAATCAAACAAGAGTAAAAGTCATTTTGCAAAATGCCTTTTGCACTTTCGACATTATTGACACTTTAAAATGCTGAAAGTGTCGAAAATGCAAAGTGCAGATTAAAATATTCATTTTATGAAACAATACAAATATAATTTAGATAAGAGTAGTAAAAAGTTTGTTTGTCCAAAATGCAACAAACGAACCCTTGTAAAATATAAAGAAACACAAACAGGAAACTATTTAGATGAAGATTTTGGACGTTGCGACCGTGAAACAAATTGCGGTTTTCATAGTACACCAAAAGGCGAGTTTAATAATACATTTGAAATAGTTAATATTCCGAAACCAAAACCAAGTTTTCATAATTACGATTTAGTAAGTCAAAGTGGTCGGAATTACAAAGAAAATAATTTTATCCAGTTCTTAAAAACCATTTTTACAGAAACCGAAGTAAAAGATGCCATACTTAAATATTTGATAGGAACATCAAAACGTTGGAATGGTGCAACAATATTTTGGCAAATTGATAATTTGCAAAGGGTACACGCTGGTAAAATTTTACAATATGTTACAAAAACTGGTAAACGATACAAAAATGAAGACGGCAAAAGTTTTATAGATTGGGTTCATAGTATTTTAAAACGAAACCAAACAATCGATGATTTTAATCTTAATCAATGCTTATTCGGTTTGCACCTAATAAATGAAAGTATTGCCAAAACCATTGCACTTGTTGAGGGAGAAAAAACAGCTATTATGATGAGTATATTTAAACCTCAATATATTTGGTTAGCCACAGGAAGCAAACAAGGTTTTAAATATGAAAATCTGAAACCAATTAAGCAATATAAAATTATTGCGTTCCCTGATAAAAGTGAGTACGAAGATTGGTTTAAAAAAGCTAACGAAATCAACATATTAGGTTTTGATATAATTGTCAATGATTGGCTGGAAAATACCAATTTTGAAGCAGGAACAGATTTTGCAGATGTGTTACTTATTGAAAAAAAAGAAGCTGAAAAAACTAAAAGATATGAAACTATTTATACTAATACTGAACATATCATTAACGAACTTGAAACACACACACCCGAAATTTGGAATCTAATTGAAACCTTTGGTTTAGTAGATTGCAACTGGAACGAAATAAGAAAAGTAATTTAACTTAAATAAATGATTTCAATTGCTTTGCAAAAATAGAAAATTGTTGTTGCAAAGCTTATGTTTTATAATGTTACGCTCCAGTTTTTACTGGTAATAACTATAACAAAGTTTTAATTGTAGTTTTGCAATGCTTGTTTAATGGGATATAGTTTTTTATAATGTTTGACAATATTGCTTCCTTGTTTTTGCTCTACAATAAAACTATAATTTTATTTATAAAGTTATGATTTGTAATTAGCAATTATTATTTCAAATTTTATTGTTATAATCTTAATTTATAAATTCAACTTTCATTCAAAATTGATTGCTTAATTTGCAATATGAAAATTTTAAT
>CAZULO010000246.1:0-3699 GCA_964621245.1 uncultured Flavobacterium sp.
AAAATCAAATTTAACAAGTAGTATTAGAATTATTTCTCGAATTTCTAAAATTTCTCCAATCTGTGTTTTAAAATGATCAATATAGAAAATCAAATTTAACAACTAGTATTAGAATTATTTCTCGAATTTCTAAAATTTCTTTAATCTGTGTTGTGAAAAAAGCAAGTTCAAAAGCCTGATTCAAAAATAATTGATAATTGAATATTGAACATTGAAAATTATTAGTATCTTTGCACCCTTAATTAACCGAGGTCGAGAACCTCAAATTTAATCATAAGATTATGTCAGTAAAAATTAGATTACAAAGACACGGTAAAAAGAATAAGCCTTTTTACTGGGTAGTAGCTGCTGATGCACGCTCAAAAAGAGATGGTAAATACTTAGAGAAAATTGGTACTTACAATCCAAACACTAACCCTGCAACGATCGATATCAATTTAGATAGCGCGGTGAAATGGTTACATAATGGTGCGCAACCAACAGATACTGCAAAAGCAATTTTATCTTACAAAGGTGCTTTATTGAAACATCATTTAGATGGTGGAGTAAGAAAAGGCGCTTTAACTCAAGAGCAAGCAGATGCTAAATTAGCGGCTTGGTTAGAGGAAAAAGCAAATAAAGTTGTTGCTAAAAAAGACGGTTTAAGCAAAGCGGATGCTGCTGCTAAAGCTGCTGCTTTTAAAGCAGAACAAGCTGCAAACGAAAAACGTATCGCTGCACAAGCTGAAGCTGCTAAGGCAGAAGAAGCGGTTGAAGCTGCTGCGGAAGAAGTTGCAGAAGAAACTACTGAAGCACCAGCTGCTGAAGGAACAAACGAAGAATCAGAAGCTTAATATAGGGCGAGGATGCGTAAAGAAGAATGTTTTTATTTAGGCAAAATCGCTAAAAAATTTAGTTTCAAAGGGGAAGTTCTGATCTATTTAGATACAGACGAGCCTCAACTTTATCAAAATTTGGAATCAGTTTTTATTGAATACAATAAAAATCTGGTTCCATTTTTTATTGAAAAATCTTCCATTCATAAAGATACATTTCTTAGAGTAAAATTTGAAGATGTGGATTCGGAGCTTGAAGCCGACAACATGAAAAATTTAGAAGTGTATTTACCTTTAACCCTGTTACCCAAACTAGAAGGTAATAAGTTTTATTTCCACGAAATTATTGGTTTTAAAGTTGTCGATCAACGTTTAGGTGATATCGGAACGGTTCATGCCATTTTGGATAATGCCGCTCAACCTATTTTTGAAATTTTCAAAGGTCAAAAACAAGTTTTAGTGCCAATGATTGATTCTTTTATTATTGAAGTCAATAGAAAAGAGAAAGAATTGGTTTTAAATACACCTATTGGTTTGGTGGATTTGTATTTGGAGTAGTTTACAGTCTCAGTGAGCAGTAATCAAATATAACTATGTTTCAGTTTAAACAATTTTCGATCCATCAGGAAAAATCTGCCATGAAAGTGGGAACAGATGGCGTTTTATTAGGCGCTTGGACACCTTTAATCAATAATCCTTACAACATCTTAGATATTGGCGCTGGAACAGGCTTGCTTTCGCTTATGTTAGCACAAAGAAGTCACGCGGAACAAATTGACGCGATTGAGATTGAAGAAAACGCCTACGAAGAATGTGTCGACAATTTTGAAAACTCACCTTGGGGCGATCGATTGTTTTGTTATCACGCCGGTTTAGATGAATTTGTAGAAGAATTACAAGAAATTGACGAAGAAACTAACGAGTTTGAAATGCTAGAACAATATGATGTTATTGTTTCTAATCCACCTTTTTATACTGAAGATTATAAAACACCAGACGAAGCACGCGATTTGGCTCGGTTTGCAGATGCGCTTCCTTTTGAAGATTTAGTAGAAGCCGCTTATTTGTTATTGTCTGAAAATGGAATCTTCTCTGTAATTATTCCTTATGCTGCAGAAGAAAATTTCATCGCTTTAGCGAAACAAGCTTTATTATTTCCTTTAAAAATTACCCGTGTAAAAGGCACGCCAACTTCCGAAATTAAAAGAAGTTTATTGGCATTTACTCGTATCGAACAAACGCCAATTATTGATGAATTAGTCATTGAAACCGCGCGTCATCAATACACTCCAGAATATATAGAATTGACTAAAGAGTTTTATTTGAAAATGTAGGTTATTATTCTACTTGATACATGCTTCTAAACTGGTAAAAAACTCGTTCTAAAAGACGTAAATCTTCTGTGATAATAGCTGCAGAACCGCGCATTTCTTGTTGAAATTGTATTTTTTTGTTATACGATGTTTCCAATCCATTCGGTAAAGCAATATCTATTAGTAAGTTTCCATCTTTGTCTGGCGTTAACGATATTCTTTTTACAGTACCTTTTAAAATTCCGAATTCTTTATCAGGATAATTTGCTAAACGAATATTAACACGTTGATTTTCTTTAATTTTTCCAGAGTTTAAGGCAGCGGCTTTTAATTTTCCAATATAACCCTTTTGATGTGTTGGGACAATCGCAAACATATTTTCACCAGCTGTGATGTTTTGGTTGACTGACCAAATTTGTAAAAAGGAGACCATTCCATCATCTGAAGAACGGAAAACGTAGTTCAATTCCCAATCTTTAATCGCTTTTTTGAGTTGGTAGAACGCTTGTAATACATTGGTTTCTAAATTGGTGTTTTCTTTGTTTTCGTTAATTTGAGTCGTTTTATGGTTTCTTTTTAAATCGTTTATCGATGATTTAGTTTGAGAAATAGAACTCAATAAATTCTTGTAATTTTTCTCCGCTTGCAAATAAATTAAGCGTTGTTTTTCGATTTCTTGTGCTGAAATCACCTCTTTTTTGAATAAGGTTTCTTGTCGGTTTAAATCAATTTTTTGAAGCTGCAATTCCTTTTCAGTAATTGTTTTTTGAGCGATTAACAATTGTAATCTTTCGGCAACTTGCGTCTTTTCGTAACCTTGTGCATTGGTTTCAACCTCAAAAGGCTGTAGTTTTTTATTTAGCTGATGGGCAATATAATCTTTTTGAAAAACCGCAAAATTCGCTTCTATTTCTCCCAATTGTACGTTTTTGAATTTTTCGAAAGGGAATTCTTTTTTTTCTAAATCGATAGTTTCAATAGTCGATTTTAATAAATAAACATCTTTATAATTCGCAGAATTTTCAATCACTGCTAAAGGCGTATTTGCTTTAACTATTGCTTTATCTTCAATTAAAATCGCCTGAATTTTCCCATTGACTTTTGCTGTTAATTTTTCTGGTGGTGTATTTGTTGTGATTATAATTTCACTAGTCACCACATCAGGATATCTGATAAACCAAGAAACGAATAACAACAATAAAATAATTCCAAAAATCAGGAAGGTGCCCCAGCGAATCATCCAATTGGGTACTTTTGTTAGTATATCTTGAACTTCTTCACTGCGTAGCTCGAAGTCTGAAGCTTGAAGCTGGGAGTTGGAAGCTGGGAGTTTAGCGTTAGGTGTTTTAAATTCAGTCATTTTTTATTTTCGATTTAAAAGTGATTAAATTCTGCATTAGATTGTAAAATTGAACCTTCAGAAATATTTAAAGCTACAGAATCAGAAGCTCTTAGTATTTGAGAAGAAAGATTATAAACTTCATGTTTAGGAAATTGCAAAGACATCGTGTAAATTTCTTCTCCGTAATCCATTGCTCTTTGCCAAATTATTAGTTTTTCAAATTTAAAGC
>CAZULO010000247.1:0-3696 GCA_964621245.1 uncultured Flavobacterium sp.
CCAGAACAATAGAATGTAACTTTTTTGTAACTTTTTTATATTTTCCTCGTATAAGTAAAGTAACAAAAAATAATAGATGCAAAATCCTACTAATCTACTAGGCTTACACGTATTACTTACCTTAAAAACAACACACAATAGTAAACTTACTACTTGTGATTCTTTCATTACTTTTGTAAACTTACTTTTACAAGAGCATAATCTAGAATTAATAGGTCAAACTTCACATGTTTTCGAAAATAATAGCTTCACCATTGCTTTTTGTTTGAAAGAATCCCATATTTGTATTCATACTTGGCCAGAAATAAATCAATTAACTACTGATGTGTATTTGTGTAATTATTCTTGTGATAATACACAGAAAGTTAGAGCTATTTCAAATCAAATTACGAATTATTTTGAAGCATCTATTGTGAAACAAACAGAAGTAAACAGATGATTAATACAATAACTTGTAAATCTTGCAACACGTTAACGAGTGTGCAAACTACAGTAGATTTTGTGAATTTCGCTTGTCCTAGTTGTGGTAGTATTTGTGATTTAAAATCAGCCAATCAAACCCATATAAAAAAATACACTTATAAGCCTTTAGATATTATTTTTCCAATCGGTTTAAAAGGTGTTTTCGACGATAAAGAGTTTGAAATCATTAATGTTTTGGTTAAGTTTTTAGGCGCTTTTACTTATGCTAAAGAATATACTTTAGTTTCAAAAGACGAGCAATATATTTATTTATCAGAATGCAACGGGCATTGGATTCAACTCAAACAAGTGGATGATATCGAATTAAAAAAATCAGGTAATTTAAGTATCAAGTATAAAGATATTATCTATAATAAGTTCGATTATTATACACCTACTTTAATGCGAGCGTATGGTTTTTTTGATTTTGATTTGAAAAAGTTTGATAATTTTGTAGTAGAATATATTCAGCCACCATTTATTTTAGCAACAGAAACTATTAATGCCGAAGCTGTGACTTATCTTGGTCAGCATGTTTCAAAGACTAAAATAAAACAGATATTTAAAAATCAAAGTGTACCAACCAAAAATGGTTACGGAGTCGTACAGCCTTTTTTGTTTAATTTGCAACATACTGCTTTGCTATTTTGTGCGACTATCATCTTTGTTTTAATTACGCATTTATGTATAAATCAAGAACGAAGCCAAGAAGATGTTTTATTTACGTCTATAAATTTTAACGAGTTTAAAGATAAAGACTATGTATCTCCAAGTTTTACACTTGAGGGTTCATCAGCTCCATTGAAAATTGATTTAGCAAGTGGTGTTTCTAATTCGTGGGCTTGGGTCGGATTATCGGTTATTAATGAAAACACCAATGAAGAAATTTTTGCCGAACAAGACATCGAATATTATTCTGGATACGAAGGTGGTGAAAGTTGGTCAGAAGGCACTTCTAGTCCAGATTTTTATATTTGTGGCTTAGGTCCGGGAAAATATCATTTAGCCATAAAAGCATCTAAACAAGACACGGATTATAGTAATGAAAACGTGCAAGTTACTGCTAAATGGGGAGATGCTTCTAATTGGAATTTTGGCGTAATTATAGTTTCTTTATTTGGAATATTTTTAGCTATTTATTTTGCAAGAAATTATTTTGAAAGAACAAGATGGAGTGAGAGTAGTTATTCACCATATATCGAATAGAATATGAAAGATTTTATACTTAATAATAAATGGGCCATAGTGATTTCAATTATTGCCTATGTTGTATTTCTCAACTTTTCCATTTCAGGAAATAGAATTTGCGATTGTCAAACAACAGAAAAAACTCAAAGTGGTTCTTCTACCTATAGAGGAAGCGGCGTAAATAGATTTTATCACAAGTAAAAAAATCAATATTTAATAATAATATAAACTGAAAAATATGTTAGTAAACGGATTAATTAACTCAATAGTGTTTTCATTAGTTGGAATCGTAATTTTATTAATTGGGTATTTCATCATTGAAAAAGCAACACCAGAAAACACCTGGAAAGAAATTGTACAAAACAAAAACACCGCATTAGCCATTGTTTTTGCAGCATTAATTATAGGCATTTCTATGATCATTAGCGCCGCAATTCATGGGTAAAAAATTCTTAAAATTTGAATATTTACTTTTATTTGCCGTATTTATAATCGCTACGTGCGGACTTATTTACGAGTTAATTGCAGGAACTTTAGCCAGTTATTTACTTGGCGATTCGGTCAAACAATTTTCGTTTATTATTGGTGTGTACTTGTTCTCCATGGGTGTGGGTTCGTATTTTGCGAAATTCATCAAAAAGAATCAGCTAAACACTTTTATTGAAATCGAAATAATTGTCGGATTAATCGGCGGTTTAAGTTCTGTTTTGCTATTTATCCTTTTTGAAAAAGTAGATTATTTTCAAGTTGTTTTATATCTTTTGGTTTTCATTACAGGCTGTTTAGTAGGTTTAGAAATTCCGCTTTTAATGAATATTCTGAAAGAAAAAGTAGAATTCAGCGAATTAGTGTCTAATGTTTTTACGTTCGATTATATTGGCGCTTTATTAGCTTCTGTTTTGTTTCCTTTGGTGTTTATTCCTCAATTAGGTGTGATTAAAACCTCATTGTTTTTCGGAATGATCAATATTTCAGTTGCCATATTCTTGACTTTTTTGTTGCAAAAAGAAATTAAAAACAGCTTACTACTGAAATTCAAATCTATCTTTTCATTTTTGCTTTTAGTAGTGGTTTTCTATTTTTCTAACGAAATTTTAAGCTTTTCAGAAGAAAAATTATATGGAGAAAACATTGTTTTTACCAACACAACTCCGTACCAAAGAATCGTTTTAACGCACAATAAAAACGATTATAAACTCTATCTAAATAACAATCTCCAGTTTTCATCTGCCGACGAATACAGATACCATGAAGCTTTAGTGCATCCAGCAATGGAAAACGCCACTAATATTGAAAACGTATTGGTTTTAGGCGGTGGCGATGGTTTAGCATGTAGAGAAATTTTAAAATATCCAGCAGTTAAAACCATTACTCTTGTAGATTTAGACGAAAAAATGACGCAAATGTTTAAAGAAAATACCATTCTTAAAACCTTTAATCACAATTCGTTTCTAAATAAAAAAGTCACGATTTACAACCAAGATGCTTTTCTTTGGGCGAAAACAACTACCAAAAAGTATGATGTAATTATCATAGATTTTCCCGATCCTTCCAATTATAGTTTAGGCAAATTATATTCGCTTAATTTTTATAAAACGTTAGCGAAGTTAGCCAATCCAAACACGGTAATCGTAATCCAAACGACCTCGCCTTATTTTGCGCCTAAATCGTTTTGGTGTATTCATAAAACCGTGAAACAAGTGTTTTCAAATACAGATGCCTATCATGTTTATGTGCCTTCTTTTGGTGAATGGGGTTATACCATTGCGACATTAAATTCAAAAAACACTTTTGATAAAGTAAACAGAAAAGTAAATCAGCTTAAATTCTACAACCACAATTATAAAAGTTTAAATCAATTCCCAAAAGATATGATGGCCCGAAATGTAGAAATTAACCGATTAGATAACCAAATTTTAGTACGCTATTTCGATGAAGAATGGGGAAAACTCTAATCAATTTTCAAGGAGAAACTTTGTAAAAAGTGTAGTTTTTGCAAGCATATTGGCTCAAATTCCAAGTATGTTACATTCTTGTAAAAACACA
>CAZULO010000248.1:0-3600 GCA_964621245.1 uncultured Flavobacterium sp.
CAGCCATCTTTTGGACACTAATTTTACAAACATCCATTAAATACATTTGGCTGACTTTAAAAGCCGACAACAATGGGGAAGGTGGGATTTTCTCTTTGTATGCTTTAGTAAAAAGATATGGAAAAAAATTAGTCATTCCAGCTGTTTTAGGAGCTACCACACTTTTAGCAGACGGAATTATCACGCCACCAATCTCTGTTGCATCAGCTGTAGAAGGTTTAGGAATGGTGAACGGCTTACAAGATGTTATTGTGGCCGGAAATAATGTAGTTGTGGGTTTAGTAGTGGTCATTCTATCTTTGCTTTTCTTCTTTCAACGCTTCGGAACACAAGTGATTGGGAAGTTTTTTGGACCTATAATGGCGGTTTGGTTTAGTATGTTATTGGTGGTTGGTATCAGCCAAATTATTCATCATCCCGATATATTAAAAGCCTTAAATCCGTATTATGCGTATGAAATGCTAACGCAATATCCAAAAGGTTTTTGGTTGTTAGGTTCAGTATTCTTATGTACAACAGGAGCGGAAGCGTTGTATTCTGATTTAGGTCATTGTGGAATCAAAAATATTCGTATCAGTTGGATTTTCGTTAAAACGAGTTTGGTCGCCTGTTATTTAGGGCAAGCCGCTTGGTTAATGCATCAAAATGAAGCATTTCTAAATGGCCGAAATCCGTTTTTTGAAATCATGCCAACTTGGTTTTTATTGCCAAGTATTATTATTGCGACTTTAGCAACCGTTATTGCTTCTCAAGCTTTAATCAGTGGAAGTTATACCTTAATTAACGAAGCCATCAACTTAAATTTCTGGCCACGAGTTGCGGTGCGTCAACCTTCAGAATTGAAAGGACAAATTTATATTCCAAGTGTGAATAATGTACTTTGGTTTGGTTGTGTATTGATGATTTTATATTTCCGTTCTTCGGAACATATGGAAGCGGCTTATGGTTTTTCAATTACCATAACTATGATGATGACCACCTTATTACTAGGTTATTTTTTAAGATTCAGATTGAAATGGAATAAATATGCCGTTTTTTTAGTGGTTGGTTTATTTGCGATTGTAGAAACGTCTTTCTTTATTGCGAATGTGGCTAAAATTAAAGAAAGATGGATGTTTTTATTTTTCGAATTAGGTATTTTTATGATCATGTATATTTGGTTCAACGCCAGAAAAATTCATAACAGATTTACAAAATTTACAGAGTTAGGAAAATACAGCACGCAATTAGCAGCATTAAGTGAAGACGATAGTATTCCGAAATTCGCAACCCATTTGATTTATCTTTCTAAAGCGGATAGAAGACATCAGGTGGAAGAAAAAATTATCAAATCCATTTTAGCAAAAAAGCCAAAACGTGCCGATGTGTATTGGTTTTTGCATCTAAATCGAACCAATGAACCGTATACGTTAACTTATAACGTTTCTGAGTTAGTTGATGATAAAGTAATAAAAGTTAACATCAATGTAGGCTTCAGAATTCAACCTAAAACCGAATTGTATTTCAAAAAAATCGTGCAAGAATTAGTCGCAAATAAAGAATTGAACTTACACATCCGACCAGATGGCTCTTCGAAATACAACAATGAACCCGATTTCAAATTCGTAGTGATTGAAAAATACCTTTCCGTTGAAAATGAGTTCAATATTAAAGACAGTTTGCTCTTAAATACTTATAACTATTTGAAAAACTTCGGAATTAGCGACGAAAAAGCATTTGGTTTAGATAAAAGTGATGTAATTATTGAACAAGTTCCTTTATTGTATCAACCCATCTCAAAAATTGATTTAACCAGAGAAGAAGATGCTGTTAGATAAATCGAAAATTTTATATGATAAATTAGATGCGGTTTCAAATAAAAAAGTGAAACTGCATCTTTCGAATCAAGAAATCAAAATCGGTTTTTTAGTTGGTTTTTTTCACAGTGATTCCTTTTTTGTGGAACGCTGGATTTTTCAAGAAGCGGAAGAGGAAGCTGTTTTTAATCCAGAAGAAGGCGAAATCATTAAACATAAAGACATCTTAGAAGTATTCTTCTTTGATGATAACTCACAAATACTTTTTTAACATGAAACAAAATATAATTTTTACATTGATGCTTTTCGTGTCAATCCTTTCAAATGCACAAACCAATACGGATTCTATACAAAAGAAGATTCCGTTTGAAAACTACAATACGACTTGGATCAATGGACAAAATCGTCAAAAAGATTTTCCATTAGTTTTAAAAGATAAATCGGGTGAAACCATTTTAACTGGAGTAGTGTATTTAGACGGACATTTCAATTATAATTTCGCGCAACCTAAAGACAATACACAAACTATTTCAGCCGTTACCGCAAGAAGTAATGAGTTCAGTTTGGCTTTAGCAAGTATCGGAATTGAATCGAATTATAAAAATACAATTGGCCGTTTGTGGTTGCAAACTGGAAGTATGTTAAACATCATTCAAGAAACCGATGGCTCGGTTAATAGAGGAAGAAATACAAGTACAGGAAACTTAAAATTCATAAGAGAAGCCGCAGCAGGTTATCATTTTGATGTGAATTATGGTTTGAATGTTGAAATGGGAATTTTCATGAGTTATATTGGCTTGGAAAGTTATTTAACGCAAGAAAATTGGAGTTACCAAAGAAGTATGGTTTGCGATTTTACACCTTTTTATTTTCAAGGAGCAAGGGTTCAATATTATCCAATCAAAAACTACAAAACAGAATTATGGATTTTAAACGGATGGCAATCGTACAACAGTTGGAGCAAACATCCTGGTGTTGGAAATTCTAATTATTACCGACCAAATGAAAACCTTCAATTAGTAGCGAATTTTTATTACGGAAAAGACAGTAAAAGTGGTACGCCAGAATTATCTAACATTACCCGTTTTCATCATGATAATAGTATCGTGTACCGATATTTTAAACCTGAAAACAAAAAAAGAGGGTTGTCTCAAGCCGCTTTTAGTCTAAACAACCACTATGGTTTTCAGCAGGGCGATGGTGTGAAAGCTAAAGATAATTTTATGGCTGGAACTTCTTTTGTGAACCGCTTATGGTTTAACAATAACAAAATTGGTTTGACTACTCGTTTCGATTATGTGACTAATCCAGGTGGTTATTTGTCTTTCAATCCAGCGCAATCTGGTAGTATTCCAAACGATTATGAAGCGGCGATTTCAAATGGAGAAAAATTAAATATGAAACAGTTAAGTGCGACATTAGATTTTATGCCAAGCGATTTCGTAACGTTCCGAATTGAATATGCATACAGAAATGCAAGTATTCCGTATTTCACTGGAAGTGGTGGAACAACATCACAAACCGGATTTTCAAATGATGTTTTAGATCCAACATGGAAAGCCGATTTGGTAAAAAATGAAAACAGAATTATTTTAGCAGTGAATTTTAGGCTATAATATAAAACCTGACAGGTTTTTGAAACCTGTCAGGTTTAAATTTTTATTCTTGTTCTTCCAATAAACTGTTCCAACCTCTAGCTTTTAATTCTATTTTAGTGTTGGCACGAGTCACTAAATGCATGCCTTCACTTTCTGCGACCATGTGACCGATAATAGTGAAGTTAGGATTGTGTTTTATTTTTTCG
>CAZULO010000249.1:0-3584 GCA_964621245.1 uncultured Flavobacterium sp.
AGTCCTCCTAAATAGCAGATCCCTGAAAGGCTTCGACAAGCTCAGCTTGACAATATTTCAAACAATATTCTTTTTTTAAAAACAAGAAAAAAAAATAGTGAGCTACTTACCGAACCATTTTTTTAGCCATGATTTTTTTTCAGGTTCAACACCATAACCGTAACCATAACCATATCCGTATCCATATCCTTTTTGCGATTCCGTATCGTTAAGTAATATAGACATGTTAGGTAATTTTGATTCGTTATATAATTGCTGTGGTAATTTAAGCATACGTTTGTCGAGGTAATTCGCACGAGTCACGTAAATAAAAGCATCGGCCAAATGACCAACAATTAAAGTATCTGTAACTAAACTTACAGGCGCAGTATCTACAATGATATAATCAAATTTAGTTTTTAATTCTTCAAACACTTCCGCAACTTTTTTATCCATTAATAATTCGGCTGGATTGGGAGGAATAATCCCTGCTGGCAATACATAAAAACCAGTATAATCATCCATCTTAACGATTAAATCGTCTATCGACTTATAGGCATTTGAAGATAAAAAATTAGTAAATCCAACAGTGGGAACTTTTAAGTAAGTGTCAATTTTTGGATTTCTAATATCCAATCCAACTAATAAAACCTTTTTGTCAGATAAAGCGATTGTGGAAGCTAAATTAACAGAAACAAAGGTTTTTCCTTCTTTAGGAAAAGTAGAGGTAACAAAAATAGTTTTTGCCAAACCGGCTTGAACATCTTTTAAAAGGAATTCTAAATTGGTCCGTATAATTCGAATCGCTTCAGCGGTATTGGTTCGGCTATTTAATTGAATAATGTCGTTAGGATGAGCTGCTTTAGGCACATCTCCGATAAAAGGAATGTTCGTATTTCGCTCAATATCGAGTCTAGAGGTTACTTTATTATCAAAGAAATGAATCAAATAAATAATACCAAATGGGATCAATCCGCCTAATACTAATGCGACTAAATAAATGACCGTTTTATTGGGAGAAACAGGACTTGTAGAAGAAGTGGCATCATCAATTACTTTCGCATTCGGTTCTGTAACCGCTAAGGAAATGGCGGTCTCTTCTCTTTTTTCTAACAGATATAAATACAACGCTTCTTTAACCTGTTGTTGTCTCGCGATAATTCTGAACTCTTTTTCTTGGGTTGGAATTTGAGAAATTCGACCTTCTACTATCGCATTTTGTCGGGCTAAATCGTTCTTTTTGATTTGTAATGAGGCTTTCAATTGTTGCAAACTAGCACTAACGGTGTAGCGAAGCGATTCAATTTTCTTATCAACAGCTAAAACCACTGCATTTTTTTCGCCTGCCGTTTTTAATAATCTATTACGCTCTAAAACTAAAGAATTATATTGATTAATAACAGCTGAAGCATCTACATCAGCAGTTAAAATATTCGCAGGAATTAAATTTTCTACTTTGTTTGCTTTTAAATAATCGATCATGGTATTCACGACTTTTAATTGCGTTTCAGTTTCAATTTCGCGTTTTTCAAATTCACTGGCATTTTCTAAAAACAATCCGGCTTCTGAAGTAATATCAGTAACTCGATTGGTTTTTTTGAAGGTTTCAGCATCTTTTTCCACGCCTTCTAATTCACCATAAATTAAACGCAAACGTTGTGCAATAAACTTAGAGGTATTTTCTGCAATAAAGTTTTTATCTTCAATCGCGTCTTCGTTATAATTTTTTACAAGTGCATTTAAAAAATCTTTGGCTCTAAAAGGAATGGGATCTACAAAATTTAATTCTATAACACTCGTGTTTTTACTTAAAGTCATGACTTTTAAACGACCTCTGTAGTTATCTGCTAAGCCTTCAAGAGGCAAAATTTCTACACGGATTGAAAATTCTTTTAAAGCTTCTTTTGTATATATTTTATCTTTTACAACGGTAAAATTCCCGGTTAGATATTTTATAGATTCCCCATATTTAAAGGTTCCGAAAAGTTTAGAACCAATAAATACTTCAAATGAATTAGGAGTAAGAGAAACCACTCGAAATTGATGAAATTCGTTATAAAAATTCGAATTCTGATTGTAAAATAAAATCTTTATGGGACAATTATTATAAATTTCTCCATCCTTGATTCTTCCTTCATTAATATAAATAATATTGAATCCTAAACCACTAAGTGTTTTCTTGATGAGTTTTCTAGATTTTATAACTTCAATTTCATTGTCTACATTACTTTTCGCTCCTTTTAACATCCCTAAATCTGAAAAAGCAGAAAGTTCAGAAGCTAATCCGCCTTTTCTATCGTCTTTAACTAAAATAGTAGAAGTCGCATTGTACATAGGAACCGCATAGCGCAAATACACAAACGCTAAAAATAAGGAAACTAGTACACCTAAGACAAACCATTTCCAATGAATTAAATATTTTTCAATTTGCTCTCTAAAATTGATGTTTTGATTTAGATCTTCATCAAAATTCGGACTGTATTTTTGCATATTATTTTACGGTTAAAGCTAAGATGGTGACCACTAATGAAAGCGCAGAAATACCTATAGTTAAATTAGGTCCAACTGCGGAAGAATTTAATTTTGTTTTATTTGGCTCTACATAAATCACATCGTTTTGAGACAAATAATACTGAGGTGAATTAATAAAATCTGTTTTGGTAATATCAATTTTCTCATAGGTTTTTACCCCATTTTTTTCACGAATTAAAAGAATACTATTTCTTTTTCCATAGATGGTTAAATCGCCGGCTAAAGCTAAGGCTTCAATTAAAGTAATGCGTTCCCCTGAAATGGAAAACACACCTGGTTTAGCCACTTCACCTAAAACGGAGACTTTAAAATTCAACAGTCTTACATTAACGATTGGATCGGAAAGATGTCCATTTTTTAAAGCATTTTTGATGGTAGTAGTTGCTTCAATTCGGGTTAAACCACCCACTTTAATTGTACCTAGAATCGGAAATTCAATGTTTCCTTCTTGATCTACGATATAAGCTTGCTGACGTTCTTGTGCGATTACATTTTCAGCATTCCCTTGAAAAGTAACTGTCTTTAAGTTATAAGGTGCTGCTGCTTCTGAATTTTCAGAAGAAACGATAATCAGCAATTGATCATCAGGTTGTAGTGTAGTTTCAAATTTCATTTGAGCTGCTAAGGCACCCGATTGGTTTAAATAAACCATTTTACTTGGTGAAGTACAAGCTACAAAGCTCAAACATAAAATAAGTAAACCTAAAATATTTTTACGCATGTATTTTTTTTTATAATAAGTAATTCTCTAATTCATTGACAATTTTAAACGTCAAATTTTTCAAAAGTCGAATTTAAGCTAATAAACTCGGGCACAATTTGTTTCATTTTTTTAACTAAAGCATCCGAATTAGGATTATTTAATTCGGTAAATAAATCTAAAACCGCTTCATTTATTGTGATATAATTTTCAGTACTATCTTTAGCAATCATAATTTTCTTATGATGGGTAGGCAAAGTAGTGGAAGCAGCTGTTAATAATTCTTCATATAACTTCTCTCCTGGTCTCAAACCTACAACCTCAATTTTAATATCCGTTTCTGGAGTAAATCCAGCTAATTGAATCATTTTAT
>CAZULO010000250.1:0-3583 GCA_964621245.1 uncultured Flavobacterium sp.
TCCGAATACATGTTTTCAGATTGTAACTTTAACGCTGGAATTAGTTTCTAAACCAATAATTCCTATAAATGATATTGAACCTTTGTGTGAAGGAAAAGAAATTATTATTAATGCAGGGAATAATTACGATTCGTACACTTGGTCTACTGGAGAAACTTCACAATCTATTACAATTACTCAAGGTGGAAATTACTCCGTAACTGTAACAGAAAATCATGGCACAACAATTTGTTCCTCAACAAAAAATTTCACAGTTGTGACTTCTAATATTGCCAACATACAAGAGGTGATCAATACCGATTGGACAGACCAAAACAATACTATTACAGTACTATTAAATAGTTCAAGTCAGGGTAATTATGAATATTCTATAAACGGAATGGATTTCCAAGATAGCAACACATTTAATAATTTAGATACCGGAGAATACACCGTTTATGTAAGAGACAAAAATGGTTGTGGGATGATTTCCGAAGCTGTTTACCTTTTAACATATCCGAAATTTTTCACCCCAAATGGAGATGGATTTAATGACTATTGGAAAATTAAATTTTCAGAAAAAGAAGCTAATCTTATGGTGAAAGTATTCGACAGATATGGGAAATTTCTAAAACAATTCGGAACAAATTCAATCGGTTGGGATGGAAAAGATTTAGGAAAAGATTTACCTTCATCAGATTATTGGTTTGTGGTAACTCGGGAAAACGGAAAAGAATACAAAGGGCATTTTTCGTTAAAAAGATGATACTAAAATCCTTTTTACATCAAACACGTTGTCAAACAATTTAAAAAAATATTTTCATCACAAAATGAAAAAAAAGATCAGATTGTAGACCAAAATCAAAAAGAAAATAAATCGTTTTTATATATATAAATAGCTTCTCTATGATGATTATGAAATAAAAAAGAGAGGCTTCTGTTAAAAATAGCCACTCCAAATTTGTCATAAAAGAATGTGATTATTTCCTTGTAAAAAAGCAATTACAGCATTGCAATAATCTTGTATTATTTTGTAAATGATTTGTTAATTTTCTATAAAATGATTTGTAGTATGAAAAGCATCAAAATTTGTTGAAGTCTTGTTTTAGAAAACAATTCAAAAAATATTTCTGTATCCAAATCCATTTGAAAAACAGCAATATTTTTAAAGTTTAAGAACCCTTTGACATGAGACGTTACGGGATAAGGCGTATTCAATTGGGTGAAGGGCGGTGTAATGAGAAGTAGTTCTTTCAAGAAAAAATATTTTTACAAAGATAAAAATTAATTATAGATCGTGAAAAATGATTATTTTTGAAAAAAATTTACTACATGTTAAAGAGAATAGTCGTTACTTTTTTATTGTTTTTCTCCATTATTTTGTTTGGGCAAGAAAACTGCAACAATAGCATTGATGATGATGGTGATGGAAAAATTGATTTAAATGATACAGATTGTATTTGTAATAACCCACTATTAAGTTCATTATTACCAAACCATTCCTTTGAAACATATTCATTTTGTCCAGACAACTTTTCAGAATTAGATTTAGCAACTCCATGGAACCAGGCAACAAATGGAACAACTGACTACTATAACACATGTAACTTTATCATGCCTGCAATAATGAATTCTGGTTTACAAAATTTTCCAAATGGCAATGGAATTGTTGGTGCTTTTTACAGAGAATCATGGAAAGAATATTTGGGATTACAATTATCATCTCCATTAATAGCTGGCACAAATTATCAATTGACATTTCAAATCGCAAGTCTTACAAGTAATTCAAACGGACATTCAACACCATATAATATTAATATTTTTGAACCTGTTAATATTACAATGTTTGGAAATCCAAACAATACTACTTTTCCATTGAACACATTATTAAGCCCAAATATAATTGATTCTAATTGGATTGATATTGGAAATGTAAAATACATACCTTCTTCTAATTGGAACGAAATAACAATGACATTTACCCCAAATACCAATATCAATTCTATAATGATTGGGGCACCAATAGTATTACCTGTTTCTTATGATGATCCTGAACTTCAAATTGGTGAAGTTTATTCATATTTTTTATATGATAATTTAATTTTAAACAAATCATCAGATTTTAAAATTAACATTCATTCAACTGGTAATTTATGTAGTAATGATTTAGTGCTACATTCAAATCTAACTAGTAATTTACCTACTAACACGACTTATCAATGGTATAAAAATAATATTGCAATCAACAATGCAAATAATCCTACTTATAGTATTCCTTTCAACTTATCAAATATTGGCACATATTGTGTAAAAGTTACAACTGGAAATGATTGTTTTATAAGCAATCGATTAAATATTCAAAATAATATTCCAAGTCCAAATATAATTGCAACTCAACCTAGCTGTATTAATCTAAATGGTTCAATTAATGTTAGCACTTTAGCAGCTGAATATAGTTTTAACGGAGGAACAATATGGCAAACAAGTCCTAACTCAGGCCCTCTTCCACCAAGTAGATACTTTATTAAAATTAAAACAGCTTCAGGATGTGTATCAGAAAGCATTGCAATAGATTTACTTCCTGCACAATTATTACCTCCACCAACATACTCTACTATCCAGCCAAGTTGTCCAAATCAACAAGGAACAGGAATAAGTATCACGATTGAATCTCAAGGATCTCTCTTCAGTTTTGATGATGGTTTGACATGGACAACAAATAATACTGCTAATAATCTATTGGCAAATTCAAACTATTACATTAGGTATAAAGATTTGAATGGATGTATGTCAAATAGAGCTCAAGTTTATCTTTATACTCAATATATACCCTACCCTCCAAACGTAACAATTAGTCAACCAACAAATTGTTTAAATAATTTTGGAACAATAACAGTTACAACAAATGCTATATTATATAGCTTTGATAACGGCTTAACTTGGAACACTAGTCCTATTTCGCCTCCACTACCCCAGGGAACATATTATGTAAAAGTCAAACTATCAAATAATTCATGTAGTTCATTAGCTAAAACTGTTGTTATAAATCCACCTTTAAATGCACCAGCACCGCCAACATTTAACATATCTCAACCTTTAAGTTGTACTTCCCCTTTCGGAATTATCACTATAACAAGTTTAGCTTTCCAATATAGTTTTGATAATGGATTTACTTATACATCAAATCCAAATTCAGGGTTACTAGCTATTGGTACTTATCTAATTAAAGTGAAAAATAGTTCAAATTGCGAATCATCTTCAATTTCTGTAACTATTAATGCTCCTACAGATTATCCATCGGCACCACTTTTTACTATAAATCAACCAGATTGTTATTCTACTAATGGTTCAATTTCAATTACTAGTTTAGCAAGTGAATATAGTTTCGATAACGGAGTTACGTGGTCTACAAATCCAACATTAACAAACTTACCTGCTGCGAGTTATCATTTAAAAATTAAAAACACTTTGGGTTGTATTTCTTCAGGTGCTATCGGAATTATAATACCTTTTATAGATATAACAAGTTTACCAAATTTAATAAGTCCTCAAACTTTCTGCATCCAACAAAATGCAACTATAAATTCAATTTTAATTACAGGTC
>CAZULO010000251.1:0-3551 GCA_964621245.1 uncultured Flavobacterium sp.
ATCAAGGATTTGTACGTTTTCGAATACGATTCTTTCTGTTCTCTTTTTTCCCATGTTGCAAAAATAAGAATTGTTATGCGGAATAGATAAATTATTTTACTTTTATGACAAAATTTTAGAAGATGAAAACATACTTAGCTTTATTACGTGGCATAAACGTATCAGGACACAACATGATTAAAATGGATGCGTTAAAAAAAATGCTCGAAAATATGGGGTTTCAAAATGTGGAAACATATATCCAATCGGGTAATGTTTTTGTGGATTCAGTAGAAGAAAATGCCGCAAGTGTTGGGTTTAAAATCAAACAAGAAATTGCTAAAGTATTTGGTCATGATGTGCCAGTAGTCATGGTTTCTAAAGCGGATTTAGATTTGTGTTTCAAAAACAATCCCTTTTTAAAAGAAAAAGATTGCGATACGAAGAAACTTTACGTGGCTTTTATCTCTAAAGAATTGCCTCCATTAGCTATAAATGACTTGAAAATTAGTAATTTCAAACCAGATGAAGCGGTAATAGATAGTGCCAGAATTTATATCAAATATGCTGTTGGAGCTGGTAAAACCAAACTGGATCAAAAGTATATCGAAAAAAAATTAAACGCAGTGGCTACTATAAGAAATTGGAATACAGTAACCACTTTATTAACTATGTTTGATTCAAAGAAGTAAATTATTCTATGATAAATGAAGAGGCATGAACTAAGCCAGTTGCTCCATTCGCATTTTGCAACCAATTGAATTGCATAAACTCAGAACCCGCATTTTCATAATACCAAAACTCTACATTATGCATGCCTTTGGCTAAATAAATAGTATTGCCATTAAAAGCAGCTGGACCTTGATCAATCCATCTGTTTAAAACAGGAATTCCGTCTATTACCACTCTAGAGCCATCATCTGAAGTAGATTGCAATTGAAAATTTCCTGCCGTTTCTACTACAAGAGTTCCTGTAAATAAAATAGTGTAGTTGTCTCCTGAGCGAATACCAGTTCTGCAAGCATCATTTAAAACGCCACTACATAAACCTGAACCTACTAGGGTTAAATTAAAATTTGATTTATCAACGTTTGGTGAAGCTCCATTTCCGCTAAATACATAATATTGCAAACCTTTATTTTCATCTGCTTTTCCTATACCTTGCCATTTGGTTCCATCCCAATAATAATAACCAGCATTGATGCTGTTTACGCCTGTGTGATAAACCATTGTGCTTGTGACTAATGCTCCACCTTGTGGATTAAGTATTGGACTTGCAGTAACTAATGATGTTAGTTCAACTCGAGGAATCAAAATACCTTGATTTGTTGCTGATACTTCTAATTGTGCAGCTGGTGTTGTAGTGCCAATACCTACTTGTGCGGCAGCAAAAGTGTTTAGTAATATACTTATTACTAAAAAGGGGGTTTTAATTTTCATTTTAAGAAGTTGTAGTTTTTTTTTTTTTTTTTTTCAAAAATAGAGATAATGCTTTAAAGATAAAAATGTTAAATGTTATTTTATTGTGCATGTTTTCAAGTTTTTTGTATTTTTACCCCATTAAGGATGATTTCTCTCCGTAAGTAGGAATTGCGATTTGACAATCAATAAAATTAAAATCATGTCAGTTTTAGAAAAAATTTCCCAAAAATTAGGGGCAGCTGAACTTATTTCATTAGAAGACAAACACGGTGCGCACAATTATCATCCACTACCCGTAGTATTAAATAAAGGTGAAGGTGTATATGTTTGGGATGTAGAAGGTAAAAAGTATTACGATTTTTTATCAGCCTATTCTGCAGTTAATCAAGGTCATTGTCATCCTAAAATAGTAGGTGCAATGATCGAACAAGCTCAAACGTTAACCTTAACTTCTCGTGCATTTTACAACGATAAGTTGGGTGTGTATGAAAAGTATATCACTAATTATTTTGGTTTCGATAAAGTTTTACCCATGAATACAGGTGCTGAAGCAGTAGAAACAGCTTTAAAAATTTGTAGAAAATGGGCTTATGAGAAAAAAGGTGTAGCTGAAAAACAAGCTCAAATTATTGTTTGTGAAAATAATTTTCATGGAAGAACCACTACGATAATTTCGTTTTCAAACGATGAAAATGCACGTAAAAATTTCGGACCTTTTACAGATGGATTTATAAAAATTCCTTACGATGATATCGAGGCTTTAGAAAAAGCGATAACTTCATCACCAAATATTGCTGGGTTTTTGGTAGAGCCAATTCAAGGTGAAGCAGGAGTTTATGTGCCTTCGGAAGATTATTTAGCCAAAGCTAAAGCGTTGTGTGCGAAACATAACGTATTGTTTATTGCAGATGCCGTGCAAACTGGAATTGCAAGAACAGGTTCGTTATTGGCTGTTTGTGGAAATTGTACCTGTGAGCAATCTTGTGAAAAACAAAACAGTTATGTGCAACCTGATATTTTAATTTTAGGAAAAGCTATTTCTGGTGGAGCGTATCCAGTTTCTGCTGTGTTGGCCAATGATGAAATTATGAATGTTATCAAACCAGGTCAACACGGCTCAACATTTGGTGGAAATCCTGTTGCTGCTGCAGTTGCCATGGCGGCTTTAGATGTTGTTAAAGAGGAGAGCTTATCGCAAAATGCTCGAAAATTAGGTCAAATTTTCAGAGAAGAATTAAATGCATATATTCAAACTTCAACTATTGCGACTTTAGTTCGTGGAAAAGGGTTGTTGAATGCTATTGTAATTAATGATACAGAAGAAAGTGATACGGCTTGGAATATCTGTATGAAATTAGCAGAAAACGGATTGTTAGCGAAACCTACTCATGGAAATATCATTCGTTTTGCACCACCTTTGGTTATGACAGAAGAGCAACTAAGAGATTGTGTTTCTATTATTATCAATACGTTAAAAGAATTTGAAAACTAACTAAATAATTATACTACTTTATGGAAAACGAAAATCAATCTCAGTTCGATAATTTTGAAAATCAACTGTCACAAGCAGCAATAGGCTATTTAAAAGAAAGTGCCAAATGGTGTAAGTTTTTAGCTATTGTTGGTTTTGTAGGTGTTGGACTGATTGTTTTAATCGGACTATTAATGGTGATTGGAATTGGAGCATTTAGTGCTTTCGACAATAATCCAAATATGCCATTTTCTACTACTTTAATTGTGTTTATTTACTTGATTTTTGCAGCAATTTATTTTTTCCCGATATATTACTTATATCTTTATGCTACGAAAACGGCTAAAGCTTTACATACAAAAAATCAACAAATGCTAACGGAAGGGCTAGAGAATTTAAAATCACATCATAAGTTTTTGGGTATCTTTACTTTAATTATTATATCATTATACGGATTGATTTTCGTTTTCGCCATAATTGGAGGGCTTCTGTCCTAAAAATACAGTAAGAGTACTGAAATCCCATTCTTTTAAAGAGAATGGGATTTTTTTTGTTTCATTGTATAGGTGTTAAATAAAACAGTTATGATAACATGTTTCTGAATGATTGTAAGCTCTTAAATAAATTAAAATGCAACCGACTTTTTAAAAATAAGTTTGTTATAAAACAGATAGAATCA
>CAZULO010000252.1:0-3456 GCA_964621245.1 uncultured Flavobacterium sp.
TTAACAAATTAGACCGTGAAGGTAAAGATGCTTTCGACTTAATGGACGAAGTGGAGAAAAAACTAGGATTGCAAGTTACGCCTTTAAGTTTCCCAATTGGAATGGGTTACGATTTTAAAGGAATTTATAATATTTGGGAAAAGAATATCAACTTATTTGAAGGAGATAGCCGAAAAAACATTGAAGAAACCATCGCTTTTGATGATTTATCAAACCCTGAATTAGAAAAAATTATCGGTGAAAAACCCGCCAATAAACTTCGAGAAGAAATCGAATTAATTTCTGAAGTGTATCCAGAATTTGATAGAGAACAGTATTTGTCAGGAAAATTACAACCTGTGTTTTTTGGTTCTGCTTTAAATAACTTTGGAGTTCGTGAGTTGTTAGATTGTTTTATCGAAATCGCTCCGACACCTCAAGCTAAAGATTCTGATACGCGTTTAGTAGATTCTAACGAAAAGAAATTCAGTGGTTTTGTATTTAAAATCCACGCCAATATGGATCCGAAACACCGTGACCGTTTGGCTTTCGTAAAAATCGTTTCGGGAACTTTTGAAAGAAACAAACCGTATTTACATGTTCGCCAAGGGAAAAACATGAAATTCAGTAGTCCGAATGCCTTCTTCGCTGAGAAAAAAGAAATTGTAGACATTTCATATCCTGGTGATATTGTAGGTTTACACGACACTGGAAATTTCAAAATTGGAGATACACTTACAGAAGGCGAAGCGATGAATTTCAAAGGAATCCCAAGTTTCTCTCCAGAACATTTTAGATATATCAATAATGCCGATCCGTTAAAAGCGAAACAATTAGAAAAAGGAGTCGACCAATTAATGGACGAAGGAGTTGCGCAGTTATTCACCATTGAAATGAATGGAAGAAAAGTTATTGGAACCGTTGGTGCGCTTCAATATGAAGTAATTCAATATCGTTTAGAACACGAATACGGGGCAAAATGTACGTATGAAAACTTCCCAGCTTACAAAGCGTGTTGGGTACTTCCAGATGATCCAAAAAACGAAGAATTTAAAGAATTCAAGCGGGTGAAACAGAAATTTATGGCACACGACAAACACAATCAATTAGTGTTTTTAGCAGATAGTGAATTTTCAATACAAATGACACAACAAAAATATCCAAGTGTAAAGTTGTTTTTTACCTCAGATTATCATAAAAATGAGAATTAAACTTTCTATTTGTCACCTATTGATTATTAATGCATTATTTTTGTAAGTATGCTAGAAGTAGAAAAACATAATTTCGAAAAAACCGCCATTGTGGGCTTAATTACACAAAACCAAAGTGAAGAAAAACTGAACGAGTATTTAGACGAGTTAGAATTTTTAACCTTTACAGCTGGTGGCGAAGTCGTGAAACGATTTTCACAAAAAACAGATAAACCCAATCCTAAAACATTCGTTGGAACGGGAAAATTAGAAGAAATTAAAACCTACATTAAAGAATACGGAATTGATTCTGTAATTTTTGATGACGAATTAACGCCTTCACAACAAAAAAACATTACCAGAGAATTAGATTGTAAGGTTTTAGATCGAACCAATTTAATTTTAGATATTTTTGCACAACGTGCCGAATCGTCTTATGCTAGAACGCAAGTCGAATTGGCGCAATGTATTTATTTATTACCCCGATTAACGGGAATGTGGACCCACTTAGAACGGCAACGAGGTGGAATTGGAATGCGTGGACCTGGAGAAACGGAAATTGAAACGGACAGACGTATAGTTCGTGATCGCATTTCGTTATTAAAAGAAAAAATTAAGGTGATTGACAAACAAATGTCAACGCAACGTGGCAATCGTGGTGCGATGGTTCGTGTAGCTTTAGTCGGTTATACAAATGTTGGAAAATCAACTTTAATGAATGCCGTTGGAAAAAGTGAGGTGTTTGTTGAAAATAAATTATTCGCCACTTTAGATACAACAGTTAGAAAAACGGTGATTAAAAACTTACCTTTCTTACTTTCTGATACGGTTGGTTTTATTAGAAAATTACCTACTCAATTGGTCGATTCGTTTAAAAGTACGTTAGATGAAGTTAGAGAAGCTGACTTGTTATTGCATGTAGTTGATATTTCTCATCCTGAATTTGAAGATCATATTGCGGCGGTAAACAAGATTCTTTTAGACATAAAAAGCGCCGACAAACCAACGATAATGGTTTTCAATAAGATTGATGCATACAAGTATGTAAAGATTGATGAAAACGACGAAACGATTGAAAAAACTACCAAAAATTTCTCACTTCAAGATTGGGAACGTACTTGGATGAGTAATTTAGGCTCAACCAATACATTATTTATTTCGGCAACAGAAAAAGAAAACTTTGAAGCTTTTAGAGAAATCGTATACGAAGCCGTAAGAAAAATTCACATTAGTCGTTTTCCTTATAATAAATTTTTATATCCAGATTATAAAGATGTGATTGAGAAAGAAGACGATGAAGATAGTGATCAGTAATCAGTTTTTAATGTTCAGTTGAAATTGTAATTATTTCAATAGAAAAACACTTTAAACGTTTGTCATTCTGAAAGAATCTCACACAATTCATAAAAGCAAAAAACCAGTCAAACTATAAACTTGACTGGTTTTTTTATGTTTTTTATTTCCGAATTATTTCTTCTTGAACAATGGAACCGCCGAACACGCTTCGCCAAACATAATGCTTTTCGAAACTTTCATCAGTTTTTGAATGGCTAATGTGTAAACCTCGTTCGGAACTTCTTTCTTAGAACAACCTTTTAAAATTAAAGGTTTGTCAAAATATTCTGTATAATCTAATTTATTTAATATGTCTTGATACCAATCGATAACCGCAACTTTCTTCTCACCATGAATTACTTTTAAAGCAAACGGCGCCAAATGAACAGCAACTAATGTGTAAGCCCAAGCTGGTAAAATCGCATCTTCGGAACAATACAAAGCCACGTATTTATCTTCGTACAAAGACCAATCTGTGTTTTTTAATTGTTCTCTAAATTCGGCTTCTTTTAAAATAAAACCTCCAAACAACCATTGGGAAATGTCTAATGCTATTACATGATCATCCGGATAATAATCTTCTAAATCGAAAACGATAAGCTTACTATTGGCTACTTTATTTACTATTTCGTCCATAACTATTAGTGTTCAGTGTTCAGGAATTAGTGTTCAGGAAAACTGCCAACTAAAAACTGAAAACTGCTTACTGTTATTAAAGCATTCCTAATTCTAATTTGGCTTCTTCACTCATTAAATCTTTACTCCATGGTGGATCAAAAGTGATTTCTACTTCACAAGATGTAATGGTATCAATTTTTTGAACCTTCTCTTCTACTTCTTTTGGTAACGATTCGGCAACTGGACAATTTGGTGAAGTTAATGTCATTAAAATTTTAACTTCATTGTCTTCGTTAATCATTACATCATAAATTAAACCTAATTCGTAAATATC
>CAZULO010000253.1:0-3435 GCA_964621245.1 uncultured Flavobacterium sp.
TAAAACAAACACAAAATGGACTTAATGGGAATGATGGGTAAATTGAAAGAAACCCAACAAAAAATGGAAGAAACTAAAAACAGATTAAATAGTGTTTTAGTAGACGAACAAAGCAACGACGGCTTATTACAAGTAACGTTAACCGCCAACAGAGAAATCAAAAACTTCAAAATTGCTGATGAATTGTTACAAGATAAAGAAATGCTTGAAGATTATCTAGTAACGGTTTTAAACAAAGCCATCACAAAAGCCACAAACGTAAACGAAGCGGAAATGGCCGCAGTAGCGCAATCCGGAATGCCAAGTATTCCTGGAATGGACATGTTTAAATAAAATAAAAAAATCATTTGCCACGAAATTGAAGATACAACGAAACCCATTCGATTAATTCGATACTTCGTGGCAAACAATTAAATTACTCAAACCAAGAAACTTTATGCCTTAGCGCCTTCGTGGCAAAATACTTCGAAACTAAAAATGGATAACCACATCAACGCTGCTGAAGCCGATTATTTATATATTGAAACCTCTCAAATTCCAAATGCTGGTAACGGTTTATTCACAGCTATAAAAATCTATAAAAACGAAGTAATTTCCCTATTTAAAGGAAAAATTTTATCCGATTCAGAAGCAAAACACCTAGCTAATTCAGGAAAAGATCAATATTTTATCAATCTTTTAGATGGTACGATATTAGACTCCAATCTTATCGAATGTTTTGCCAAATATGCCAACGATGCCAATGGTTGTAGTACTTCTACATTCAAAAACAATGCAAAAATCACTTTAGATGATGAAGAAAACGTTTGTTTAATCGCACTTAAAAATATCAAACCCGGAGAAGAAATTTTTTGTAGTTATGGAAAATCATATTGGAAAAAACATGGAAAATAACCCAATCAAAAAAGCAACTTTACAACAAGTTAACGAAATCACTAACTTAGTAAATGCCGCCTATCGTGGAGAAACATCAAAAAAAGGCTGGACTACCGAAGCCAATATTTTAGAAGGTTCTCGAATTACTGAAACAGAACTTACAGCAATTCTATCCGATCCAAAAACTAATTTTCTAGTGTACGAACTACAAAACAAAATTATCGGAACGGTAGCGCTCACCAATAAAAAAACAGAGGTTTATTTAGGTATGCTAACCATTGCTCCGCATTTACAAAACGCTGGTTTGGGCAAAAAACTTCTTCAAGCTGCCGAACAATGGGCGCAATCTTTAAAAATACCTAAAATAGTAATGACAGTCATAAGTATTCGTACGGAATTAATTGCGTATTACCTCCGAAACGGATATGTAGATACCGGCAAAAAAGAACCTTTTCCAGCCGAATTCAACGATGTGATCCTTCATAACGAACCACTAGAATTTATAGTGTTAGAAAAAAACCTAAATCAATCCTAATTTTAACATTTGATGTGGATATCCCGTAAGTAAAAAAGTAAACTAAAATTTATCTTTGAAATGCTATTTAAATTGTAACCCATTAAAAGTATTTCCTGATGATGTCAATTGATTCGTTCCGCTTTTTACAAAATAAGAAAATCACAAGTTCTAAGGAAACACTCCCTAAAACGGTAAATATTATTTTATCTGTTATCCATTTGGCCGACCACAAACAGGAGTACAAAACTATCCATTCATTAGAAGAAATGGAGTCTATTTTTCTTAATCAAAACTTCCTATTTGAAATTAATGAAAAAAAATACAAACTCTCTTATAATCAAATGAATTCAGAAGTAGTTTTACAAAAAAATAATACAAACAAAATCATCTCTACCTTCAATAACACCACACATATTGAACATATATTTAGTGTATTTGGAAAACTATAAAATCAGAATTTAACCAACTAAATTTGGAATTTAATAAAATAATAGTACTTTTACATCAGTAAAATCTGTAAAAAAAAATATTTTTACTTGAGTACATATTACTTTAATTTTCGCCATTTATAGTCGCATGAAAAAAATTGTTATTGGAATTATTCCTATCTTATTTCTAAGTTGTGCAGCAAGCTTAACCACTAATTTTACCGAAAAACTTCAACCTTTAACTTTAGAAAATAAAGTAGCTTTTCTAGACATAGAACATCTAGTTCCTAATGAAGCTAAAAAAATTGGGACAGCCAAGTTTGGCGATACTGGTTTCTCTACAAACTGTGATTTAAATACAAATCTGATCACAGCCCGAAAATTAGCACGTGCCAATGGTGCTAACATCGTAAAGATAACTGAGAAAAAAAAACCTACCGCACTAGGTTCGTCTTGTTATCGTATAAAAGTAGATTTCTATTATCTTACTACTGATGTAACAAAAATTCCACAATACCAATTAAAAATAAACTAAAATCAACCCATAATTAAAATGAAAAAAGCAAGTATCTGTGCCTTAGCAGCTATGTTATTTCTGAGTAGTTGTGCTACAATTATGTCAGGAAGCAAACAAAATGTAAAATTTGAAAGCAATCCAAGTGCTGCCACAATTTATATTGATGAAGTCGAAGTAGGAAAAACTCCTCTCGAAATGTTATTGGCTCGAAAAAATAGCCATGATGTACAAATCAAATTGGAAGGGTACAAAACCTATGAAACCAAATTAACTAAAAAATTTAACGGCTGGTACATAGGAAACTTATTAATAGGCGGAATTGTTGGTTTAATTATCGACCCAATAACCGGAGCAATGTACAATTTATCTCCTAACCAAATTAATGCTCAAATGGCAAAAAATACGGCATTAAACTATAAAAAGGGAGATGTATATGTAGGGGTAGCATTAGAAATTGATCCGAACTGGAAAAAAATTGGTTACTTAGAAAAAGCGCAATAAAACCAAATTTTAACAAGCAAATCAAATTAATTTTTGATACTAGTTAAATAAAAATAAAAACGGTACGACACTTTAAACTATAAATGCCTCAACGGTATCGTACGGTTAACTTTAATAAGTTGAGGAGAAAAAAAATTATGAAAAACTATTTAGTATCTGCTTTAGCCTTGCTAAGCGTAAGTCTTTTTACAGGATGTAGTAAAGACGATGACAATGTAGCCACTCCAGAACCAACAATTGTTGGAAAATGGAAAGCTGTAAAATATGAAGATTATTTAAACAACACATTAGTTAACACTGAAAACGCAATTGAAGACAATAATTCTTGTCCAGATTATTTAGATTTTAAAGCGAATGCTGCTTATGAATATATCGATAAAGATGGAGATTGTGTGGCTACTGTAGATGATTCAGGAACGTACACTTTCAATGGATCTATACTTACTTTAAACATTATTAATGATGGTACTTACACAGTTAAAGTAACTAAATTAACCAATACTGAAATAGTTTTTGAATCTACAGAAACATTACAAAATGGTGATACAAAAAAAGAAGTAGAATACTTCACAAAACTATAAGTTTCATCAACTTTA
>CAZULO010000254.1:0-3434 GCA_964621245.1 uncultured Flavobacterium sp.
CTGTTTCAGTCTCTATCTCATCACCGTTTGTTAAAACAATAAATGAAGTATTATCTTCTCGGTAGATTTTAATTATATGAGCAGAGTTTATTAAAAGTTCTGTATTATCAGTTTGAGTTACTTTAATCATAAAAATTATATTTCTACCAAAAGTAAGAAAAAATTACTAAATTTACAAAGCCGAACCGCTAACAAACGTTTGGCAAGATTGCTAAAACTGCACTTCGGCGGAAAGTGTAGTGGAATTAAGTTTCCAAAACAAAATTATTAATAATTAGACGCAACCTCGCCAAGCGTCGGAACGTTGTGTGTCATTGTACGGCTGAAGTGCTAAAATGACATATTCGTTTCTAAAACAAAGATAGAAATGGAAAAAGCAAAAGAAAAACTTCTAAGCCTACTCTTAAGAGATATAGATTTAGAAGCTGAATTTAAAAAAGATATTGAAAACTTACCTAACGAGTATAGAAGTAGGACTTAATATATCAATTACTTCATTGAGGTTAGTTAGTGATTCTTCCGTTTGACCTGAGTAAACAAAATCTTTAATAGAAAGTTGGACAAGTTTTTTATAAACTAATCCTTGAAAAGGCTCTTTTGGATTGTGTTCAAACTCTACAGACATTACTTCTTTAACTATCTCGATGTAAATATTTTGATATTTAGTTTTATCAGTTTCTTCTCGTAAAGAAATTAAAAGGTCAATTAATTTGTTTGGATTCTCTGTTTTCATAAAATATAAGTTTAGAAAGCAGAATTACGAAAAAAGAATTAGATTAGCAAGTAGGAACGCATAAAACAACGAACACACAACAGTGGTTTGTAGCTATTGTGGCAATTAGGTTTGTTTGGAATAATTTTGGCGGAAATAAAAATTAATAATAATCGGTTTTGAAAGGTGTTAACTCCGCCACAACAGCTTCAAGCCACAAAACGTTACCTGCTATTTTAACAGAAAATCCGCAGAAAAGTGACGTTCTAAAAATAAAAAAGCAACATGAACAAAGAGTTTTGGAATTTAACAGACAGATTAGTAGAATTAGGCTATGATAAATACGAAAACCCTATAACTATGGAAGAGTTTGGTGAAGCACATAGTAATATTGAAAAAGCTGAGCTTAACCTAGAAAAATGGATAGAGCTTAGAGAAAAAATGAAAGATATTGAAGTTTGGACAAAAGAGAATAAAGTACCTTTTACTGCACTAGTAACTTTTCAAATAAGAGATTTTTTAGATTTTCTTAAAAGAGATTCTAAAAGTATATCGTAGTTACTTAGCTCCATTTCTATATAATTCTTAATTTCAATAGGTTGAGTATCAAAATCTGACTTGAGTTTAACAGAATTTCTTAACCTATCTTTAAGCAAAGAATAAGTATTGTCAATACTACTTTCAGAAACTAATTTGAGAATTTCATTTAGTGTAGTTGCACAATAGAATCTAACTATAGTTTGGTATTTATCAGGATAGCTAGACAGTTTAATCTCAATCATTCTTTTAATATTTTAATTTCAAATATAGTTAAATATTATTAAATTGCAAAAGAAAAAAAAAACAGCAGGTAACAGTGGTTTTACGCAAGCGTGAGAAATGTGTAAAAATCAAAAGTAGTTTTCAAAACAAAAAATCAATTAATATTAATCTTGGTTTTCATAAGCTCACGCCTGACGTAAAGCCACAAAACGTTAGCCGTCATTGTAGAAAACCGCACCGAATTGAACTATGGAAATTATTAAAAGTAAATTATTTCGACCTAGAAAATGCGAATTTGGAGACTTTGAATTAGTCCCTGAAAAAGGATGGAAATTGTCCCAAACTTTTATTGACTATGAATCAGGACTTTTAATTGTTAGTGTTAATGACGAAGATGAAAATAATTGGGAAAACCTTGGTTATAATGGTAGAAGAATACCAACAAAGCAGTTTGTTATTGACTTAAAAACTTTAAATATTCTTACTACTTCAGAATGGTCAAAATACTTCTCTTACGAGCAAACAACATTTACAACTGCAGATGGTAAATACAGACAGACGACCAAAAGAATTCACGAACCTGAAAATAACACAGATTCTATCTATGAGGAACTTGAATTTTTAGAGAATGGGCAAAAAAGCACTTCTACAAGTATTGCATTTCGTCAAGAGAAACGAGAGAACTTGTTAGAATCTTATTTAAGACAAATAGAAGAAATAAAAAAGGCAAAAGAAGAATTTGAAAAGAAACCAAATCTTATAGAGTTTCATCAAATAAAATTAAATGAGTTAAAACCAAAAAGCAAGATTATTTTCTTTTATGATAATGATTACGCATACAATCTTTTATTTGACGGAAATGTTTTTAACTTTCTGAAGAGTAAGATAAATCCAAACGAATTTAACCCTAATAATCTATCTTTTGAAAAGTTCTGCGAATTTGAAAACTTGGAATCGTTTCTGGATTGGTTTTTCGTTGACAAATGGTATGTGAAATACAAAATGATAAACAGAGATGACTTTCAAAGTTTTCAACTATTGACAAAACCGATAACCGACAAACTAAATGAAGTGAGAAAATCTCATAAGTTTACCCAACAAGAAAATTATTCAATCAACTCTTGGCAAAATTATTTTTGGACTCAAGTAGTAAAAGAAACAGAATATAAACAATTTTGTCCGATTTGCTTTAAAGAAACAAGTTTTCAAGCAAGATATCCGAAATATATTTGTAGAGATTGTAATATCGACAATAAAAGTAGTTTCCAAGGAGAAAAAATTTCATTTTCAAACCTTGGCTTTTCAGGTGGTTTGAAAGTCAGCTTTTATGACGATTTAGGAAACCTATTAAAAGAAGAAGATGAACATCAAATTTATGAATTCAAAATTGACAATTATTTATGTACAGCGGAAGAGGCAAGATTTGGTGGAATAGTAATACAATTAAAAGAATAACAACGAACGGCTAACAACAGTTTGGCAAAATGGCGGGTTCAGTGCTTAATTGAACATTTGGTTTTCAAATGAAATTTTGTGCTAAATTGAAAGTTAAATACCTCAAATTCCGCCACTTCGCCAAGCCGCCAACCGTTAGCAGTAATTTACAAGGCAAACGGTTCAAATTCACAATTAAGCTCTTTTGATAAACTTTGAGCTTCTTCTTTTGTATATCTATAAGCATTAAGTTTATAATTTGAAAAAATATTCTTTTGAAATTCTTGATTTTCATTTCTATGAGTTCCGTACCAACATTTTAAGTCTTTCCCATAAATTCTGAAAAGAATAAAACTACTGCTAACACTCGTTTGGCTCAATGCCTTATTTTCGTTTATTTCGTTGTTCATTTACGTTTTATTTTTAATTAGAAATTATTGTTTTCACAACTCGGCACTAAGCCAAGCGAGAGAACGTTATGCCGTATAAACCGTCAGAATTTCAAATAACTAATTTCTTAAAATCA
>CAZULO010000255.1:0-3410 GCA_964621245.1 uncultured Flavobacterium sp.
TTCTATTAGACGACAACAACCGAAAACCTTTATGTCGTTTACACCTAAACGGAGGAAAAAAGTATATTGGATTATTCAATATCGATAAAAATGAAACACGCCAGCCCATAGAAACCATTGATGACATTTATCTGTTTGAAAAGGAATTATTGGAGACGGTTGGGTTGTATGAAACTGATAATAACTAAAAATATATTTAATTATGAAAACTAAACAAATCTTATTTTTTGCATTTATAACAATTTTACTAATTGCAATTTTTACAAACCCTAGTCATGAAGAACACAAAGAAAAAGTAAAGGAAACTTTTATGACTTACTATCAAAAATCTTTAAAAGAAAGTCAATTAGATACGGAAAATAGTTTTGCTGCTTTAGGTAATTTATTAGGAGAGTCTTTTATAAATAAGATAGTTGAAAATGCTGTAACCACAGATAATTATATGTTTTTTTCATTGACTAAAGTTACATTTAAAGGAGAAGAAAAATCAATTGGATATGGAATATTTGGTAATGTATTCTTATCTAAAAAAGTAGAAGAGGCTTTCAATAAAAATTTAAATTAAAATATATGAGTTTTGAAAAATGTCCGCATTGTAGTAAATCATTAAAAGGATTTTTTAGCTCAGTTTTAATTTCGCAATCTAAAACTGAATTTATTAATAAACATTTGGGAATCAACCATGAAGCTTATTGTACAAATTGTTCAAAAGAGTTTCTAAATAAAATAGCATACAATTTTAAAAAGGAAAAAAATGAGTTAGAAAATCGTCTAAAACAAATTATAAAATACATACCAGTTGTTTCGAGCGAAGCACCAATAAATTGGAGATATGAAATAGTTGATATGGTAACAGCTCAAACTACTTCTGGAACCGGTTTCACTACAGAATTATCAAGATCTTTTAATGATTTTTTTGGAACAACTTCTACCACAACAAATCTTAAAATTGCAAAAGCGACTCAATTATGTATGACCGACTTACGAATTCAATGTGTTAAATTGGGAGGTAATGCAGTAATTTCTTCTGACATAGATTTTAATGAAATTGGTTCTGGTAGCACAAATATGCTGATGGTTTGTATGGCAGGAACCGCTATCCGAGTAAATGACATAAACAACTTTAATGAGAAAAGTAGAGATTATATCATTGAAGTTATTGAGCTAACTGAAAAATTAGAAGCGATTGCTGAAATGAATAAAAACTAAGCAAAAGGTTTATTAAAATACAATTGAGGGTTATTTAAAATTCATGAAAAATAATACAACATGTGTATGAAATCTTACAATGTTAACACAAAATCAGGTAGAAGAAATATTAGAAATAAATATCAAAATAACTATAACGATAAGAGCCCAAAAGAAAAGGAAGAACTGGATGAAATGATTTTTTGGGGTAGAGTAGTATTATTTATTGTTGCAATGGCTATTTGTATTGTAATAATTGCTTTTGGAGGAAAAATCAACTAAACAAATTTAAAATGAAAAATTATATCACAATTATGTTGTTGTTAGCAACAACATCCATTTTTGCACAAGAAACAAAAAAAGACCTTGAAAAAGAAAAAACAAAAATTGATGCATTTGCATCAAAAACTGGTAGTATAATCAAGTTAACCGACTACAAACTTTCGGGAATTAAGACCCTCTATGTAGGATTGTCAGAAACAAGAATTAGAAAGATAAATTCAGGTTCTTTAATTAGTTATTTTTTTCAAATTGAAAAGCAGGGAAAATACAGCATATCAACTGCTTCAATAGAATATTCTGATTTATTAGAGGTAATTAAAGCTATTAATTCTTTAAAAACTGAAGTTGAAAAAGATCTTGCAACCAACCCAGAGTATCTTGAAAACAAATTTACAACTGTAGATGGCTTTAAGATTGGTTATATGATAAATAAAGGAAAAACTACATGGTTTTTGCAACTTGAAAAATATGGTTCAGATAATACCATATTTATAGAAAATCTTGAAATAGTTGAGAAAGCTTTTGAAGAGGCTAAAAACAAAATTGATGAATTAAAAAAATAAGGAAAGATGGAAAATATAATATACTATTTATTTCTATTCTTTCTTGTTATAATAATTCGATTCTTTAAATTAAAGAATACTTATAAAGATAAATTTAGTGAAAATTGGAAAGAAGTACTTTTCTCAAGCTTAGAAATTGTTTACACTGCTTCAGGTGTAGTTATAGCACTTTTATTAAATGTTACTAAACATTGGATTGCTCCAGTTGTAATAGTTTATTTAGTCATAGTGATTTTTTCAGCATTATTAGAAATGTCAAATGAAAACTTTGGCAATAGAATAAAAACTAATTTACATTTAATAATAATTTTAATAGTTATATCTTCAACTATTATTACTTATTCAAAAGTTTTACCAAAAGTAGATATCAATGGAACACCTTTAAAAACAAATTTAATTACAAAACCTCAAAAGAAAGATTTTACAATTATTATTCCATATTATGATAATTCCTTAATTAGACATGTTGGAAATAAAAATCTTAAAGAAACACCTTTAATATTTGAAACACATATTAGAAGTTTTACAAAAGATTCAGTATTTAATCTTGTCAATAAAAAGCTAAAAAATGAACAATTAATAAAACAAATGTTCAAGTCAAATCAGAATGAAATTGAAATATTAGAGGAAAAAATTTTAGTTTTAGAATCAAAAAAGTTAAATGAATACTCCATAAATTAATTTTTTAATAATAAATATAAAGAATGAAAGAAATTCATGGAAATTTATTTGTCGGAAGTCTAATTGATTATGAGAGAAATCAGTATAATTTAGATTTCAATTTTGTTCAAGCTTGCAAAGAGCCTTGTCATAGAAAAGCACTAGGATATTCTGGAAGGTCAGCTGATAGCAATCATCCAGAATATTTAACCGCATATCGTGATAGAAGAATTATTTTAAACATGATTGATCCTCCAACAGCTAAATACTTTGAAAACATTCAATTTGAAAAATCCTTACTTTTTATTGAAGAAAATTTAAAAGACGGAAAGAAAGTTTTAATTCATTGTAATCAAGGTATTTCTCGATCTCCAAGTATTGGATTACTTTACTTGGCAGTAAAAGGATTCATTAAAAATGAAAGTTATAACGAAGCAAAAGTAGACTTCATTAAAATTTATCCAAAATACGAACCAAGTGGAATTAAAGAATTCTTAGAACTAAATTGGAGTAATTATTTTAAATAATTATCTTTCACTAAAAATGCGAAAAATTTTAAGAATTATTTTTCTACTCCTAACAACTACAACATTCTCCCAAGTCAAACTAATTTCTTGGAACATAGAAAACTTAGGTAAATCAAAATCAGAAACTACTATTAATTTTATTGCAAACACCGTTAAAGAATTTGACATAATTGCTTTGCAAGAAGTGGTT
>CAZULO010000256.1:0-3406 GCA_964621245.1 uncultured Flavobacterium sp.
TTTTCTTTCCCCAATTTGTTGGCGCCACATGGCGTAGTACAAGCCTTTTTCAAGTAATAAATCTTCGTGTTTGCCTTGTTCGATAATTTTTCCTTGTTCTAAAACGAATATTTTATCAGCGTGCATAATGGTAGAAAGGCGATGTGCGATTAAAACTGTAATTCTATTTTCGTCCGAGATGTTTCTAATCGTACTATTAATTTCTTCTTCCGTTATCGAATCTAATGCGGAAGTGGCTTCATCAAAAATTAATAAATTTGGGTTTCTTAAAATCGCTCTGGCAATAGATAAACGTTGTTTTTCACCACCAGAAATCTTAATTCCGCCTTCACCAATTGTCGAATCTAAACTATTTTCAGCTCGAGCTAATAAATTATCACAACTGGCTCTATGTAATGCGTTCAGGACTTCTTCATCGGTTGCTTCTGGTTTAACGAATAGTAAATTTTCTCTAATCGTACCTGAAAATAACTGAGCATCTTGAGTCACAAAACCTAGTTGTTTTCTCAATTCTAAAATATCTATTTCTTTAGAATCAATTCCGTTATATAATACATCGCCAAAAGCCGGAGGATATAAACCCACTAATAATTTTACTAAAGTGGTTTTTCCGGCACCAGATGGTCCCACAAAAGCAACGGTTTCACCTTGTTTGATAGAGAAGTTAATGTTTTCTACAGCAGGTTGCTTGGCAGTTTTATGTTTGAAACTTACATTAGAAAATACCAACGAATTAATTTTACCAAAATCTATAGGTGTTTTTGGTCGGAATTCTGATGTGGCATTTAATAAATTTTCAAAATTTTCCATAGAAACTTTAGTTTCGTTTTTGGCGATAATAAAGGCACTTAGTTCTTGTAACGGATTGAAAATAAAGAAGGTAAAGAATACCATTGTTAATAAATCTCCTACCACAATTTTTTCACTAAATAGAAAGTAATACAATGCGAAAACCACACAAGTTCGCATAAAATGTACCGTTGTGCCTTGTATAAAACTTAAACTTCTTATAAAACGGATTTTCTGAATTTCTAATTGCAAAATTTTTAGTGTGTTCGAATTCAAACGACCTTCTTCTTGATTGGTTAGTCCTAAACTTTTTACTAGTTCAATATTTCGTAAACTTTCTGTAGTAGAACCGGCTAAAGCATTCGTTTGAGTGACAATTTTTCGAGCAACTGCTTTTATTTTTTTTCCTAAAACAGAACTTATGAATGCAATAATTGGTGCAGTTAAAATAAATACGAAAGCAATCCGGTAATCGATTCTTGAAATATAAATGATAACAAAAATAAACCCAATTATCGTTTGGAAAATAAGAGAAATGGAAAGTGTGATTAGTTTCTCCGAATCCGTTCGAACTTTTTGCAATTTACTTAAGGTATTTCCACTGCTTTGGTCTTCAAAATCTTCATAAGGTAAATCTAATGATTTTTTTATACCGTCTGTATACATTTCAGCACCAGTACGTTGAATAACGATATTCGTAAAATAATCTTGAAAATTTTTAGTAATTCTCGAAATCATAGCAGCACCAAGCGAAAGTCCTAACCAATAGGCAACCGATTTAATAAAACCGATTTCATTACCTTTGTATTTTGCAATTCCTACCCCGCAATCTTGCATTAATTTACCTGTTATTATAGAATCGGATAAACTAAAACAAATATTAATAGTGGCCATTAATAAGGCGAAAAATAGGAGTAATTTATGTTTTTGTAGATAAGAATAAAGTAGCTTCATTTGAAAATTTTTGTACTACAAAAGTAAGGAATAAAAAGTCTTACCGTAATTTTTTACAACTATTTAACTAGTTTTTGTATTTTTGGATTAAGATTTAAAACACGATGAACTTCCAAACACAAATACCCATTCAAAAATCTGATTTTCCTATAGATTATACTTCTAAAGTAATGTTGTTAGGTTCTTGTTTTGCCGAAAATATGGCTCAGAAATTCGAGTATTTTAAATTCGATACAGTGGTCAATCCGTTTGGAATTATTTTCAACCCAGTTTCTTTAGAAAAATTAATGGTTAGAATTCTTCAAAAAAAATATTTCACAGAAAAAGATATTTTTTATCATAATGAAGCTTGGCATTGTTTTGAAGTACATTCGGAACTTTCGAATCCTGATAAAGAGGAATTTTTAAAAACTTTGAATCAATTAATAGATTCCACAAATCGGCACATTGTCACATTGACACATTGTCTTATTACTTTAGGTACTTCTTGGGTTTATAGACATATAGAAAGTAATGAAATCGTAGCGAATTGCCACAAAGTGCCGCAAAAACAATTTGTAAAAGAGTTACTTTCAATTACTCAAATTGAAGCTAGTTTACAAACTATAATTTCAGAAATTCAGGCTGTAAATCCGAATGCCAAATTTATTTTTACGGTTTCACCAGTCCGACATATTAAAGACGGTTTTGTGGAAAATAATGTGAGTAAAGCTCATTTAATTTCAGCTTTAAATGCTCCCAACTCCCAACTTCCAACTTCTAACTATTTTCCAAGCTACGAAATCATGATGGATGAATTGCGCGATTATCGTTTTTATGCCGAAGACATGTTGCACCCAAATCAAACAGCAATTGATTACATTTGGATTAAGTTTTTTGAAAATTATGTAAACGAAAAAGAATTCGCTTTAATGAATCAAGTTTGCGACATTCAACGCGCTTTGAAACACCGACCTTTTAATCCGAATTCGGAAAGTCATCAAAAGTTTTTAAGTAAATTGGAAGAAAAAAAACAAAAGATAACCAAACAAAATCCTGCTATACACTTTTAATTATGTCTACAACCACCACCTTATTTAGTAAAATCGCCGAATTTAGAAAATTACTTTTAGTAGTAGGTTTTCTAATTGTTTTGTATTTAGTATATCAAAATAGTATTAAAAATAATAGTACAACTACTGTAGAATACGATACCGCTTTAATTCAACAACAAATTAAAAATGTGGGGAAGTTGGTGGTGACAGAAGGGCATTTTTCGGAAGTTATTACCTATAAAGACCAAAAAAAATATTTAGGAGATTGGTTATCATTCGAAAAAAAAGCCATAGTGGTTATTAATGCTGATGTTACGGTGGGTTTCGATTTAAGTAAAGTGAAGTTTGAAGTGGATTCGGTTCATAAAGTATTGAAGATTTCAAATCTTCCTAAAGAAGAAATTAAGGTTAGTCCAGATTATAAATATTACAGTATTGATGAAAGTACTTTCAATGAATTTGAAGGACAAGATTATAATAAAGTCAATAAAATAGCCCGAGAAAATTTAAACAAAAAAATTAATGCATCGTCCTTAAAAACAGATGCAAAAAAACGTTTGAAAGAAGAATTATTCAAGCTATATTCTTTTGTGGAAATTATAAAATGGAAAGTAGAAATTGAAGGTGAA
>CAZULO010000257.1:0-3300 GCA_964621245.1 uncultured Flavobacterium sp.
AAGCACGGTGTTGCAAGAGGATGAGTAACGCGAGAAGCGCTCCTAATACCATTTCGATTACAAGAAGAATGTTCATCATATGTTTGCATCATAGAGGAAGGGGATTGTCTGGGCAATTGCCTCTTTTTAGTCTTCTCGTGATCGTACGAATCCTTCTCGCGTATCCTCATCGTCGGGATCGCTTGGTGCAGAATGAACGTTGAGTTGCCCTTCATTGGTCCCGATCACGTCAATAAGAACGTCGACTCGAGTATTGGAAGAGATTCTTAACATCCTAATTGCGCGTTCAATGGCTATTGGCTGCTCTGCATCATTTACATGAGGCATGTCACTTATTCACTATGTACATCACTACTTCTCAAAGTCTCGTTGCAATTGAGACCAAGATTAGCGTTCGATTTCCATTATCATGAAGCTTACACCCCATTCTTCGTCCCGGTATACGCTAGTGGGTACCTTATCTATAGTTGTAAGATGCTGAGCTGCAGCAATCGCTTTGTCGAGGACTTTGTCGAATATAATCGGAAACGCCTGCGGAGGAACCGCCGAGAGATCGCGAACTTTTGAATGGAAGACGAGCTCCCCGAAGATGCGCTGAAGAATTGTCGTAAACGCCATGGCTGCGATGCGCTTTCGCTCATCCGAGAGATTTGGATAACGTTTGTCGACGATGTCCTCGATGGGGGAGTAGAGACGGTGGATGACCCCTGCGGTGAATGCCGCGTCTCCGGCACCGACGACATCGTGAATACTAGCCTGAAGTCTGTTTTCATCGGATCTGCCGCAGAGGGTAATGAGTCGGTCTGCGCCTTCTTCGCTCAGTGTTGTCGCCGCGGCGACGAAGTGTCTGCTATTCGCTTGGAAGTGGTTCTGGCCCCCTTTAGGGCCGCAGCCGATGCCGAGCTCGAGATTCACATGCGAGGTTTCCTTGGTTTCGCCGAGATGCATGAAACGGCGATGACTCTCGCGCAGAATGCGTGTCGCGTCCTCGTCGATCTTCGTAGGATCTTCTTTCTTAAACGGCATCGGAAATTTTGCATCGGGGATGTCCGTTACTTCCACCTCGAATTGTTTGTTCTCCATCGTCTTGATCCAATGATCCATCTCATCGTCATTGATGATGGAAACATCCTGCCAGAAACCCGCATCAGATTTGCGACGGTGCGTCTCAAGCGCCGATTCCGTATGAAGCGCGCTCGTCGGATTGAATATCTGTGCGATCTGGAGCTTATGTTGTGCAAGAAGAACGCCGACACCCTCCGAGACGACGACGTGGTCAAGCCCTTGGAGCGTTTCGATATGCTCCTTCATCGGATCGATCGTCGATCCTTGCGGTCGATTGAACGAAAATTGCTGGAGCTTACCGCCGTCACCTTCGTACGGGAGTGCGAGTCCGATGCGGGGATCGATGTTCTTGAGCTCGTGACGCGTGAAACGATTTCCTACATCTCCCTGCAATTTCGATGTCAGCCATTCATCTAGATAACGATCCTTTGGAGCAAAGACGTGACACTCGGACGGTCCGATATTGGCTTGTGCCAGGACTATTTGATTCCTCAGAACATTCGATGCGTTTCCACCCATCGTCTTGTCTGCGTATACTTCGAGTAATTCCTCCACGGTCTGCGGCACTCTCCGGAGTGTCGCCGGAGTTTGCGGAAGTTTGAAGGTATAGCTGATGTCATCACGGAGTGTCGGTCCGCCGTGAAGTTCGACGGGAATATCCGTGTTGGTAACGTCCGCCCGCCTGATCCGAAGTTCTGAAGCTATCTTGTTTCCCTGTGCGAATCCGTGATCACGCAGGCGTTGTCTCGTCCTTCCGGTGCGAATTATGATTTCCTGCAACGCTTCTTGCGTGAGGCGGTCCCCGTCAATCCTCGCAAGACTGAAGTCCGTCATCGGTACAACAATATCGGCCCCAGTTCCTTGAGGCCCGGGGAAAAAGTGAGTTGGCGGCATGTCGCTACTATTTTCCTGTTCTTTCGGTACGTCAATTATTTTTGGCGTTTTTACCGTCTCCTCGCAGACAATTGCGGAAAATTGATGTATTTAGTGCCGTATCTATAGAGAGCGTTCGGTTTCGGGTGCCTGAAAATGTGATTTCATGACATCATGAAGCCATTTTCCCCACTTTGAACATGTCGACCCCCAAAAAAAAAGCTTCTGGAAGCCATCCGGCTTGTCCGAATTGCGCCAGCCTGCATACCAAGAAAAAAGGTTCACGGAATGGTCTGAAACGTCATTGCTGCTGCGATTGCGGGAAGAGTTTCAGCATTGATCATCGGCGCAAAGCGGAGCCTTTGCTTTCGCTTCACTTGAAAGGTGCGAGCACTCGCACACTCGCTACAAAAATCGGTAAAGGAATTGATGCGGCCTACCGACGAATTGTCGCAGAGCTGGAGCATCTTCCGCACAACAACGAGATTACGCTCTCGTACTGCAATCCCAAACGTTTCTGTGGTTTCCTTGTTGTGGATGGAAAATTTGTGGCGGTGAAAGGTTTCGATCGGAAGATTCCCTTCCTCTACGGCATTGATTACCTTACACACGATATTCCGATCTGCATGCTCGCACTCTCGGAGAACTACCATGCACTCGTGCAGTTCTTCATGAAACTCAAAAACACGGGCTATGAATTGCTCACCCTCATCTGTGATGACAATGAATCCATCCGCATGGCAGCAAAATATGTGTACCCACAGTGCATCGTTCAACTGTGCCATGTGCACTTTCTTGAAAACATCAGAAGAGCCCTCAAGGTCCGAAGCGAAGAGACCTACAGAGCTTTCATGAATGATCTTGAGGAGAAGATCTTTGCTCTCCCTTTCCTCGGCCAGGCGAATCTGGAACGGCACATCCGATGGCGCGCTCCGCGCCACTACAATGATCCGATGAAGATCGCAACGCTCAATCATATTTTTGATTACAGCGATCTGCTGACCGCGTACGTCAAAGCAGAACATCTTTTCCATTCCGGATGCCCACGCACGACAAATCTCATCGAGAGTTACAAAAAACAACTCAACGGAAGATTGAAAACCATTCAGGGATTTCAGAGTTTTCAATCCGCAGAACGCTGGCTTTGCGCTTGGATTCTTTGACGCAGACTTACACCATTCACCGATTGCAGAGGCAAGTTCCGGAAGCTCAATGGCACCTGCTCAATGGAACAAACCAGAATGAAGAAATTCAAACTTCCAAAACTTTTTAAAAAAAAGGCACCCGAAACCGAACGGCACCGGCACCTACGGACGGCATCCTACGCTGCGCGTAGGATGGTGGGCGCCAAGGGATTCGAAC
>CAZULO010000258.1:0-3265 GCA_964621245.1 uncultured Flavobacterium sp.
TTTCAAATCAAGTTTTGTGGTAAAAGTCCCGCCCTTCGGGTAGCTGCAAAACGTTGGGTGCAAGCCTAACAGACCGACCGCAAAAGAAAAAACCAACCAAAAGACAGAAAAATTTTAAATAAAATACTTGTTTGAAAAGATAATTGTTTTAAATTTGTCAAAAATTGACAAGTCAAATGAAAGAAACATTTGGAGAATATATAAAACGACTTCGGACAGAAAACGAATTGACACTAACTCAACTCGCTGCCAAACTTGACTTGGACTCTGCTAACCTTAGTAAAATTGAAAACAATAAAAGAGAGTTTGACGAAAAACGACTTGAACTTTTAGCTAATGTTTTCAGTCTTGACTTAGCACAACTAAGGACAGAATTTTTTAGCGACATAATCGCAAAGAAAATCTACGAAAACAACTGCGACAGCGAAACGCTGATTTTAGCAGAGCAAAAAGTCGAGTATTTAAAATCTAAAAATTTTACAACAATATGAATATAGTATCTTTTTTCGCAGGTGCAGGTGGTCTTGACCTTGGTTTCCAAAAAGCAGGATTTAATGTTATTTGGGCAAATGAATACGATAAGGAAATTTGGGAAACATACGAAAAAAACCATCCACACACAATTCTTGACAGACGAAGTTTGGTAAATATTCCAGCTGAAGATGTTCCTGAATGTGATGGAATTATTGGTGGACCACCTTGCCAAAGTTGGAGTGAAGCCGGTGCAATGAAAGGTATTGAAGATAAAAGAGGACAACTTTTTTATGACTTCATTAGAATTTTAGAAGCGAAACAACCTAAATTTTTTCTTGCTGAAAATGTTAGCGGAATGCTTTTGGGTAGACATTCAGAAGCGTTAGAAAATATAAAAGAAATGTTCAGAAATGCAGGAGTTGGTTACGAACTTTCTTTTGAAATGGTAAATGCTTGTGATTACAACGTGCCTCAAGACAGAAAACGTGTAATATTTGTAGGTATTCGTAAAGACTTAGGTTTCAAGTATCAATTTCAAAAACCAAACTTTCCAAAATTAACCCTTCAAGAAACCATTTACGATTTAAAAGATAATGTTTTACCTGCATTATCTTATAACAAAACGAACGGAGAAAAATGTGCTTTGCCAAACCACGAATATATGATTGGCGATTTTTCTACAATTTTTATGTCAAGAAATAGAGTTAGAAGTTGGGATGAACAATCATTTACAATTCAAGCAGGTGGCAGACACGCTCCTATTCATCCACAAGCACCAAAAATGAAATTCATTGAGCAAAACATAAGAGTTTTTGTTCCTGGAAAAGAACATTTATACAGACGATTAAGTGTTAGAGAATGTGCAAGAATTCAGACTTTTCCAGATAATTTTATTTTCCATTATACAAGTGTTCCAGCAGGTTACAAAATGATTGGAAATGCTGTTCCTGTAAACCTTGCAAAATTTCTTGCTGAGACAATCCAGCAACAGCTAAAACAGCACACGTCAATAAAAGAATTAAAAATTAAACAACAAGAAGCAGTAGCCGTATGACAAATATTTTAGAAGCAATAATAAATATATCAAAACTCGAAGATTTAAATATTGACGAAGTAATATTAGGAAATAATCGAGCGGTTAATATGGGAGAAGGCTTAGAAAGCTTTGTAAAAAACGCTTTTTCTAACGCATTTGGCATTGATGACAAAAACGGAAAAAACAGAATTTATAATCAATACTTTTCTTACGAAGGTTCTAAAAGAACACCACCCGACTTAATGCTTCGCGGTGGAGATGCGTTAGAGGTCAAGAAAACAGAAACGCTCACAACTGAATTGCAATTAAACAGTTCTCACCCAAAAGCCAAATTATTTTCTAATAGCACATTAATCAACAATCATTGCAGAACTTGCGAAGAATGGGAAATCAAAGATTTTATCTATGTTATTGGACATTTACCAAAATCAAATTATTTATCCTCATTATGGTTTGTTCACGGTGAAATTTATGCCGCAGATGAAAGTGTTTATATTGATTTAAAGAATTCTGTGTCTGAACTTTTGGAAAGTTCAGATGATTTAAGTTTTTCTCCAACAAATGAAATAGGTAGAATTAACGCAGTTGACCCTTTGAAAATTACTAATTTAAGAGTTAGAGGAATGTGGTTATTACAACCACCATACAAAGCTTTTGATTACGTTCACGAATATGACAAAACTGCTAAATTTCAAACAATTGCAATTTTATCAACAGAAAAATACTTGACATACCCATCTGAGAGTAGAGTAAAAATTGAAGCTGACGAAAACATAACAATCAAAGACATTAAAGTCAACAACCCAAATAATCCTGTGAACTTGATAGACGCTAAATTGATAACACTTAAACTTTAACACAATAAACAAACTGACGGACAAAGAAGGCCAGCACCCAACAGCGGTTTGGCAAAATGGCGGGTTCAGTTCTAAATTGAACATTTGGTTTTCAAATCAACATTAGTGTTAAATTGAAAGTAAGTGTTTCAAAATCCGCCACTTCGCCAAGCCGTAAACCGTTGTAAACTAGTTGAGTCGAACTGAGTAAACAACAACAATTTATATAATATCAAATCTATTTTCTTAAACACTTCGCCCCTATTTTACTTAAAATATGAAATTATTGACGAGAAAGGTTGGTGAAATTGTGCAAAAAAATCTTGTGTAGAAAAACGTTACTTAAAATAGAATGAGAAAAGCGTTACGGAAAACCTTAAATCAAAAAGCACAACTTAAATTAAAAAAGGAAAACGTTGCGGAAAATCTTAAACCAAAAAGCAAAACTTAAAATAAATAAAAAAGCATTGCAGAAAAATGTAAATCGAAAAGCGTTGCTTAAAATGCTTATAGAAAAACATTGCGGAAAATGTCTGATAAAATGTGTTACTAAAATAATCACGTAAAACGTTGTAAAAAAACAACCAGTTTACAACAGGCGTTTGGCAAGATTGCGAATTTTGTGGTGAATTCACGTTTATTTCTCGCAAGAAATTTTATCTTTGATAGAAAATAATCGGTTCCGAAGTTCGCAACCTTGCCAAGCGCCGGAACGTTATAGCCAATTTTATGAACGACACAGTTAACGACTTTAAAGTAACCGACAGACAAACTTTCATTAAGTTTCTTGACTTGTTACGCAAAGACTTTTTGGACAATCCTAAAAATTGGGAAAACAAAACATTGCCCGACTTTTTGGAAGCGTTGAGTACATATACGGAAGATATTCAAGGTTATTATGACAATATGAAACTAAATG
>CAZULO010000259.1:0-3221 GCA_964621245.1 uncultured Flavobacterium sp.
AATTTCAGCTTCCCAAGCTTTTCGTGCGGGTTCGATTCCCGCCGCCCGCTCCAATACTTAGGCGAAATCGTGCTCGCGGTTTTGCAAAAAATTGAGCCAAACAGCCTCTAATGGCTTTTCCGACGGCCTGGGCATCGCGGTCGTCACCCGACCTAGTATCAGGGGATGACGGTCGTCTATCACCACATCGTCACGGCGCTGGAGTGTAATCGGAGGCGTCGTGGGGCACATTCACAATCCGATCTTTCGTGATCCTGATGAACAAGCGCAAAGCGGACGCTCTGAATGTCCGCTAAGGGGGGATAGCGGACGTTCCGCCTACGCCTGTCTGCCGCCGTTATTGGCGCGATGCGGCTGGGATCGAAGATGCTCGGATATACCAACTCTCGCCCAGCGACATGAAGACCGTGTGGTCTGCGTCCGGATCGCTTCGGATCACGCTGTCGATGCTCGCCACCGGCTCAGTCGGGGGGTCAATCGGTCTGTGTGTGAACATCCGCGACTCATAGCGGTCGCGTCCCGCTTGTTCGAACACGAGGATGTCCACACTCGGCTGCGAGCTAAGGTCCGAGGATACTGAGTCGACGCCAAGGCGTTGCATCAGCGAGCCAATGGTCGCGACCCTCTCTCGGCTTGTGTCTACTGGGAGGACGGACAAACCACCATCCTCGTCCCTCTCGATCCGAAGGATGCGCGGAGGCATCGTGACGGCTCGGCGAATGGTTTCGAAGTCGCTTCTATCCGACGCCCACCGTTGGACCATCGCTGCCTCCGAGGGAGCAGATTCGGTCTGAGAACAACCGGTGGCGGTCAGCAAGGCGACGCCAGCGGCGGCTGCAAATATCGTTTTCATCGTCACCCCCCGCGCACGATGCTTAGTTTGCCGAAGGTCTGCAATGGGTCGGGACCGGACGGTCGCCCTGGGGTGGAAAGCAGACATTGCCCCTGTAGTCTAAGGGGCTCGCGGCGCCTCAATTGGTGAAGGTCCTCATGCGCTACTTAACTATCGCGGCTTTCGTCCTAATGCCCACACTGGGAGCGTGCATGGCGAACTGGTCGGAGTATCCTTGGGCCGACACGGGGGACCAGTGCACGATCCGGATCATCGGAGCCGGAATCAACCGAAGGCTTCCTTCGATCCCTTCGGCACATGGCACCGTGGTAGCGGTCAGCGGAGAACCTCTGCCCGAGGGACTTCACTACGTCATTTCGTTCTCGAACGATCATGGAGCGCAAACCATGACCACGAGATATCCCGCATTCTCTTTGTGCATCGAGAACCCACAGAGGAAAGGCGACTTCCGTTGGTTTGCAGAGGTCAGAGAGAGTGCGACGGGACCGGTCCTATTCCGATCCCCGACTCCCCAGCCCTTTAAGGCGACCGAACCCATCGTGGTGTTGGTGGACCGCCTTCCAAGCTAGCGAGCAAGAGAGACGGCGTCCGCTAAGGGTCGAGAGCAGACTGTCGGCTGAGGGGGGAAAGCGGACCTTGGCCGCTCAGGGCTTCGCAGTGGCCGGGAGCGAACCCCATCCCAATTCCCGATGTTCATTGAACCATCGGGCAAGGCAATCGAACTGAGGATCGGGTTCCTGCGGGATGAAGATGTTGAGATAGTAGGTCTCGCCGGACCAAGAAAAATCCACCGCCGCATATCCGCATCGCTTGGCCTCGTCCTCAACCAAACGGAAGTCGGACAGCGATCCAGTCAGAGAATAGAATCGCTGACCTCCCGACACCTCGGCCATAGACGCACAAGCCGCTATCAGCAGGCAGTGGGCGAGGACGACTACGACTCTCAGATTGCTGAGCATGGTCGATCATCGCATGGACCCTTGTGGCCTGAAAGGCGGACCAGCCGCCGCCACCAATGTCCGCAATGGGTCGGGAGCCGACGGAAGCCTTGGGCTGGATAGCAGACACTCCCCGCGCTACGGCTAGGCATCACTCGGGACGTCCAATGCGCAAATCAGACACCCTTGCGGGCGCGGCGTTGGCTTCTGGGGCCGCCGCTTTGCTCCTCGGCCTTCTTATGCTGAACGGCTTAGTCCCAATGAGCGCCCCTCTGAAACTGGCCTTTGAAGGCATCTCATTCTTGGGAGCTTTGCTACTCGCCGTTTGCACTGTTCGGTCAACGCCCAAGGCCCGTCGGACCATCACCCTGCTCGGTTATCTTACGGCAGTCTCAGTGCTGGTTGTGCTTGTCCAGTATCAGTTCGGCTGCGCTACGGCGGGGAAGTGCTTCTGAAATCAGAAAATCAAAGGTCTGCAATGGGTCGGAAACCGACCATCACCCCACGGAGAGAAGCGGACGGGTTCGTCACGCGGAAGCGTTAGCCCGGCATCAGATGGCGAAACCATAGCCATAGGTAGCCTGTAAGCCCAAGAACCACGAGGTTGACGAACACTTGGCCGACAAAGAGGTAAAACCAGATGCGTTTCGTGTGAGTCCTTAGCTCCGGACGCTTGGCCAGATATCTGCGGTAAGAGAAAAACGACAACCCGTTGCTGAGCAGCAATGCGACCAAAAGGGTGGGTAGGTCGATGTTCGGTTCCATGTTCCCATGGAGCCACAATCGGCACCGAAGTCGAGCACAGACGTCCGCTTTGGGTCGGAACCGGACGGTCGCCTGAGGGTGGATAGCGGACCTCACTAGGGATATCGTTTCCGAATGAAGAGGTTCATCTCTCTTAGGAACGACAGGGGTTTCGCCAAGACCGTCTTGGAGGTCGATGATGGCGGGGTTGCCTGTTTTGCGTTCGAGCGGGAGGACAGTCCCTATCCGGAATGGGACTACTGGGAGCAGGACGTGGAAACCGCGAAGGCCATGTGCCTCGACCTCTGGGGAGTGCCGACGCGGTCGTGGAGTGAAGCTCCCGCCTAGCGGCCTAGAGTCCGCTTTGGGTCGGAAGCGGACGGTCGGCCAGGCGCGCAAAGCAGCCATTAAGCCAAGTTGACCGCGTCTATCGGACGTTATGCGAAACAGCCACGCGCTTGCGCTTTGCGAGCAGCAATCGGCGATTTTGCGTTTTGTAGTCGCCCTCTAGCCCCTTGAATTTACAAGAGCCCAAAACGGACTGTTTTGGCTTTAAGCAATTGAAATATCTAACTTAATTTCAGCTTCCCAAGCTTTTCGTGCGGGTTCGATTCCCGCCGCCCGCTCCAATCGTCAGGCCACCGATCGCCGCCGGTTGCTGTCCCGGCCATGGACCAGCAAGGCCG
>CAZULO010000260.1:0-3217 GCA_964621245.1 uncultured Flavobacterium sp.
GTTGCGAAGTTCGGAACCGATTATTTTCTATCAAAGATAAAATTTCTTGCGAGAAGTAAACGTGAATTCACCACAAAATTCGCAATCTTGCCAAACGCCTGTTATGGTGCGTAATTATTTGAGTTTATATTATTCAGATTCTATTACACAAACTATTTTCGTTAAACTTTTCAAGAACGTAAACCTCAAACCAGCCAAAATATTTTGAAAACGAGAAAATTACATTCCTAAAAACGTTGTTCTTTCGTTTTCAAACCGAATATAAACATTAGCTTTTCAACAAATTTTAACGACAAAGTTATTCCACAAAGTAAACACAATGCAAGCCAAAAGATTCTGAAAACGAGAAATAACATTCCGAGAAACGTTGTGCTTTGGCTTTAAAATTATTTATAAATATTAGATTTTCGACAAAGTTTCATTGATTAATTTTTCTTTTTTTATAAACTTTTAGCAGCAATTTACGTTCAGTTTTACCACAACGATTTACGCATAGTTTTACCGCAACGATTTATGCACCATAACGTTCCGGCGCTTGGCGAGGTTGCGAACTTCGGAACCGATTATTTTCTATCAAAGATAAAATTTCTTGCGATAAATAAACGTGTATTTACTACAAAATTCGCAATCTTGCCAAACGCCTGTTAGTGGCAGTTATTTGAATAGTTTGCTGATTGATAAAAGACGTGGTGCGTCCATTTCTGTAGTCTTAGAGTTTTCTCTAATAAACGATTTATTACCAACAAATGATATTTCAGTCTGTTTAGGAATTCTAATTCTAATAATAGATAAACCTTTATAATCTATAATATCAATTTGACTTTTCACTTGACTTTTCAAAGGTTCTGATAACTCCGATTTATCAATTTCTCCAAGTAATTTATTTACATAATCATCCAAAGACCAGCTTTCAATTTTTAATTCTCGATCAATACCAACAATATATCGGTCATTAATAGTTTTAAATTCAATTTTGTCTATTTTTTTTATTGTTTCGGCGTCGCTTAACTTATCAGCAACTCCAAAAAATAGAAATCCATCTTCTTCAGGACCAATATTAGCAATACCACAAATGGTGTTAATAATTTCTTTATATAACTTTTGGTTTAATTTTCTTTTTGGTGATAAATCAAAAAAACCTTGTTTGCATTCATATCTATTTGACTCAATTTTTGACCTTCTAATTGAGTTTTCAAAATCTAGAGCTAGACCTGCACCATGTTTCAAAACAGGAGGATCTTTTTTTACAAAGTATTTGTGAATCAAACCGTAAGTGAGATTTATATTTTTTTCTCTATCAGCAGTTACTGAATAGTTAGCTGTAGATGTCATTTTCTTTTGTAAATCTTTGAGAGCCTTTACAATTTTATCATTTTCAGCTGGTGATTTTTCTTCCTTAACTATTAAAGTGAATAGTGCCATAAAAATAGAATAGAAAGATTCCTTAACAGGATTTCTAGATTTAGGATTAGTTACATCAATAATAGTTGTATTTTGAGAATCAAATATCTCTTCTAAAATTGAGAATACAACTTTAATTTCATGTGTTATTCTTTCTGATCCGTAAACAATCAATTCTTTATTTAATTCTTTGTGTACTTCAGAATTTTCATCATAGATTTTATTGAACAAATCTCTACTTTTAGCTAACGGTTCATCTTTCAAAATTGAAGCAACTAAATCTACTATCATTTCTTCATCCTCACTATCTCTTAATTGCTTTTTCCAAATCACACCATTTTTGCACCAAAAGATTTCTTCAGCAACCAAGCCATAGCCAATATTTTCGCGGGTTGAATCTATGCTTATTTCTGGCATATCAGATAATTCTAGCAAATCTTTTGAAGAGTCTCCTCGAATTTCAGAGGAAATTTTTCTGATTAAATCAGAAAAATTATCAATCATTCCAGCTTGTCGTTTCTCTTGCGGGCTAAGTTGCTTTCCTCCCGAATTAATTCTACCAAAAATATCTGTAATAGTATTTTCATCTGAATTAGGATAAACTGTAATTGCTAATTGATAATCTAAGAAATTTGCACATGTTTGAGCGTCTAACAATAAATTTGTATCAGTAATAGCTTCAAAATATTTTTTATCAGAATTTTGTTTTGCTCTAGAAGATTGATTAATGTCAAAGAATTTACCATTCATAGAAAATCTATTCTCTATAAAAGATATTATTGCATTTAATCTTTGTAATCCATCAATTATTTCATATTTGTCATCATTTGTTTTAGCGAGCAAGACCAAAGGTATTGGAAAATCAGAAATTATGCTGTCAATTAGATATTCTTTCTCATCAACAGTCCATACCAATTTTCTTTGATATTTTCGGTTTACTAAAAATTTCTTGTCTGAGTATTGTCTGTAAATTTCTTGAATACTCATTCCTCTTGGAGTCAAACTCATAATTAAAGCAGATTTTTGTTTATAATTGCCACTAACGTTCCGGCGCTTGGCAAGGTTGCGAAGTTCGGAACCGATTATTTTCTATCAAAGATAAAACTTCTTGCGAGAAATATACGTGAATTCACCACAAAATTCGCAATCTTGCCAAACGCCTGTTAGCCGTTCGGTTTTTTTTATTAATCATTATCTACAAAGATTTCCCAATATTCAACATACATTCCTTTATTATTCTCTTTAGTTTTAGATAAAAATATTTCTAAATCATTTTCAATTTCATTTTCGTTTTCTCTTTTAGTGGATATTTTTTTTAAATCGTTTAATATTTTACTGAAATTTTCAATTGAAATTGCTAAGTAATTTTCTTCCCATTTCCCGTTACCGTGTTCAGTTATAAAAACAGGAAAGTTTGGTTTTTCGATATCAACAAATATTGGGTCACCCATATTATCGGTAGCAATTACAATCCAACTTTTTTTCCAATCTCCACTTTTTTCACCAACCAAGGATTTTCCTTTTTCGGATACACTATAACCAATTTGTTCTTTTTCTATATTTTCTAATTTAAATATATTTATTTCACTAAAACCTAAAGAAATATTTTCAGCTTTTGATATATAATTCTTAAAGTCTTCATTCATAAATAGGGCATTGAAATTTGGTTTTTCGTTGCTATTAAATAGTTTACTGAAAAAGCTCATTATTATTTGTTTATAGATTTATTTTCGTACTATTTTACGTCGCGCGAAACTGACGGCTAACGTTCCGGCGCTTGGCAAGGTTGCGAAGTTCGGAACCGATTATTTTCTAT
>CAZULO010000261.1:0-3215 GCA_964621245.1 uncultured Flavobacterium sp.
CTTTAATAAAAAGCAGTACTAGCATTTAGTACTGCTTTTTTTTTAACTGATCCCGAAGTAAAATGTAAATAAATTAAATCTAGTACGCTTTCTCTTCATCCTAATTTTGAACACAACTCACTTCATTTCAAACACAACTCCTTTTTATTTACAACGCATCTTTGTACTTCACTTAAAAACATAAAAAAATGAAGTACAACGTTTTAGGAAACACAGGTTTAAAAGTATCAAGTTTATGCTTAGGAACCATGAATTATGGCGGAAAAGGTTTTTTTAGCTACATGGGAAATCTAAACCAACAAGATGTAGATAAACAAATCCAAACAGCAACTAATGCAGGTGTCAATTTTATAGATTCGGCTAACATTTATTCTGAAGGTCTTTCAGAATCCATGATCGGACAAGCCATTAAAAATCTAAATATCAACCGACACGATTTAGTTTTAGCCACTAAAGTAAGAGGCGCTATCGGAAAGGGTCCAAACGACCTCGGCCTTTCAAAAAAACACATCATCCAACAAGTAGATGCCAGCTTAAAACGATTAGGTACGGATTATATCGACCTCTATCAAATTCACACGGCCGACCCTTTAACTCCTATAGAAGAAACTATCAAAACCTTAGACGATTTGGTAAGAAATGGCAAAATTAGATACTATGGCGCCAGTAATCTTGCCGCTTGGCAACTTATGAAAGGCTTAGCGCATGCACAATACAATCAATTAGATAAATTTGCCTCTTTACAATGTAATTATTCTTTAGATGTTCGGGATGTAGAACGGGAAATAGTACCTTTATTACTAGACCAAAAAGTCGGAATGCTAGTTTGGAGCCCACTAAGTGGTGGCTTACTAACCGGAAAATACAAAAGAAACGAACATAAAGAAAATGGGCGCCTTCAAGATTTCCCCTTCCCTCCTTTTCACGAAGATAGAGCCTTTAACGTTTTAGACGTTCTGGAACCCATGGCAAAACAAAAAAATAAATCCATCGCTCAATTGGCTTTAGCTTGGCTATTACATCAACCGGTTGTATCAAGTGTAGTAATTGGTGCTACTAAATTAACACAACTTGAAGATAATTTAAAAGCCACAGAAGTCACTTTTACTTCAGACGAATTAAATCTTTTACAAGAAGCTAGTCAATTACCCGCAGAATATCCCGGAAATGTACTAGAAATTATGACAGCCGACAGAAGTGCTGGAATTGATTTTCAAAATGCCTAAATTTACCATCTAATTAAGCAGACAGTTCGTTTTACTGTCTGCAAACTTAACCGTATGAAAAATACAACTCCAACTATTTTAAACATCAATTCTTTAAAAGAATTACAAGCGTATATCGATATCCCAAATCCGTTACATCCACTAATTACGCTTATAGATCATTCCAAAACAGGTGCATATAACGAAGTAAAAAACCAAAAATTAAATATAGCTTTTTACAATATTAGCATAAAAAAAAGTTTTAAAGGACAACTTAAATATGGAAAAAACACATATGATTTTGACGAAGGATCAATGTCGTTTATCGCTCCAAATCAAATTATTTCTGTAGATCAGGAAAAAGATCGAAATAAAGATGGCTGGTCTTTACTTTTTCATCCAGATTTACTAAGATCTTATCCGTTAGCAAATACAATTAAAAATTATGGTTTTTTTTCCTATGAAAGTCATGAAGCTTTACACCTTTCAAACGAAGAAGAAAAAATAATCGAAACAATAATCGGAAACATAAATCAGGAACTCCTTTCTCGGTTAGATCATTTTAGCCAAGATGTATTGGTGTCTAATATCGACTTACTTTTAAGTTATTGCAACCGTTTTTACAATCGGCAATTTATTTCCAGAAAAATGGCTTCTACCGACTTATTAGCCAAATTTGAACAGCTTTTAGATAGTTATGTTTCAGATACTTCCAAAATGCAATTACCAACAGTGCAGAAATTAGCTCAAGATTTACAGGTTTCTTCTAGCTATTTAAGTGATATGTTACGATGTATTACCGGTCAAAACACGCAACAACACATTCATCATAAACTCATAGAAAAAGCCAAAGAAAAATTAACCACAACACAGCTAACAGTAAGTGAAATTGCTTATGAATTAGGATTCGAATACTCCCAATCGTTCAGTAAACTGTTCAAAAGTAAAACGAATCAAACACCTCTCGAATACAGAAAATCATTCAATTAATATCCTTTTTTATTTGGTAAGAATAACGAAGCTTCCCTATCTAAACTTCTATTTATAATCTGAAAGCTAAAACTTTAACATTTATTGAGGAAAAGCCGTAATTGTAAATAAAATCACTTTAATATTTTTGAAAAAACCTATACTAAACATAGGAAAAATATCACTAATAATAAAAACTTACACATTTATGGCAGCAACATCAGGGGCAACAAACACAAAATCAACTACTAAAAAATCCGTAACTGAAGTCGGACACTCTAAAAACCTAGCCAATTTAAGCACAGGCATCCAAATTTTAGAAGAAATGGGCCCAATGTACAATCCTTCAAACACCAACATCCAATTAACCAATTTACTCAACTTTAAAGCAACGATTGAAGGTACAATTAGCCAAATAAATAGCAAAATTCCAAACTACAAAAAAGCAGTAGCCAACAGAGAAATCGCTATCGAAAAATTAGGAAAAACAGCTACAAAAGTGCTAAACTTCTCCAAATCAATAAACATTACTACAACCGATAAAGAAAACATCCTAAGCCAAGTAAAAAAAATCCGTGGCCATGCTAAAATGAAAACTATAAACCCTGAAACTTTAGAAGCAACTGGAATTTCAACTTCACAAATGAGTTACGACAGCAGAATCGCAAACCTTTCTTTACTAATAAACTTTATAACTTCGCATCCAGAATACCAACCGAACGAAAACGAAATTAAAGTCGCTAGTCTATTAAGCTATCAACAAGAATTAAGTGCTTTAAGTAGTATTGTAAATGCTTCAGGAAATGAACTTATAACTGCACGTTTAAACAGAAACAACGCCATGTATTCAACAGATACCAACATTATTAAACTAATGAACGAAACAAAAGCCTACTTAAAATCATTAGGACAAACAGCACAACCTTATTATAGAGCGTTCGTGAAATTAAAATTCAAAGGGTTATACGAATAATCAAATCATACGAATATGTGAATAACTCATAGAAATTCCTTTTATCATTCCGAAAAGTTCTAAAAACG
>CAZULO010000262.1:0-3171 GCA_964621245.1 uncultured Flavobacterium sp.
TAGAATGACGGATTTCGGCTCCGTTGGTTGCAGGTTCGAACCCTGCCGAGGTCACAAAAACAGTCTAAAAGTAAGGCTTATAGCATTTTTACAAAACATTTACTAAACTGATTGAAGAAGTATCGTTTTTATATTAAAAATGTTTAATTTCAAATCTTGATTTTATATTAGCCTGTTAAATAAAATTGAACAATAAAATCCTATCATGAATTTGATAGGATTTTATTTTTTTATCCACTGTGAAATATCAAACTAAACAACTTTTGTAAACCTTTTTTAGCTTGTAGTTTTATGCTTTTAACAATTAGTATTAGTTATAAAAAGTAAATAAAAGGTGTTAGCACAGAAGTTTACTTCACTCTACAGGCTTATCTTTTCAAAGTAAAATGGCCTTTAGAAGTTCTGCCATCTTCCAACTTTATATGATACCAATAATCAGATGCTGGTAGCTCTTTTCCTAAATATTTTCCATCCCAACCTGAAGAAAGTGGTGAAATTTGTTTTAGTAATTTGCCATAGCGATCAAAAATATGAACTGTTGTTTTCGCATTATATGTGGTATTTATACCTTTAATGTTCCAATAGTCATTAAAACCATCTCCATTTGGCGTAAAATAATTTGGTATGCCGAGTAAACTAATATCTTTTTCAGCAGTTCCACATCCATTTTTATCCGTTATATAAACGGTGTAAATTCCAGGTTCTACAGATTGAAACAAGTTGTTAGTTTGATAATTTATACCATCTAAACTGTACTGGTAATCGCCAGATCCGCTAACGGTTACAAGTATCGAATTGTTTTCTGTTAAATCAGTAATTATAATGTTTTCTATAGTTGCTATATTAGAAGCGGTTACGGTTATGGTTCTTGTTTTACTGCAGTTTTGCGCATTTGTAACCTCGACTGTATAACTTCCTTCTGTATTAACTGTTAATGTGTAGTTGGTTTCACCTGATAAGATTGTTCCATTTAAAAACCATTGATACGTATAATCGTTTATGGTGGCGGTATCTTGTAGTCCCGCATTTATTGTTTTGGTAAGATTTGGGATATTACTACAAATTAGTTCTGTTCCTGTGGGATTAATTTCAGGAATTGGATTTACAAATAAAGTGATATGATGGCCTAAACCCAAACATTCATTATTAGCCTGACTATCTACACGAATGTAAATATCTTGTGTGTTGGGATAGTCTGTGTTGGTATAATTTGAGATATCAGCAATCGCGTTTTGTTCCGCTAAAGCATCGGCTAAATTTTTATAATATTTTATGGTGATTAATTGTCCAACAGGAAACAAGGCTTCAACTTGCGGGGTTACGCTACTAAAATCGAATGTAGCAATTCCATCTGTTTCAGAACCAGAAGCGTCAGAATCACAAGCTTTATATTCTTTTTGAAAACTAGCTGGAATACTGGTAGTAGACACCACCATATTAATTTGAGCAGTAGAATAACAACCATTTGCATTTTCTACTCTTAAAAAAACCACATCGTTATTCACGATTTCATTGGAATATGAAATTGGATTAGCAATAGGAGCGGAGCCACTAAGCGCATCTGCTTGTGTTTCGTGATATGAAAAAATTAATCCAGTCGTGTTAGCAACGACCATTTGTTCGGATTCTTTTAAATTAAAAGCACTAAAACCATCGTTATTATCATCGCATTGACTCAAAGTAATATTGTTTTGCAGTAAAACGGGTTTTGGAAAAATAGTAATATTTCTGGTGTTGGTAATACTTCCATTAGAAGTAGTAGCGTTAAGAGTTACCGTATAATTATTGGCATTTTGATAGATGTGAGAAGGATTAAGTGCGTTAGAGGTGTTGCCATCTCCAAAATCCCAAGTTACGTTTACTATTGTTTGATTGGTGTTGAATGAAAAATTAGTAGTTTCATCTTCACAAGAGTTAGATAACTGGATTTCGGGAGCATAAAAGAAAGATTGACAAAAGGAAGGTAAACCAGAGTGGTTTTTTCTACCTCCCAAACTTACTGATCCATCTTGAAAATTACAACCGCTTCCTATTGTGTTTGGATTAGCAATCTTAGATAAAGTTGTTGATTCATAATTAGCAATATAAATTTTGTTATCAGGTCCTAATTGCATAGCAACAGGGTTTTGACTAGAAAAAAGAACATGTTTTGAGTTAGGTATATCAGAAGCAGTTAAATCAAATTGATAAATAAGTTTTAAACTAGGGGTTGATATGTACAAAATCTCACTATTAGAAGAGAATTCTAATCCATAGGAAAAAGGATTTTCTAAAAGTATAATAGAATTAGACAAAACTCCAGTTATAGTATTAAAATCCATTAATTCAAGATTGTTGTTTGTAGATGTAGCTATTTTGTTTCCGGAAGGAGAAAATTTCAAATAAGATGAGCCATCTACTGGTATATTTAATCCAATATTTGAAGCTATTGGATTTATGTTTAAACCTGAACTTGTTAATAAATGGGAATAGAACGTATTTCCTGGAAGACTATGTGTAACAATCCAATAATCGATATTATTAGCATGTTTAGTAATGGCTAATTTTTCACAACTTGGGCTGTATATTAAAATATTTTTATCAGCTGTAACACCACCTAAACCACCATCTAGCGTGATGTCAACTAGGGTATATCTAAATCCTTTTGCGTTACCTTCATAATCTAATGTGAAAACATAAAATAGGTTGGGACTGCCAGGTTTTTGCACAATGGTAGCAGATTGTGTGGTAGATGTGTGGCCCATTAAGTTCGCTCCATTTAACATTACATTATGTGTTTTGTTATATACAGTAACACCATCGGTATAAAATAATAATTGTCCTAAGCTGTTGGATAAGACGGCACAGCCTTCATATGTATTTATCTGTCCATCCAACAGAGGGACGGGACTACCGCTATTAAAATCTAATCCTGCATTTTTTCCAAAATACCAAATATTGGCTTCACCTTGTGGAAAAACAACAAAGTGAAGAAGAAAGAATAAAAAGATTGCTGTTTTTTTCATAATAAAGAAATTATATTAAAGCTGTTCAAAATGAGATTAGCTTATCTTTTCAAAGTAAAATGGCCTTTAGAAGTTCTACCATCTTCCAACTTTATATGATACCAATAATCAGATGCTGGTAGCTCTTTTCCTAAATATTTTCCATCCCAACCTGAAGAAAGTGGTG
>CAZULO010000263.1:0-3160 GCA_964621245.1 uncultured Flavobacterium sp.
TAACTCGGGAAAACGGAAAAGAATACAAAGGGCATTTTTCGTTAAAAAGATGATAAAAGTTAATGTCACAACTGATTTTTAATTATTTTTGTAAAAAAAATTATGCCAACAGACTGTATTTCGTATCAAAAATCGGGTTATTTCTCTAAACTAATTGTAGATTATTTAGATAAAAATCCGAAAACACAGTCATTTTACCATCGTTTTCCTAGTTTAGACAATTTTGAGGCTCAAATAAACGAGAAAGCAAGCAATTATAGCCTAAATAACCGACTAATTTTAGTGGAAGCTTTAGAAAAGCAACATACTAATTTTTCAATTTCAGAAAGTATTGAAGCAAATATTGCACTTCTAAAATCGGAAAAAACGTTTACTATAACCACTGGACATCAGTTAAATTTATTTACAGGACCGGCCTACTTCATTTATAAAATCGCTTCTACTATTCATTTGTGCAAACAATTGAAAGAACAGTTTTCCGATTATAATTTTGTCCCAATGTATTGGATGGCAACGGAAGACCATGATTTTGAAGAAATTAATCATTTTCATTTAAATGATAAAAAAATTAAATGGGAAAGAGAAAGTTTCGGACCAGTTGGTCGTTTAAGTACGGAAGGTTTAACCGAAGTTTTTGAAGAACTTTTTCAGATCATTGGTGTTGGTGAGACTGCTACCTATTTAAAAGAATTATTTCAAAAAGCCTATTTAACTCATCCCAATTTAGCTGATGCTACTCGATTTTTAGCCTATGAATTATTCAAATCGGAAGGATTAGTAATTATTGATGGTGATGATACTAAGCTTAAAACGCTGTTTGCACCTTTTATTCAAGATGAATTAGTCCAAAAGCAATCATTTCAAACCGTTTCAAAAACAATTGAAACACTAAAGGATTATGCCGTTCAAGTAAATCCAAGAGAAATTAATCTGTTTTACATTGAAGACAATTTACGTGAACGAATTATATTTGAAAATAATTTTTACAAAGTTAATAATACAGAAATTCAATTTTCAGAATCAGAAATTTTAGATCTGGTTCAAAAATCTCCAGAAAAATTTAGTCCGAATGTAATATTGAGACCTTTGTACCAAGAAGTAATCTTACCCAACTTAGCCTATATTGGCGGTGGCGGAGAAATTGCTTATTGGTTAGAATTAAAAGATAACTTCGCACAAAAAAAAGTTACGTTTCCGATCTTAATTTTAAGAAATTCATTTCTTTTGGTTACAGAAAAACAGGAACAAAAACTTAAAAAAATGAATTTAAATTGGGCAGATTTATTCATTCCACAATCGGATTTAGTAGCGCAAAAAACCAAAGAATTTTCAAATTTCACAATCGATTTTTCTGCACAGAAAGAAAGTTTGAAAGCACAATTTTCTGATTTATATAAAATAGCTACACAAACAGATCAATCGTTCATAGGTGCTGTAAAAGCACAAGAAAGAAAGCAAATAAAAGGATTAGAAAACCTAGAAAAACGTTTATTAAAAGCTGAAAAACGAGTACATGCCGAAAAATTAGAACGCATGGTTCACTTACAAAATGAATTGTTCCCAAAAGGTAGTTTACAAGAGCGCAAAAGCAATTTTAGTGCCTTTTATTCGCCTGATTTTTTAAAAGCTATTCATCATGAGGCCAATCCGTTGGAATTCGATTTCAAAATTATTAAAATTAAATAAAACAGCTTTGTAATAATAAATTAAATACTACCTTTGCAAAAAATTTAGGAAAAATGGCTACAAATAGAACATTTACAATGATTAAACCAGATGGTGTTGAAAACGGACACATCGGTGGGATTTTAAACATGATTACTGAAGCAGGTTTCAGAATCGTTTCAATGAAATTAACGCAATTAACTGTTGCTGACGCTCAGAAATTTTATGCCGTTCACTCAGAAAGACCTTTCTTTGGTGAATTAGTAGAATTCATGACTCGTGGACCAATCGTAGCTGCGATCTTAGAAAAAGATAACGCTGTGGAAGATTTCAGAACTTTAATTGGTGCTACTAACCCAGCTGATGCTGCAGAAGGAACAATCCGTAAAAAATACGCAACTTCAATTGGAGAAAATGCCGTTCACGGTTCAGATTCAGATGAAAATGCAGCAATCGAAGGTGCATTCCACTTTGCTGGTAGAGAGCAATTCTAAAAGAGTATTCAGTGCTTAGTGAACAGCACATAACATAAATAAGAAAGCCGATTTGAGTTTCAAATCGGCTTTTTCATGTTTTATAAGTCTCTAAACTTTTGTCTTTTTACTTCTACTTCTACCTAAACACAATCTCTTTAATCAACTCTTTACCCAATTCTTCATTCAGCATTTTAATAATTTTCGACTTCCCGTATTCCAATTCTTGCTTTACAACTGAAGAATTTAATTGAACATATAAAGTTTGTCTTCTTAATTCCATTTCTCCTGTATAATTCTTAAAAGCTGGACCCATCATTTTAAACCATGTTTCTTTCACATTGACACGATCTAAACCTGCCTCTAATTTCGAAGCCTTTACAAACTCCTTCATTACATCACCAATAGAAAAATCATCATTAAATCGTTTCATATACTAGTTTCTTTTGTCGTAAGGTATAAATTTTTTATAGTAATATTTCACTTTCGCTTGATTTTCTATCACAAAACTTTCATCCTCAATAGAAATAATTCGCTCTTCCCATTTAGTAAATTTCGAATTGGTTTTCAAATAAAAAACCGATGCACTATCCACAATTCGAATCACATCTTGTAAATTACCTTTTAAAAACGAACCATCTAATTGAGGAGCTACCTTCTGTCTAATGCCCGAATTATTTTTAATTGCAATCAAATCAATAAATTCATTTACTTGATATTCCTTTTTATTTCCATCCGGAAATTCCACTTTTTCAATTTCCCAATACCCGTTTAATTTGGTAATCGACTCTTTTTCAGGTTTAGAGGAACAAGAAAACAAGACACCCAACAAAACAACAAAATAATATTTTTTCATAATTCATTTAATAAAAGGTAAAGGTACAAAAAGTCCAGAATTAATAGTAAACAAAAAAAAGCAAAAAACATTTTGAGGTTATAAAAATAACTGTATATTTGCACTCGCGAATACGGGGTGTAGCGTAGCCCGGTTATCGCGCCTGCTTTGGGAGCAGGAGGCCGCA
>CAZULO010000264.1:0-3151 GCA_964621245.1 uncultured Flavobacterium sp.
TGGATTGTAGACTAACTGTGCGTGAGACCCTTTCAGGGTGACAAACTGTGTGGAATATTTTGCGACTGTTTTGTTAGTATTCAAAATTTTTTTTGAAACGAGTGGCCCTAGCCCAGATTGTAATGGAAAACATTTTGGTTCCGCTTTTTTAGCTTTTTTAGTGGTAAAATGCGACCAAAGAAGCACTTTTACCACTTATAAAAACTTAAAGCGGAACCAAAATTTTGTAATGGAAAGCTGGATTGAGCTACAAATTATCAATTTCTCCTTGTACGATTTCCCAATCTTCTAACAGCTTATCCAATTCTGCTTTTTTCTTGTTGTAGGCGGTGAAAAATGCGGCATTTTCTGCATGTTTGTCGTAGTTGGATGCCAATTCTTTATCGTCGTTTTGAATGTCTTTTTCTAATTGTTGAATCTGACTTTCGATTTTAGACAAGCGGTTTTGTAACGATTTATTTTTCTTTTGGTCTTCGTAAGAAGTTTTAGAATTATTGTTTGCCGTGACTTCTTTTTTCTCGGTATCTTTTTTCTCCACTTCGCGCATGTTTTCCAAGTTGCGTTGTTCTAAGAAATAATTGATATCGCCTAAATATTCTTTGATTTTTTGGTCTTTGAATTCGTATACTAAATTCGACATGTCTTGTAAGAAATCTCTATCGTGAGAAACGAGTAGGAGCGTGCCTTCATATTTCTGTAATGTGGCTTTTAATACATTTTTCGATTTAATGTCTAAGTGATTCGTAGGCTCATCCATCACCAACACGTTGATGGGTTGCAACAACAACTTACACAAAGCCAAACGATTTCGCTCGCCTCCAGAAAGTACTTTCACTTTTTTCTCTACATCATCACCGCGGAATAAAAACGAACCTAACATGTCGCGTACTTTTGCACGATTAGTATCAGTTGCAGCATCTTCCATAGTTTGTAGCAAGGTAATTTCACCATCTAAATATTCTGCCTGATTTTGCGCAAAATAGCCGACTTGCACATTGTGTCCTAATTTTATAGAACCTTCATATTCAAATTCGTTTACAATCGCTTTAATGAACGTCGATTTTCCTTGTCCGTTTTGACCTACAAACGCAATTTTACTGCCACGTTCTACTAAAAGCGAAATGTCTTTTAAAATGGTTTTGTCGCCGTAAGCTTTGGTTACATGTTCCGCTTCAATCACCACTCTTCCTGGAACTTTTGAAACCGGAAACGAAATATTCATCACCGAATTATCGTCTTCATCGACTTCAATACGTTCTACTTTATCTAATTTTTTAATTAAAGATTGTGCCATCGATGCTTTAGAAGCTTTGGCACGGAATTTCTCAATTAATTTTTCAGTTTCTTCAATTTTTTTGGCTTGATTTTTTTGAGTTGCCAATTGTTTCTCGCGAATTTCGTGACGTAATTCTAAATATTGCGAATATGGTTTGTTGAAATCATATGCTTTTCCTAAAGAAATTTCAATAGTACGATTTGTCACATTGTCTAAAAACATTTTATCGTGCGATACAATAACTACCACGCCAGGATAATTTCGTAAAAAACTTTCTAACCAAATGATACTTTCGATATCTAAGTGGTTGGTGGGCTCATCTAAAAGTAAGATGTCGTTGTTTTGAAGCAATAATTTCGCTAATTCAATACGCATACGCCATCCACCAGAAAACGTTTCCGTTTGATTTTCAAAGACATCGCGTTTAAAACCTAAACCTAATAAGATTTTTTCGGTATCACCTACATAATTATAGCCTCCATGAATTTCATATTGATGTTGGTAATCACTTAATTGCTGAATCAATTCGGAATACGCTTCACTTTCATAGTCTGTTCTGGTTACCAATTGATGGTTGATTTCTTCGATTTTTTCTTCGTAAAGTTTAATTTCTTTAAACGCTTGGTAGGCTTCTTCTAAAACCGTTCTTCCGCCTTCAAAATCAATATCCTGACGTAAAAATCCGATACGTACTTCTTTTTCAGTTGCAATTTGTCCAGAATCTGGTTTGAAATCGCCCGCTAATATTTTTAGCATAGTAGATTTTCCAGCACCATTTTTTCCAACCAAACCTACGCGGTCTCCAGCGCCCATTCTAAAGGTTACTTCTTCAAATAAATACGTTCCACCAAAGGAAACAGAAAGATTGTGTATATTCAGCATGATTTTTTTCTAATAGTCTGCAAAAATACTACTCTTATCTTACCTTTGTATAAAAAAGAGACAAATGTTTGGTAAAGGATCAAAAATTTATGCGATGGTAACAGGTTGTTGTCCAAAATGTCATGAGGAAAGTATGTATATTGATGGAAATCCGTTTAATGTGATGAAAATTTATGCCATGCATGAAAAGTGTTCCCATTGTGGTCAAGTGTATAAAATTGAACCTTCTTTCTTTTTTGGTGCTATGTTTGTGAGTTATGCTTTAGGTGTAGGAATTGGAATTATCACATTTTTGATTGCACATTACGGATTTCAAGCTACTTTAAAAACTTCCTTTATTGCTATTGTTGTGGCGTTGATTTTGTGTAACACTATAATCATGCGTTTGTCGAGAAATATTTGGATCAATTTTTTTATTGATTTTGATAAAAATTGGAAAGAATAATTAGCGGAATAATTTTTTGTAAATTCTATTGATTGAGATTTCGTTGTCTAATTCGACATTGTTTTCAATAAATTGGAATAATTTGTCGGATAGGTAAGGAGCAAAAAGTACGCCTCTTGTTCCCATCCCGTTTAAAACATATAGGTTTTTATGTTCTTGGTGTCTGCCTAAAAGAGGTCTTCTATCTTTTACAGTTGGTCGGATTCCGGCTAAGTGTTCGATAATTTCAAATTCACAACTAATTAAATTTTTTAAGTTAGTTAGTAATTCGTTTTTACCTTCTTCTGTTTGGTTGGTAGTTTTGTCTGCCCAGTTGTAAGTGGCGCCTACTTTATATAAATCATTTCCAATAGGTAATATCCAAATGCTGGAATTGATGATGTCCTTTAAATTTAAGTTGTCAGCTTTAATAATAAAAAGTTCACCCTTAGTGCCATCTAATGGTAAATTGTTGAAATACGGATTGTTTTGTATACCAAAACCCTCTGCAAAAACAATTTGTTTGGCTTTAATGGTATTATATTCAATATGATTTTCTTTAATAACTA
>CAZULO010000265.1:0-3096 GCA_964621245.1 uncultured Flavobacterium sp.
CCCGCAAAAAGAAACGCACACTCTGGCTTCTCCCCGTCGTGCTCGCGGCGTTGCTCGCATCGGGCCTGCTGTTTGCCATGTGGTGGCAGGTGGTGCAGGGGAAAATCGCGCTACAAAACGTGCTCTCGCTGCAGTCGCCCACCGATGAACTCCTCGAGGCCACCATGCCACTCGACTCCCCGGACGACGCACAGACGGGAGGTGACGCCGCGCTGCTGCACATCCGCCGCGGCGACATTATGCTACTGCAGGGAGAGTTCGCCGCCGCCCAGCAGGAGTTCCAGTTGGCAGTCGACAAGAGCGGCGGCCTGCCCGCACTGCGCAAGCTTGCCTCAGTGCAGCTGCAACGGCGCGATCTCGAAGGCGTGACCGTGACCATCGAAGCGCTCAAGCGCGCCGGCGCCCGCAGCGAAGACGTGGTGCTGCTACAGGCAGTAGTGTTGCTGCAAAAGGCGGAACTCGAACAGGCCCGCGTGTTGCTCACCGACGCCCCGGACTCACCCCACAAGCACTACGGCCTGGGGCTCCTCGCCGTCATTCAGGGCCAGCACGACACGGCGAAGCTGGAGCTCAAGCTGACGGAAGGCGGCTGGGAACCGCTGCTGCGGACCTCGGCCCGCACCCTGCTTGCGGCCTATGAGGAATACGCGCTGTTTCCCGAAAGCCCCGAACTGCACCTGACAACGCTTCTCGCCCGCGCGCTCGCCGACGTCTCGCAGTGCGAACTGGCGCTCCCTATGCTCGCAAAGGTGACAGTGCAACGCGACGACTACCGCGACGCGTGGATCGTCCAAGGGTTCTGCGAACTCGTCACCGAACGCCCGAAGGAGGCGCTCACGTCGCTGCAGCGCGCCTACAACATCGACCCGCAAAAACCGGAGGTGCAGTACTTCCTCGGCAGGGCGTTAAGCGCGCTCGATGACCACGAAAACGCCGTGACCTTCCTGCAATACGCGCTGCGTAACGGCCTTGAACCGCAGCGCGACGCCCGCGTGCTCCTCGGCCGCGAGGCCGCGCTCATGGGCAACACGCCGCTCTCGCTCGAACAGTTCCAAGCACTCACCCAACTGCCCGACGCCACGGTGAACGACTACTCCACCTTCGCGAAGACGGCCATCAGCATGGGCAGTCAGGACGCCGCCTACGAAAAGGCGAAGGAGGCGTCGCAGCGGTGGGCCGATGACGCGCGGGCCTGGGAACTGCTGGGCTTGGCAGCAAAGGAAGCGGGAAAGAAGGACGAAGCAAAGCAGGCGCTGGAAAAGGCGCTGCAGCTGGAACCGGGCAGGGCGAGTGCGAGGGAGATACTTCAATCTTTGTAAAATTAGGATTACAATCAGTGATATGAAGCCTCTAAAGGAAGTTATTGACCATTTCCCTGAAGCATCGTTTAAAGAAGTTTTACTTTCCAAATTTGCAGATTTAAGCAAAAGAGCAGCTACTGATGACCAGAAGAAGACAATTCTTGAGTTAAAAGAGGTCTATTCCCCACTAATTAACACTTTTGATACAACCTTTGAATATCTCAGAGAAGTCATCAAGCAAGACCCTAAGTTAAATGTTGCTGACATTGAAGCGGAAGAGCTCGAACGAGTGATTGATGAATACAAATTGATATTAACTAAGGTTGAAAATTTGGATATTGGAACTCCCGATTTTGAAAACGCTAAAAATCAACTAAGGAACACTGTTTCAGATATCGCTAATGCTTACCGACCTAATCAAGAAAAAAGTATAAATCTGAAACGATTCATAATCGGAATAACTTCTAGCATCAAATTAAAGCCGTTGTTTAATTCAAACAACGCAGCAGAACTTGAGAGTGCACTGAATATTGCAGAAAAATTAAAAAAGCAAATTGGCACTATCGAATCTGGCTATCAGGCAGCTGAATCTCTTCTTAATAAAAGAGAGAAGTTAATGACTCGAGATTTAGAGAAAAAAATCGATGAATTGGGCACAAAAGCAGCTCTCCATGGTGAAAAGAAAATCTGGCTGTGGTTTATTTGTGGATGTGGGTTGGGGATTATTGCGATTTGCGCCTTCTTTCTTTTTATTCATGGTTTTTCAATTTTCGGCAAAGAAATAAAAGCTGCATCGGATATTACTGTTGGAACAGCACTTTTAAGATTGGGCTTGGTTTCAGTAATTCTTTATTTCGCATTCTTTTGCTTAAAGCAGTTCAACATTCATAGGCATTTGTTTCAAATATATAGCTTTAAAAAAATTTCTTTGAAAATCATGAATGACCTAAGGGGAGAAAGTGATGAGATTGAGAAGAAGCTGATACTAGCAAAAGGACTTGAGGCGATTTTTAACGAGCCTTCGACGGGTTTAGTGAACCAGCCAGCAGACCATTCTGGTGACTATTGGCAAAGCGTTCAAAGAATCCTTGAGAAAATTGTAACTAAAGACGGAAACTAAAAAAATAGCCGTTGCTAACAGGTAACAATTTGAGCGATTTTTAACAATGGCTACCACAAATCCGGTACCATCCCCCGCTTCCATGAGCCTCTATCATCGTTTTCACTCGGCCCTCTGGGACCGCCTGCCGGCGGGGGCGTTTGACCCGCAGGAAGGAGACCGCACTATCGAGGGCATGACCCTGACGAATGCTCCCCCGCTCACTGCAGAGGACCGCGTGAAGTTCGCCGTGTTCAGCGATGTCCGTTTTTACAAGGAACACCTCTACCAAAAACTGCTGCCTTTCCTGCCCAAGGAATTCACCGTCCTCGAGGGGCCAAACGGCCAAAACTGCTTCATGCACTGCCTGGGCATTCAGCCGCAACAAGCCGTCTTCGGCAGACGCGAATTCGACAGCGAACTCACCAAGAGAAACTACGCATGGCGAAACTACGCCGAAGGCGAGGCGAAGGAGGGCGACATCATCGTCTACTCCGTCGCGAGCATCATCGACTCCGTGCGCGAGCACGCGGCCCTCTATATCGGCGACGGACGTGTGCAATCGCGCTGGGGGCACAACTCCCCGCTCGTCGAACATCCGCTCAAGGAAGTGCTCCCCACCTACTGGAACGGGGATGACGCCTACCTGACGATAGAACGGCGGACATAACAAAAAGGCCGCTTACGCGGACCTTT
>CAZULO010000266.1:0-3083 GCA_964621245.1 uncultured Flavobacterium sp.
TGCGCGGGCTGACGCCGCAGACGATGTCCGCCCGCTGGCGTGCTTGGCATGAGGCCAACGACTGGACAGGCCCGAGCGAGAGGACGCGATGACCAGCAACCAGTCGGAGCGCGGATGGTTGAGCGGACCGGCCATATTGGTTCTGACCGTCTACGGATTCGCGTCCGGGGCCACGTTTAGTGCGGTCCACGGTATCTGGCCGATACCGCTCAGGCTTCGCATCGCTGGCGTGGTGATGTTCATGCTCGGTGTTGCCGTTGTGGCGCTCGCGGGTTGGATGCGCCACATGGAGTCGCAGCGATGACGGCCCCACGCGAGGTCCGCGACGAACTGCCGCCCGTCCTGCGGGAGTGGTGGGACTGGACCGCCAAGCACGCGAGCGGCTGGCGCTATGCCTTTCGGGTGGGGGAGTGGCTGGTGCAGCGGTTCATGTGGTCCGTGCTGGTGGGGATCACGTCCATCGTCCTGGCGCTCGGGTGGGTCGTGGCGATCTCGGGCTTGCTGATGAAGCGGGCATGGAAGGGCATCAAGCAGCAACCGAGAGCGGAGATTGTGCCCTTTGCGGCACGGAGGAGAGGCTAAGTGAGCAAGGCACAGAGTCCCGGCGAGCAGGTGCTGACCGCGATTGACGAGGCGCAGAAGCCGACCGGCTTGGCGCTGCTGCGGGTGCCGTTCCCGGCGCACCAGATCAGTAAGCTGCCGAAGGGCGGCATCATGCTCGATTACGTCGGCCACGCGGCGCTGACAGATCGGCTGTTGGACGCAGACCCGGCGTGGAATTGGGAACCGCTGGCGCTCGACGCGGCGGGCCTGCCGGCGCTCGATGCCAACGGCGGCCTGTGGATTCGGCTCACCGTGTGCGGGCAGACGCGGCTCGGCTACGGACATGCCGGCACGAAGAAGGGCGGCGACGCCGTCAAGGAACTGATTGGCGACGCGCTCCGCAACGCCGCCATGCGCTTTGGTGCCGCGCTGGACCTGTGGCACAAGGGCGACCTCCACAAGGACGAGGACGAGCCGGAGACGCCAGCGGACCCGCCCGGCTACGCCGACTGGCTGATCGACTTCGAGGCCGTCGCGGACAACGGGACCACGGCGCTCCAGGCCGCATGGAAAGCCGCCCCGGAGGCGTTCCGCAAGCATCTGCCGGATGCGACACGGCAGGCGCTCAAGGCGAAGGCCGCGAAGGCGGACGGGGTGGCCGCGTGAGCCGGATCATCCACGACTGCCCGCAAAGGAGCGCAGAGTGGTTCGCCGTGCGCGCGGGCCTGCTGACGGCCTCAGTGGCGGGCGACATCCTAGCGACGCGGAAAGACGGCAAGGAGAGCGCGGCACGGCGTGACTTGCGGGTGCGCCTCGCGCTCGAGCGCGTCACGGGCGAGTCGCAGGAACGGGCCTTTGACAACTCCGACCTGCAACGCGGTCGCGAACTGGAATCTGAGGCGCTGGCCGCCTACGAGGGCCGCTCTGGGCACCTGATGTCCGGCGTCGGGTTTGTCTCACGGGATGACCTGCCCATCGGCTGCTCACCGGACGGGGCGCTGGTGGTCAGTGGGCGAGACATGAAGAACGACCGCCCTCTGCCTGATGAATTTCGCGGCGGGGTAGACGTGAAGTGTCCGCGCCCCGCCAACCATCTGGCCTACCTCAAGAATCCGTCCGCGCTGGTGGCCGACTACGAAGCGCAGATGTGCCACACGCTGCTGGTGACGGATGCGCCCTGGTGGGACTTGGCGAGCTACTGCCCGCAGTTCCGATCGCTCGGCTTGGACCTGCTGATCGTGCGGTGCTTGCGAGCGGGGCAGCCTCCGGCGTGTTTCGACGGCGGCGCGTTGAACCGGGCGCAGGCGGTGGACGTGGCCGCGTATGAGCTACTGGCGCGGCAGTTTCTCCGCGAGGTGGAGTCCGAAGTGCAGAGCATCCGGCAGATGGCCGGACAGGAGGCCGCGTGAGCGAGAAGGTGTATGTCCCGAAGTGTTCCGCGCGAGCGCGTGACACGAAATACGGCGAGATGATCAACGTGAGCTTCGACGTGGACGCGCTGGTCGCGTTTGCGGGGCAGCACGGCAACGCGAAGGGCCGGCTGAACCTCACGCTGTCCCGTCGCAAGGAACCGGGCAAGTTTGGCGAGACGCATTCCGTGACGCTGGACACGTTCGAGCCGAAGGCTCAGCGCGACGGCGGCATGGTGGGCGGCGCTGGCGTCGACACTGACGATATGCCATTCGCGGTGATCCTTCCATTGATTGGCGTGATTGGGTCATGGCTGGCGTAAAGCAGTGTTTTAAGTGCCTCGCGGAGAAGCCGCTCGATGACTTCTACACACATCCAGAGATGGCTGACGGGCACCTGAACAAGTGCAAGGCCTGCACGAAGCGAGACGTTAGCAACTACTGGCACGAGCACGCCAATGTCTTGCGTCAGACGGATCTAGCGCGCCGCAAATTGAAGCGGGCGGTGAACATCGCGACGGGCAACGCAGTGAGGGACGGGCGCATCATCCGGAGCGGTCGCTGCCATTACTGCGCGGCGACCGACAATCTGGAGGCGCACCACTGGGACTACTACCGACCACTGGATGTGACGTGGCTGTGTAAGAGATGCCATCGCATCGCAGACATGGCGCGGCGTGACGCAGAAGTGCGCGTGGCGGTCCTTCTTAAGGGGGCTGCGTAGTGACCGTCCGTGACCGAATCAAGAAAGCGCAGATGGTCCTGTCTCACGGGACGCCGGAGTTGAGCATCGCCCGTGACATCTACGCCGAGCTGTCGGCACTGACCGGGAACTGTCAGGACGAACTTCGGGCGGCGGATGCTGAGTATGACGGCCAACTGTTCCGCGATGTCGAGGACTGCGGCGCGGTGGCGAAAGGGACCATCAAGAGCCGGCTGTCGCCGCAATGGGCGCGGAAGCGCGAAGCGGAGGACGTGCTGGCCCTGAACGAGCGCCTGGTGAAAACGCTGGACCGTCTGGTGTTTTCGATGGGCATGGAACTGAAACATACACCCTAGGAGGACATGTCATGGCTGATGTGATTCCGTTCGCATGGTGGGCAGACCAGCAACTCCAGCGTGACCGCGCCG
>CAZULO010000267.1:0-3047 GCA_964621245.1 uncultured Flavobacterium sp.
ATTTTTTATTAGAACTTTCCCTAGGGAAGAATGTTGGCGAGCTGTTTCCGCTAACGTTTTGCAGCTACCCGAAGGGCGGGACTTTTACCGCAAAACTTTATTTGAAAAACTAATGTTTGATTAACCACAAAACTGTCTTTGGAACACGAACCCCCGCCTTTTGGGTAGGTGCTGTTACAAGCTGCCCTTCTTTCTGTCGTGGATTGTCTGTCCGCTGTGACGCTGTGTCTGTGCGGTTGGGCAGGCACACTCTTTTGCAAGCTTTGGCTAGTGTTTTGGCTCGTGGGGCTTGCAAATGTGTGTGACTGCTGCATGGACTATTGGCTTATTTTTAATACTTCTATTTAATATTTACTTATCCTATTACTTTCACAAATTCAGCGATAATATGTACTTTTTTATCAGTGTCATCTGAAAATTCAAAAACAATATTTTTATAAGATGGATCACTTGATTGAGGTATTAAAATTAATTTCCTACTTTTAACACCGTCTATGATTTTGGGTTCTTCGCTAAAATATTCCTTAATTGTGTAACTTGATTTGGAATCATCATCATTAGAATCGATTAATTGAACTAATACAATTTTTCCATTATTACTTCTCCCTTGATCATTGGTTTTTTTAAATAAAGCTATTTCACCATCTTGAATAATTTTATTCATAGAATTTCCTATAATCTTGCAGGCAAAATTATCTGCAGATAATCTAGTATTATCAGATATTGCAATTAATTCATTTGAGGATAAATCATAATTTGCAAAAAAATCACCGGCTGCCACTTTTAAGGAGTATAATGGCACACTATTTTCAAAAGGAATTAATTTAATTTGTTTCGTCTCAACAGTATCAATTATAGGAAATTTATTTTCATTAAATAAATAAATATGCTCGCTAAAATAATTTCGCAAATTTTTGTCACACACATAAATGTAGCAACCAAGTATGCCTCTGAGCATAATAGTTTTGTAAATATTTATGATATAATTATGTAACTCTTCTTCGGTGTCAATATTGATACGACCATTTCTATCAAAATAATTTCTTTTATTGACCTTAATTAATTTTCTTTCTGCATCATAATAAATTTCAGGTCCAAATATTAGTCCAACATAATTTAAATCATACCCTTGCACTGTATGTATGCAACCTATTTGGTCTGCATTTTGGTCTTTAGTAATATAGTCAATACTATCATGGTTCCACTGAAATTGAATACCGTCTATAACAATATCAAACTTTGTCAAATCATTCTTTGAAATCCATTCCCAACCATAACCTGCAACAAATCGTGATAGTCCAATTTCTGAATTTTTGTTTTTTACATTAACAACAAACTCATCAAAGTTTTCAAACAATTTCAATTCAAATACTTTATGCGAAAACTTATTTGTTTCATTGTTTAGTTTACAATTTAATAATCTATCTATAAATTCGATGTAGCTTTGTCCACCTTTTGATCTAAACTGTGAAAATAATTTTACATTAACTGTATTGCCATTTTCTCTTAAAAAATCAAAATTTGCTGGACTAATATCCGAAGGTTTAATACTTTGATTTTCGTCATAAAAATAAATTGATTTTTTAGACTTCATTAAAGTCCACTCTAATTCATTTGTTTTTTTTGGGTCTAAGCCTAGTGCTCTTGCTGTATTGTCAAACGAGCTATAACTGACTAAGTTTTTTCTATGTCTTAATCGATGTGCTTCATCAATAATTAAGATGTCATATTCATTTGTTGCAAGCTTAGTTGGTCCAATAACCATTTCTGCTTTTAAACCACTTATTTTCCTAAACACATTTTGAATAGTTTCTCTAAATGACGACATTGCTATAACTAAACCCATTTTTGGGTTTGGATATTTTTTCTTTAAAGCTTGTACTTTTTGATAAAACAAAGCATCGTCTTCCCCAAATTCTTTATAGTTAAAGTCTTCATCATCAGATAATATTAATTTAAAAAGAAAAATTGCAAGAATTGATTTGCCTGTTCCAGCTCCACCTTCTACCAATATAGATTTTTTATCTGAAGATAATAATGAATCAATTATTAGCATTAAATTTTTGATTTGGTCACTCGACAAAGATTTGTATGGTGAATACTTAAATAAATCAGAGTTTTCTATGGATTCAATTGATTTGGTAGCAATACCTAGCGACCTAAGTTCATTCCAAATATTTTTGAACTGTTCCCAATAATTTTCTTTTTGAAAGTATGTGTGTCTCTGTTGCCCACCGTTGCCGTTTAAGAGTTTATATTTCCCATCACCATGTATGTAATTAATCAAGTTTTGTTCTATATCAAGAGTAACAGATTTATTAAACTTATTTGAAGAAATTAAATAAGCATTTTGAAAATGTTTTTTCTGGGGAGTATTAATATGATTGGTTATTCTTGATATTGTATCTGTCGTTTCTCCAACATATGCCTCTAGTCTATTTTCTTCATCTAAAACATAAACTATTGGCCAATTTTCTACAACATAAAATTTTGAGTCAATTGTAATTAACTCGTCTTTTTTAAAATCAATTCTTTCAATATTAAAATCCTTATTATAGTTCATCATACTTTTTTGCTGTTCCTTTAGACTTATCTACAGGATATTTCTCACCATTTATTTTGATTTTTTCTAAAACTATTTCCTTTACATCAAAACCATATTTCTCAGCTAGTAAAAAGGCAAATGAAAAAATATCGGCAAGTTCTTCTTTTACTTTTTCAGTATTTGCTTCATCTGCTTTCTTCCAAAGAAATAATTCTAAAAGTTCAGCAGATTCAATGCTTATAGCTAATGCCAAATCTTTTGGATTGTGGAATTGTTCCCAATCTCTTTCATTTCTGAATTTCAAAAGTGCTTGTATTATTTCTTCGCTTTCCTTCATTACTTATTCGGTTTATGCATTGTCAATGCCATTTTATATTCAGCTTCATAAGGCAAGTTTAATTGAGATACCATTTCTGGAATTGCTAATGACCAACTCACGTAGTAATATGCAAACGTCGGTATAGTTGACCATCTTACGCCGATTTATGTTGACCAGTTTGCG
>CAZULO010000268.1:0-2984 GCA_964621245.1 uncultured Flavobacterium sp.
ACGTATTCCGCCGCGTTCATGAGGTCGTCGTAGCGCGTGCCCTTCTTCGGCTTGCGAATGTTCGGGTGCGCGTCACTCGCGACATGCTCATCCCAGATGTAGCCCGCCTCGAACGCCTTAAGCAGCAGGTCGGACGCCTGCTCCGTCACCGTCGCGCCGGTTTTGCTCACTTCGATGCAGCGATTGACCACCTGGAAGCATGGTGCCCCGTCGGCGGTGACGCGCTCCATCATCCCGGCCAGCACCTGAATGGCCGCATACCGCACATCGGGACTGTTCGCGTTCTCCGGTGGTCGCGCGGGCACGCCCAAGTCCTGCAACATCCGCATCGCCGTGCGCGTGGTGCCGAAATTGCTGGTAGCCCCGGCCGGGTCGCACCAGCTATGCACCGTCGTGGCCTGCGGGAACCACCGTTGACGCACGTTCAACACCGCGGGCGCGAAGGTTTCGAGGAACATCTGATTCCCCCGCACCGCCCCAAGACAGACGACCGCCCCGGCGTGCGCGTGATACTGCCACCACGTCACGGCGGGCTTTTCGTGGCCGAAGTCCCACCCTTCGAGCAGCGGATAGTGCGGGTTCAGCACGGCCTCACCCGGTTGGAGAACGTGGATCTGCCGGTCGAAATACCCCGCATAAACCGGCGTGCCCACCAGCGACAGCCCCCGCCTCCCTTCAATGACCGTGGCGCGCAGCGGATGGCCGATCGGGTAGTTCCGCTCGTAGAGGTCCATGACGGCCTCCCCGAGGTTCTGGCGGTTGCTGTAGAGGTCCGCACGGAGGTGCGCGTGGTTCGGCTTCGTGCAGCGACCGTCGCTCCCGAGCGGAAACTCCTTCGCGATCCAGTGGTCCTCGTCCACGCAGTTGTGAACCAACAGCAGTTTGAGCGGGTAGGGATACGGTTCGCCGGCCGGTGTGCGCGACTGGCTCAGGCGCTCCCGGAGGCCCACATAGTTCGCGTAGGGCAGCTCCTGCGCTTCCTCCACGATCACGACGGCCAGCGTCTTGCCCTTGTATTTCGAGTGCAGCCCGTCCATGTCGCTCGGCTTGATACCAGACAGGAACACGCGAGAGCCGGAGAACACGCCCGAAGGCCCAATCGCCCCGTTCGGGAAGTCGTAGCACTGATCCTGTGCGTTCCAGGTGGGTTGCAGCGCGGCCGGGAAGTAGGCGGACACCTTGCCCCACACTTCACGGAGCTGGCTCAGATGCTTCTCGCGATACCGGGCGTAGAAGATCGCGATGCCGGGATACTGATAGGCCAGCTTCCAGATCAGGAAGCCAACGCCCCATGACTTCGCGGCGCGTGGTGACCCTTCGACATCCCAGAACGTTTCGGGCCGCTCATCAATCCGCAGGATCTGGACCTGCGGGCCGGTCATCGGCGGCAGTTCGATCTGCGGGGCCAGCGTCGGCACTAGGCGTGCCCTCGCGGCTCAGGCGCAGAGCCCCCCTGTAAGGTTCTGTCTCTGCTCGCTTCGCTGGTCCGCCCGTGCGCCGCGATGTCGTCTGTCACTGTAGAAGCCGACACACGCGAAACGCAACGCAGTAAGGCTAGAAAGATCACTCGCGGTTCTCCGCGTCCGGCTGCTGCTGGATCACAAACGTGATGCCACCGGGCGGGATGAGCGGCTGCCCGTCCTGTCCGGTGACTTGGAGCGGCATCGCCTTACCCACCAGTGACAGGAACGCGCCGGGATGCTCTTTCGCGGCCCACTTGAGATACGCCACACCCCCGCCATGTTTCTCAGCAGCCGGCTTGTCGGCGTCCTCGCCGGCTAGTTCTGTCGCCCGGAGGACCATGTCTTTGAGCTGGGCGGTCAGCTTGTTCGGCACGCCCTTCGGCCGGCCGTGCCCCTTCGCGAGGTTCGCGAGGCTGGCCGGGTTGGCCGGTTTCCGTCCATTCTTTTCGGATGTCATGCCGTGCGGCCGGTGAACAGCCAGTAGAGGCGGGACCAAAGCGAACGATTCGCGGTGGTGGATTGCGGGCGAAGTCGGATCGTGTCCTCGGCCTTGGCTTCGAGCGCATCGATGCGCTTCGCGAGCTGCACGAAGTCGCTGAGACCGTCAATCCTGACGTCAAGGCGCGTGAACTTCTGCGGGACCGGCGTGGCCTTCGGCATAGAGAAATCGCCGTCGCGGCACGCTGCTGGATTGCCCATCGGCCGGGAGGGCGACGGCCACAGGACGCGCGCGGCGACGGCTATCCCTCACCATACGCGCGATAGGGCGCATGGGCGTCCCACTACATCTTGTGTCTAGGCGGCGTGCTTGCGCTTGAACGCCGCGAGGGCTTTGTGGGCGAAGTCGAGAATCTCTTGGGCCACGGCTTCATTGGGCGGGACGTCGGGAAATTCCGTCGTGCTCCAGCGTTTGCGGCAATGGGCGCAGACGCGCTTGCGGGTGATCCGGTCCAGCCTGGACGTGCCGCGGCTCTCCTGCACGTAGACGTCTCCCTGCCCACAGGTCGGACAGGGCAACACGGCGCGAGGGGGGAGCTTGCGGGGCATCCTAGCCTTCCTGCTCCTTTGTGACCGGGCCATCCGTGAAGCCCTCCACGATAGGCGATGGATACTCGGGCCAGTGGGAGAGCACGACGTGCGTGTCCCATCCGATCCGCTCGTCGATGCCCTTTCCATATGTCTCGACAGAGGCCAGCGGATGGGCAATCAAGGCTTGCAGTCCAGCCCATGTGCCGTCGAACTCTCGCACCTCGGCCATCGCAGAGGCCAATGATCCACGCTGGGGCCGGAATAGACGCGGTGTGCTCATTGCTCAGCCTCCGTGGCGGCGCGGTAGGCGGCTTCCAACTGGCTGAGGATGAACGAGGGCCGTCTCGCGCAGATACCGTCCCACCATGCCTGCCATGCCTCGTTCGGCGACTGACAGCCGTTGGACTCCCAGAGGCTCCACGCGCGGTCAAAATGGCCGTTGTGAGCGATCTTCTCGTCCTCCTCGGTCAGGAGACGGGCGATGCGCTCAGC
>CAZULO010000269.1:0-2936 GCA_964621245.1 uncultured Flavobacterium sp.
AAAAAGGCTTGTTTTATCCTGTCGATCCAAGTAGTATGGGAAGTTGCTGGATTGGTGGTAATATTGCCGAAAATTCTGGTGGTGCGCGTGCCGTAAAGTATGGTGTAACTAAAGATTACGTTCTAAATTTAGAAGTGGTTTTACCCACTGGCGATATCATTTGGACAGGAGCTAACACCTTAAAAAATTCTACAGGTTATAATTTAACCCAATTGTTGGTGGGAAGTGAAGGAACGTTAGGCGTAGTCACCAAAATTGTATTAAAGCTGATTCCTCAAAACAATCAAAATGTGTTGTTATTGGTTCCGTTTTATAAAGCAGAGCAAGCATGTGAAGCGGTTTCTGCTATTTTTAGAGCCGGAATTGTTCCAAGTGCATTAGAATTTATGGAACGCGATGCCATTGATTGGGCTGTTACATTTTTAGATGGGATTTCAGTAGAAGTGAAGCCAGAACATCAAGCTCATTTGCTAATTGAAGTAGATGGTAATTATCCAGAAATTTTAATGCAAGAAGCTGAAAAAATACTAGCCGTAGTAGAACAATTTGAAATTGATGAAGTTTTATTTGCCGATACTACGGAACAAAAAAATGCACTTTGGAAAATGCGTAGAGGCGTAGCAGAAGCGGTAAAAGCCAATTCAATTTATAAGGAAGAAGATACGGTAGTGCCTCGTTTTGAATTGCCAACATTACTAAAAGGAATTAAAGAAATTGGTGCCAAATATGGATTTCAATCCGTGTGTTACGGTCATGCTGGAGATGGAAATTTACATGTGAATATCATAAAAGGAAAGATGTCAGAAGAGAACTGGCAAATAGAAGTTCCAAAAGGAATTAGAGAAATTTTTGAATTAACTGTTTCATTAAAAGGAACACTTTCTGGAGAACATGGCATTGGTTTGGTACAAAAAAACTATATGGATATTGCTTTCGGGAAAGTCCATTTAGAATTAATGGAACGTATTAAATCGATTTTCGATCCAAATAATATTCTAAATCCTGGGAAAATTTTTCCAGATGAGTTGTAAAAAACCTATTTTGTCAATCTGAACTTGTTTCAGATTCTATTTAATAAACCTCATAAAAAAGTTAGCCACGAATTTTCGAATTTATCGAAGTAAGTATTCGATTTAATTGGAAGATTCGTGGCTAATATGTAAAAATATTCTGTGTTTGAGATTCTGAAACAAGTTCAGAATGACAAGTATTCTATTTCTTTAAGTATTCCAACAAAACAGGATCGGCATTTTTGAAAGTATTGTCCATTTCTGAAAGTGTTGCAATACGTTTTTTGTTTAATTTGATTAAGATGTCTTTTTCTGTGGTGAATAAAATGACAGTTAAAAACGGATTGTTGATATACTGACTTAAAAGCATTACTATATCTTCAATAGGTTTTATTTCAACAATTTCTTCAGATAAATATCTAAAAGTTACATTGAATTTTAATACTTCATTATCTACAATAGTACGGAAATAAATATTGGTTAATTCTGTTTTTCCAATGGTTTTTCCTAAAGTTAATTTGGCGAATGTTCCGTTAGCTAAACTGCTTTTTAATTCTTCAAATAGGGCGTGAATGGGTTCTAAATAAATCATAATTATAAGCCTAATTTTTTTAATACTTCTTTTCCTAAAACTTTTTCCATCATTGGACTTTCTCCATTATAATTGATGTATTTCCAAGTTCCGTTTGTTAATTGGTCTGAAATAGCAATCATTTTTGCTTTACCATCCACAATAAAAGTTTCTGTTTTTTCATCTAAAGTAACAGTATAACCTTTCATGTTTTCTTTTAATCCAGTTAATATAAATTCTTTTCCTTCACCAAGATCTTCTTTAAATTTCATTGTCATTTTATTGTTATGTTCAATGATACAGTATTTTGCACCTTCAATAATAATAAAATCTGAAAATGTAAAATCAGGATTAACTTTTTCAATAGTTAAAGTCATTTGCTCGTTATCAAACATATTATCCATTACTTTTTTCATGGCTTGTTTAGGAACAATTTCAAAAATTTTCGGATAAGTAGATTCTAAAACAATATCATATTTTTTTTCAATAGTTAAATCGTATATTTTTTGAACTTCAACTTTCATACTCTCTAAAGTTTGAGAAAAACCCAAAACAGATGCAAGCAAGAATAAAATGGTAACTTTAATTTTCATCTTTTAATTTTTTTTGTAAAAGTACTAAAACTTCAGTAAAAAAAAGTCCTCAATTATTGCTAATTCAGGACTGGTTTATTTAATCTCTTTTCGGATTGTTTTTCTTATCTCGTTTTTCTTCTTTTTTCTCTTTTGGAGTTTTTAAAGGTTCTTTTTTTGCTCCCTTTTTTGCGTCTTGACTTTTAGCCATGATGGTTTGGTTTAGAATTACTTCGCATTATTTGTCTTGTAAAGATAGGGGATTAAAACAAAAAATCCCTAATTATTTCTAATTAAGGACTTTGTGCTGTGAAAACACTTCGACAAGCTCAGTGTAACATTGTATTATTTATTCATTTACGATTACATATTCACCAGAAGCAATCATACTTTCTGCTTTTTTGTATTTCATAGTTTCGTTTTTACCAGTTACAACATGTTTAATAGTCACATTGTCGTTTCTGTTAATTTTTGGTTGATCACGAACTATAGTTTCTGTAACCGCTGGTCGTTGTTGCGCATTGTTACCAGCCTCTCTATTCGTTTCTGCTAATTCATCAGAATTTAATACTTCATCTTTAGATTCGGTATAATTTGTTCTTTTGGCTTCCTGACGTGCTTCTTGAATATTGTCTGTATTTTGTGTTGGCAATTCTCCTTTAAATAAGAAGGAAATCACATCTTTATTTACTTGTTCAATCATGGCTTTAAATAATTTAAACGCTTCGAACTTGTAAATTAATAAAGGATCTTTTTGTTCGTGAACGGCTAATTGCACCGATT
>CAZULO010000270.1:0-2923 GCA_964621245.1 uncultured Flavobacterium sp.
GTTGTATGACCGAATCGACAATTGGAATTTCTGCGATTGCACATTTGTTACCGTTTTTAGATTATGTTGATATGGACGGTGCTTTATTATTGGAAAAAGATATCGCAACCGGCGTTTCTATTGATTTCGGAAAAACGATTTATAGTGCCGAAAACGGAACAGGAGCGAAGTTGATTCTTCAATAAATAAATGTATCAATTATCAATTTATTTCACTATTTTTATCATTCAAATTTACAGAAAAAATGCTAACAAAATCTACTTTTGATTATTTAGAATTATTAACTAAAAACAATAACCGTGATTGGTTTACGGATAATAAAAAACGCTTTGAAACTGAAAACAACTTAGTAAAAGCATTTTTTACAGAAGTATATTCTGAGTTAGAAAAAATAGATAGTTTAGAAAAAATGCAAGTATTTCGAATTTATAGAGATGTGCGTTTTTCTAAAAATAAATTACCTTATAAAAATCATTTTTCTGTTGGTTTTTCTAGAACTAAGCCAATGCTTCGAGGTGGCATGTATTTACATATTGAAAACAACGCCAGTTTTGTAGGTGGTGGATTTTGGGAACCGAATAATGAAGATTTATTACGAATCCGTAAAGAAATTGAATTAGATGCCTCAGAATTACGAGAAATAATTGCTGACAATACGTTTAAGAAATTTTTCGACACTTTAGAAGGTGAAGAATTGAAAACCGCACCCAAAAATTTCGACAAAACACATCCTGATATCGATTTAATCAGAAAAAAGCAATATCTATTGACCAGAAAATTCACCAATAAAGAAGTGTTATCCCCAAATTTTAAAGAAGAAGTAATCGCTACTTTTGCCGCAATGCGTCCATTTTTCAATTACATGAGCGATGTATTAACCACAGATTTAAACGGAGAAAGCATTTATTAATATGTCAATTTTCAATTAGTCGATATGCCGATGAATAGACAAATTCACTTATTGGCTCATTGACTAATTGACTCATTGGCTAATTATCAAATTGACACATTAACTCGGTTGCACGTATTCTAAATCTTCCAAATTGGCTTTTGACATGAATACGCCGTAATTTATCGAGACTTTATTTTTCTCAATTTTTTCAATAGTTCCGATAGCTTTTCCATCTTTCATTCGCACTCTGTCACCTACTTTTAAAACTACAACAGGTTTTTCTGGAACTAATTTGGCTTTGATTTTCTTTTCTTTTTTCTCAGTTCGAATTTCTTCAACTTTTACTTTAACTTCTTCAATGACTTGTTTTACAACAACTTCCTTGATTTTTTTCTCTTTAGCGGAAAGTTTTTTACGTTTCGAGTTTTCAATTTCTACTACTTTTAAGAAATCGCCAATTAAGGTTTTTTTGTCTTTGTTATTGAAGTATTTTTCCGCAATATCATCAATTTTTTGTCCCATGTAAATCAAACGCTGATTGGCATCGTACAGTTCTTGATATTTTTCTAATTTATCCTGAATTTTAATGTTAATGGATTCCATTTTCTTACTTTCTTCGCGCGCCTTTGTCTCTTCTTCTTTTAAGGAAACAGAAGTTTTTTCTAATTTGGAACGTTCTTTTTGTAAAGTTGCAATAGTTTTATCGAATCGGACTTTTGTGTTCTCAATCTTCTTTTTGGCACGATTGATTAGTCCATACGGAATTCCATTTTTTTGTGCGACTTCAAACGTAAACGAACTTCCAGGCTGACCCAAATGAAGTTTATACATTGGTTCTAGCGATTTTTCATCGAATAACATGTTGGCATTACTCGCAAATGGTAATTCGTTGGCTAAAATTTTTAAATTCGTATAGTGTGTGGTAATGATTCCGTACGCTTCTCTGTCATAAAACTCTTCTAAGAAAATTTCCGCTAAAGCACCACCTAATTCTGGATCTGAACCTGTACCGAATTCGTCAATCAAAAATAAGGTTTTATCGTTACATTTTTTCAAGAAATAATTCATATTCTTCAAACGGTAACTGTACGTACTTAAATGATTTTCAATAGATTGATTATCACCAATATCTGTTAAAATTCTATCGAATAAAAAGGTTTCACTACGTTCATGAACCGGAATTAACATCCCACATTGTAACATCAATTGTAGTAATCCGATGGTTTTTAAGGAAATGGTTTTTCCACCAGCATTAGGTCCGGAAATTACAATAATTCGATTTCCACTTTCTAATTCTATTGTTTGTGGGAAAGTCGGCTTATTTTCTAATTTATTATTTAAAAGTAAAATAGGATGGAAGGCTTCTCTAAAAAACAAACGTTTTTCTTCATTAATTTTAGGAAGAATTCCGTTGATTTTATTCGCATATTTTGCCTTTGCAGCAATGACATCCATATCAGAAAGGAAATCTTGGTATTGTGCAATTAGATTTGTGTATGGTCGAATTGTAGCGGAAAGAACTCGCAAAATGCGCATGATTTCTTCACGTTCTTCAAACTCTAAATTGTTTAATTCTCTAGAATATTTTAAGGTAGTTTCTGGTTCGATGTAAGCAATACTTCCCGTTTTAGAATTTCCTAAAATAGAACCTTTTACTTTCTTGCGATACATCGCTTGCACCGCTAATACTCTACGATTATCAACCACAGTTTCTTTAATATCGTCTAAATAACCTAAAGAATTAAAATGAGATAATGCCATTCCGAAACTCTGATTAATTTTACCACGAACTACGTTAATACTTCTTCTAATATTGACTAAATCTGGCGATGCGTCATCTTTAATTTCCCCGTATTTATTAACAACTTCTTCAATAGCTTTTGCGATAAAAGGAGTGAACTCAATTTCGGCTGATTTTTTATATAATTCTGGATAATAGTCGTTGAATTTTTTTAGAAATTTTAAATATTCGTTAGTAGATTTACTGATATCTAAAATCTTTTTTATGGCTGGTAATTCTAAAAAACTATC
>CAZULO010000271.1:0-2880 GCA_964621245.1 uncultured Flavobacterium sp.
ACTACAAATACTCTTTTTTCAGATAACTGTGAAACCGTAGTTTCTTTTAAAGCATTCCAAGTTTCTGTAGAAATGGGTTTGTTGTCATTTACTGCTTTTTCAGAATTCCACCAAATGGTGTTTTCTGTGGTAGCATCTTTAACAATATACTTGTCTTTAGGAGAACGTCCAGTGAATTCACCTGTCATAACATTTACGGCACCCAATTCTGTAAGTTGTCCTCTTTCAAAGCCTTCTAAGTTGTTGCTTAACTCTTCGTTGTATAATATGTCGTAAGACGGATTGTGAACGATTTCTTTAACATTTTTGATTCCATATTTTTCTAACGAAATCGATTTCGTAGATTGAGCGTATGTATCCATAAAATAATAAGTTATGTTGCTTTTGTTTAAAATGCAAAATTAAACAATAATTTGACAAATAAGCGTTTTATGTTATTTTTTCGTCAAAATTACATAAAATAAATACCCCCAAGAAAGGATTAGAAACAAACCGCCAATAGGAGTTATAGGTCCAATTAATTTTGTTTTAATTCCCGTTATAGCACTAGTTGTTAATAGGTAAATCGAGCCAGAGAACAAAAGAACACCTAGTAGTACTAGATAAAATACAATGGCTTTTTCTTTTAGAGTAATCATTTGAGTTGCTCCTACAAATAATAAAAATAACGCATGATACATTTGGTATTTTACACCGGTTTCAAAGGAGGTTAGTTGATCTGGTGTCAATGTTTTTTTTAAGGCATGGGCACCAAAAGCACCAAAAATAATAGCTAAAAATCCCAAAACACATGCGGCTAAAACTATCTTTTTTTCCATAATTTTTAATATTAATTTACCACAAATATATTAAACTTACAGGTAAGATATTTTATAAATATGTGGATTTATTTTTTATAAATATAACATTTTATTACCTTCGTGTGATATTTAAATAAAATGAGAAAGATTTTAATTATAGGTGCGGGCCGTTCTGCCTCATCATTGATCAAATATTTGTTAGATAAATCGGAAGGTGAAAATTTATTTATCACTATTGGTGATTTGTCAGAAGCATTAGCCCAAAAGAAAACGGGTAATCATAAAAATTCCCGTGCGATTTCTTTTGATGTTTTTGATGTAGCCCAAAGAAAACAAGAAATTCAACAAGCCGATATTGTGATTTCGATGTTACCCGCTCATATGCATATTGAAGTGGCAAAAGATTGTATTCTTTATAAAAAACATATGGTTACGGCTTCTTATGTGAGTGCTGAAATGCAAGCTTTAGATGCTGTGGCGAAAGAAAACAATATCGTTTTAATGAACGAAATTGGTTTGGATCCAGGTATTGATCACATGAGTGCCATGAAAATTATGGATGAAATTAAATCTCAAGGTGGGAAAATTATTTTATTTGAATCCTTTTGTGGTGGGTTAGTGGCCCCGGAAAGTGATACGAATTTATGGAATTATAAATTCACTTGGAATCCAAGAAATGTGGTGTTAGCTGGTCAAGGTGGTGCGGCTAAATTCATTCAAGAAGGTACCTATAAGTACATTCCTTACAATAAATTATTCAGAAGAACCGAATTTTTGGAAGTAGAAGGTTTCGGAAGATTTGAAGCTTATGCAAATAGAGATTCTCTAAAATATAAAGAAATTTACGGGTTAGATGCAGCAAAAACATGTTACCGTGGAACGATCAGACGCGTCGGGTTTTCGAAAGCTTGGGATGTTTTTGTGCAACTAGGTATGACAGATGATACATTTATTGTAGATGATTCTGAAACGATGACCAACAGAGAATTTGTAAATTTATTTTTGCCTTATCATCCTACCGATTCTGTAGAAATTAAATTCAGACATCAATTGCGCATTGATCAAGATGATGTAATTTGGGATAAATTATTAGAGTTAGATTTATTTAGTAAAACCGCTGTTTCTGGACTTAAAAATGCCACACCTGCGCAAATGTTAGAAAAAATATTAGCAGATAAATGGACGTTACAACCGGAAGACAAAGATATGATTGTGATGTATCATAAATTCGGTTTTGAAATTAATGGAGAACAAAAACAAATTGATTCAACTATGGTGTGTTTAGGTGATGACCAAACGTATACCGCGATGGCTAAAACGGTTGGTTTACCAGTAGCAATCGCTGCTTTAAAAATATTAAATGGTGAAATTACTTCAGCCGGCGTGCAATTGCCTATTTCAAAAGAAGTTTACGAACCTATCTTAAAAGAATTGGAAGATTATGGTGTTTTATTTAACGAATTTGAAGTACCTTATTTTGGATATAATTATTCGATGTAATAGATATAAATAAATTTCATAACTTTAATCCGAAATAGTAACTTATTTCGGATTTTTTATTTAAAATTTTAACTAATGAAAATAAATCACTTACAAATTGAAATTGACGGAATCGATAAAGAAATTCTTCGCCAATTAATGGAAGATGCTAGAAAACCGATTCTTCAAATTGCGAATAAATTAGGGATTTCTGGTGCTGCCATACATCAACGACTAAAAAAGTTAGAACAAGCAGGTGTGATTTCTGGTTCGAAATATGTGGTAGATAATAAAGTTTTAGGATATAAAACAATGGCTTTTATTGGAATATATTTAGAAAAAGCCTCAAATAATGCTGATGTAGTAAAAGAATTAAAGAAAATTCCAGAAGTTTTAGAATCACATTATACCACAGGAAATTGGAGTATTCTAACTAAAATTATTTGTCGAGATAACGAACATTTGATGCAGTTGCTTAACAAAAAAATTCAAACTATAAACGGTGTTTCTCGAACGGAAACTTATATTTCTTTAGAACAACAAATTGAAAGGCAAATACAATTGTAATTTACGATTTACGATTTGGGATTTACGATTTGGG
>CAZULO010000272.1:0-2874 GCA_964621245.1 uncultured Flavobacterium sp.
TGGCATCACGAATTACTTTTTCTTCGTAATAGGCGTAAGCCGCTTTATATGTTTTTGCAACAATCTGTTGTTGATTTAATTTTCCGAATTCTGCTTCCGTAACTGGAGAAGAAATTGAAAAAGTTCTAATCAATTGGAATTCGAAGTTTTTGAAATCGTTTACAATTTTGTTATTTTCTACGATTACTTCACAAGTATCATAAATCATGTTTACGATATCTACTTTCAATCTTTCTCCTTGTAAGGCGTGACGACGACGTTTGTAAACTACTTCACGTTGTGAATTCATTACATCATCATATTCTAATAAACGTTTACGCGTTCCAAAGTTGTTTTCTTCTACTTTTTTCTGTGCACGTTCGATAGATTTTGTCATCATAGGATGCTGAATTACTTCACCTTCTTTCAATCCCATTCTGTCCATCACTTTTGCGACTCTTTCCGAACCAAACAAACGCATTAAGTTATCTTCTAATGAAACATAGAATTGTGAACTTCCGACATCACCTTGACGACCTGCACGACCACGTAACTGACGGTCAACACGACGAGAATCATGACGTTCTGTTCCGATAATAGCTAATCCACCAGCTGCTTTTACTTCTGGCGATAATTTAATATCTGTTCCACGACCTGCCATATTTGTTGCGATAGTTACGACTCCTGGTTGACCAGCTTCAGCTACAATTTCCGCTTCGCTTTTATGCATTTTGGCATTCAATACATTATGATTGATCCCACGCATTTTTAGCATTCTACTTAATAATTCTGAAATTTCTACAGAAGTTGTTCCAATTAATACGGGTCTTCCAGCATTAGAAAGTTCTACAACATCTTCAATAACGGCATTAAATTTTTCACGTACTGATCGGTAAATTAAATCTTCTCTGTCAATACGAGCCATTCCTCTGTTGGTTGGGATTTCCACAACATCTAATTTATAGATTTCGAAGAATTCACCAGCTTCAGTGATGGCAGTTCCCGTCATACCCGCTAATTTGCTGTACATACGGAAATAATTTTGTAAAGTAACTGTTGCAAAGGTTTGCGTGGCAGCTTCAATTTTTACATTTTCTTTAGCTTCAATCGCTTGGTGTAATCCGTCAGAGTAACGACGACCATCCATAATACGACCCGTAGATTCATCAACAATCATTACTTTATTGTCCATGATTACGTATTCTGTATCCTTTTCAAATACAGCATAAGCTTTTAATAATTGCGTTAGCGTGTGAATTCGTTCTGACTTCACAGAAAATTCTCTGTATAAATCTTCTTTTAATTCTGCTTCCGCATCTTTATCTAAATTTTGTTTTTCAATAGCTGAAATTCCAGTAGAAATATCTGGTAAAACGAAGAACGTTTCATCTGTATCTTGTGATAAGTACTTAATTCCGTTATCTGTTAATTCTACTTGGTTGTTTTTTTCTTCGATAACAAAGTATAACGCCTCATCTACTTTAGGCATTTCTCTATTGTTATCTTGCATGTGTGCATTTTCTGTTTTTTGAAGAATTTGTTTTACACCTTCTTCAGATAAAAACTTAATTAATGCTTTGTTTTTTGGGTAAGCGCGGTACGTTCTTAATAATTGGAAACCACCATCTTTCGTATTTCCTTCTTTTAATAAACGTTTGGCTTCAGTTAAACAATCCGTTGCTATTCTTTTTTGTAAGTTGAATAAGTTTTCAACTTTTGGTTTTAATTCTAAAAATTCGTGACGGTCACCATCTTCAACGGGTCCAGAAATAATTAATGGCGTTCTGGCATCATCAATTAAAACGGAGTCAACTTCATCCACAATAGCGAAGTTGTGTTTTCTTTGCACTAAATCTTCTGGAGAATTCGCCATATTATCACGTAAATAATCGAAACCAAATTCGTTATTTGTACCATAAGTAATATCGGCATTGTAGGCTTTTCTTCTGGCTTCAGTGTTTGGTTGGTGGTTGTCAATACAGTCCACAGTTAAACCATGAAATTCGAATATTGGTGCTTTCCAAGTACTATCACGTTTGGCTAAGTAGTCATTTACTGTAACTAAATGTACTCCGTTTCCTGTAAGTGCGTTTAAGTAAAGGGCTAAAGTTGCTACTAAAGTTTTACCTTCTCCGGTTTGCATTTCGGCAATTTTACCTTGATGTAATACGATACCACCCATTAACTGAACGTCATAGTGAATCATATCCCAAGTAATTGGTTTACCTGCAGCATCCCATGAATTCGCCCAATTTACTTCATCACCTACAAGAGTAATGTAAGGTTTTGTAGCAGAAAGTTCTCTGTCTTTTTCAGTTGCTGTTACAGTAATAGAAGTATTTTCTTTAAAACGACGAGCTGTTTCTCTCAATACTGCAAAGGCTTCTGGTAAAATTTCGTTTAATACTTTTTCAGAAATTTCATAAGCTTCTTTTTCTAACTTATCAATTTCTGTATATATATTTTCTCTAGCGTCTACATCTGAAGTGTTTTCAGCTTCCGCTTTTAAGGCTTTAATTTTATTGTCTTTATCAGCACGAGCTTGATTTATTTTATCTTTAAAAAAAGCAGTTTTAGCTCTTAATTCATCGTGTGAAATGTTTTGTAATCCTTCTTGAAAAGAATTAATTTTTGCCACTATTGGTTGTAGGGCTTTGATATCATTTGCAGTTTTATCTCCTACAAATACTTTTAATATTGAATTTATAATACTCATTTTCTCTTTTTTATATATGTTGTTTAAACTGAACTTGTTTCAATTTCTACAGAACTTAATTCAGTTTTAATTTTAGTTTGCTAAGATAACCAAAAAAAAAGCCTCATCGAAGAGACTTTTTGTAGGTTATTTATTTTTTAATATTCATCCTCGTTCCAAAGATAATCTTCGTCTGTTGG
>CAZULO010000273.1:0-2873 GCA_964621245.1 uncultured Flavobacterium sp.
ATTGAATTCCAATTTGTTGTTTTTGATTGTTTTTAAATCAATTTGAAAGGTATTGATGTAACTTTTATCATCATTACTGATTTGAACGCGAATTTCTTTAGTGTCGTCATTCAGTAAAACGGGTACTTCAAATTCACCTGTTTTAGCATTAATTTTGAAATTTTTCTTCCCACCATCAATGAATATATATAAATTTGGATACAATTTTGCCGAGAGTGGTTGCTGAGTTTTCAAATCGATTAATTTTCCTTTAATAATAATAGAAATTACTTTATTTACAGGTTCTCTATAGGCTATTTTACCCATAACAATCCGTTGCGGTTTCGTAGAATCGACCTCAATTTTTACTGGTGTTTTTTCTTGAGCTACAACATTTGTAGTCAATACTAATGAAGCTGCCATTGCTGTTGCATATTTAACAGCATTTAATTTCGAAGTTTCTTGGTGCTCAAAAATCTGTTCTAATTGGTTGGTTTTTAGGCGTGCACAAATTGAAGTGTCTTTTGATTGTGCTAAAATTTTTGCGATTTCAGAATTGGTTTTCTTACTTAAATCGATTACGTTTTTGGCGCAAGAACTACAAAATGAACCATTCGCATTTGGAGTCATTTCGCTAAATTTTGCATCACACGGATTTTCTATTTTTAAGGAAAATTGCTTTTTCATAACAGTTGTAATTTTAAATTAAAACCTCAAAAAAGAAGTTATATTTACATAGATTACAATTTGTATGAAAAGGTTGGGAAGAGATTGAACTATTTTTCTAAATTTTTTATAAACTGTTCTATTTCAGTTTTTTGAATCAAGTATTTTTTTTGTAATTCACCCTCTTTTTCCATTCGATTATAATATTCTAACGCTTTTGTTGCGAAAAATTTCTGATGATAAACGGATGCTTTTGGAACTTTTGGAAATATTTTATGAAAGCACATTTCGTAATAGGCTTGCCACTCACGTTCTTCTCGAACTTGAATACTATATAATTTTGATTTTTGAATTACATGCATCATCTCATGCGCTAACAAATTGATGATCATTTCAAATTTGAATTCAAAAGTGTTTTCTGGAATTCGAATATAAATTGGAGCGCCAATTTCTCCTTCTGCTGTAAATAAAATATAATCGGGTTTGGCAGCTTCTCGTAAAACAATACCGCCAAAATTAGGTTGATTTAATTCAAATTCATCAATAAGAAATAACGCTGCTTTTTCCGTTTCACCCAATTCGTGAAAGGTTTGTAGGATTTGAACTATTTCAGCTTTGGTTTTCAAAAGTTTTTTATAAACATACAAATTTAAATTTTATATTTGAAAAAAAATATAAACTATGAAAAATCTTATTTGTCTGTTTTTGCTTTTTTCTATTTCTGTATTTTCTCAAAACAAAATAAAGGCTTTTGTTCAGAAGGAAAGTAATTTAACTTTTGAGCAATATGATTTAATAAAAAAAGTTAATGAATATAATCCTGATATTTTAATTTCAAAAATTGCAACTAATAATTATTGGAATGATTTAGTAACTGAAGAATTAATTGAAAGTTATCTAAAATTTGAAACACCATCTGACTGCTCTGAATACAGTGTTTTGTTATATCCTGATAATACTAGATTAGATTATTTTTACAAATTCAAAACAGGAGAAATTCATTATGGGAATATCACAGTTTTTGGTGGTAAAGTCTTTAGGGTTGGATATATTATTAATGGAAAGGTTTTAAAACATTTTTATAAAGTAGATAAAGAAATAAAATTACAATATTAATTATAAGATGATATTTCATTATTTTTCTAATCGAGCATTTGATTTTACTTCATCCCAAGAGAAAGATTTAGTTTTATTATTCAAATGTGAAGATCTTCTTTTATCAATAATTTCGTAATCTTCAGAAGTTTGATTTATATCTTGTTCTTTTTCCAAAATAGCACGTAATTTCTTTAACACATCTTCTTTTTTTGTATTTAAAAGCAATTCGATTAGTTCAATTTTTTCTAATTGTAAGTCCATAATACATTCATTTGATTCTCAAAGATACAAATTTTACCCAAACAATTGTTCTACTAAATCTTCAATTTTACTCACCATTCTGACATCAATTTTAAAATCTTTTGGGTTGATTTTATTGTGTTTTGAAACGAAAATAGTTGAGAACCCTAATTTTTCTGCTTCATGAATGCGTTGCTCCACTTTATTTACTGGACGAATTTCACCAGTTAAACCCACTTCTCCAGCAAAACAAAAATCTTTATCGATGGTGATGTCTTCGTTGGATGATAAAATAGCGGCAACTACAGCTAAATCAATGGCAGGGTCATCTACGTTAATTCCTCCAGTAATATTTAAAAAAACGTCTTTTGCTCCTAAACGGAAACCTGCACGTTTTTCTAAAACGGCCAAAATCATGTTTAATCTTTTCAGATTATAACCAGTTGTGCTTCGTTGAGGTGTACCGTAAACTGCAGTGGAAACCAAAGCTTGGATTTCAATCATTAACGGTCGCATGCCTTCGATAGTAGTGGCAATAGCGGTTCCTGATAAGTAATTGTCTTTGTTAGAAATTAAAATTTCTGATGGATTAGAAACTTCTCTTAATCCGTTTCCTAGCATTTCATAAATTCCTAGTTCTGCAGTTGAACCAAAACGGTTTTTTAATGCTCGAAGAATTCTGTACACGTGATTACGGTCGCCTTCAAATTGTAAAACGGTGTCGACCATGTGTTCCAAAATTTTCGGACCAGCAATCGTTCCGTCTTTCGTAATATGACCAATTAAAATTACTGGAACATTAGTTTCTTTAGCGAATTTAATCAGTTCGGCAGTGCATTCTCTAATTTGAGAAATGCTTCCCGCAGAAGATTCAATATATTCGGTATGTA
>CAZULO010000274.1:0-747 GCA_964621245.1 uncultured Flavobacterium sp.
CAAATATAACTGTGCTGTAACCACAATTAAATGTGCCAGCGCTGTGAAGCCAATTGGAGGAAACGGTAAATGTAGATGAACCGGCATTAAAAATTCCGCTGCTTAACGTAAAATCACCATTGCCAATGTTAAAGTTTAAATCACTACTAATGGTTAATGTCGGTGTTCCCGTAATTTGTGTCCAACCATAATTACTAAGTGTGCCTGAACCCGATAAGGTAAAATTTCCATTACACACAGTGCTTGCGCTTGTGTTAGTCAATGAATATCCATTAAATGAGATTTCACCCAATGAAAGTGTTAATACGCCCGAAGCATTCATACTCAGGTTTGATGCCAATACAAGCGCGCCCATACTCTTATTAATAGTAATATCTCCATCAATTATACTGGTTTGTGAATTCAAATTAAGCGTTTGAGTACTCGTTCCAGTAAAACTAAAATCAATGTCCGAGGAGATACTACCAAAAGAATTTGCTACCGTTAAGTCATTGCGTACATCTATATATGAATTATCACCATTCGACCATGGCGCAATGGATCCATTGGTCAGATTCAAATTGTTGTTCACCTGAATTAAGTCCTCATCATTAAAGGTTTTTATGGCTCCCGAACCTAAATTGATCGTCAAAGAATAGAAAGCCTCCAAGTTGCTCGTAATCTGAAGCTTGCAAGGCGGACTTGTAAACGAACCGTCAAATATAACTGTGCTGTAACCACAATTAAATGTGCCAGCGCTGTGAAGCC
>CAZULO010000274.1:847-2865 GCA_964621245.1 uncultured Flavobacterium sp.
AATTTTTCGAAATTGTAAGTGTTGAAGTGTTTAAAGTTAGGGTCCCTCCGGCTTGAGAAAGGTCACCTAGAATACTTATATTGCCTGATCCTCCTGAAAAAGTGCCTGAGTTTTGGTAAAATCCGTCTGTTCCAAGAGTTACGGTATAGGAACTTGTTTGGTTAAGAGTTCCTGTGTAGCCATTGATACTTATTCCCGCAATATCTAAATTCATGTCAATGTCACAATTAATATTTGATTGATTATCAAAAATAGCCAAATCGGTTGTAGCCGGGACACTTGCACCTGAACTGCCTCCACTTGAAGTAGACCAATTGGATGAAGAATTCCAACTTGTAGAACCGGAAGAAACCCAATAGCGGTTGGCAGCTTCAGATTCTATAACCACCAAGGAGGTAAGAATAAGAAAAACTTTCGATAATAGGCCTACCATTTCACATTGTAACGCTTTGCCTTCGCTTAGAAACTCGAGCATATTTTTAAATATTAGCCTATTGGCAAAAAAAAGGGTGCTCTCCCGTTCAAATAAAACATCAGTTATTTTCATGTTTTAAAATCTTTAAAAAATTTGTTAGTGTAAAATCTTGAACTTAACCTTAATGAGCAAATCTAAATATTTTTTTAAAAAAAAGTTGCTGTACCTTAGAGTTAGTTTTTCCACAGAGCTAATCAAACTTAGACACCTAACAAGATTATGAAGCTTTTATTTAATAAAAAATAAATATTTGATTGATTATTAACTAATTATGAATTTCAAGTTCCTTACAATCCTAAGCGATGAAATGTGCATTTTAGTATACCACTGCAATCAAATTTGTCTACTCTGTTTAAAACCTAAAACTTTACTATTTAAATACAATCTAAATACGGACATCTCAAGCTTTTCCCTACGGAGCTCCTATTTCAGGACTATACTCCACAGGGAAAGTTGTGTCTATCGAATTTCGGGACTTAGTTAATTATCACCATCCTTTTGCTTATTGCATTCAGCCTGTTAGAGAGAGTGATAAAATAAATTCCTGGCTTGTTTGATGAAAAATCCAGTTTTAAATAATCGGAGCTATCTAAAGGATTCATTAAAAATTTAGCAATGACCTGACCAGAAGCGTTTGTAATTGAAATATCTGTTGGTTCACCTTTTGTGAGTCCATTTATCTTGATATGAACATCGCCTTTGCTTGGGTTAGGTACTACCTCAGCGGTCAATTTTAAATGGCGACTTCCATTCAATTCCAAGGCCACCTCATCGTAGGTAGTTACTTTTCCATCAAAATCATATTGGATAAGTTTATATATTACTGTCTTCCTTGTTTTGCCTCTGATGTCCAAATCGCTATACCGGTATTCTATAATGTTATTACTGTTCCCATTGGCTGATTGGCTGTTAATTTTCGCGGCGAGCTCAAAATATTCACCGTCCAAACTTCTCCACAGTTCAAAGTGGCTGTTATTCACTTCATTGGCAGTAGCCCAGGTTACTGAAGCGTTTTGCGTATCCCATTTGGCATAAAATTTTATAAGGGTTACAGGCAATGCCCCGCTTATCTGGTAATTGGTTTTTGTCATATTGGTCGCTGGGATGCAATCAATACAAGGCCCATCGACATAGGCTCTGGTGTATTCGGTTTTATTATACAAGCTGTTCACCTTCCCTTTGTAGGTAACGGTTATTTGGCTATTGGCCGGCATATTGCTAAGTGTTTGTGTTAATATGCGGGAATTGCTGTTATAACTCACCGAGCTGCAACTGGCACCTCCTGTAGCGCTACACTTAATGCTCGACTGATTAATTGTAAATGAAACCGGAAGTGTATCACGCCAGACCACCGTACTTGCTGCAGCATAGCTTCCTGCTGCATTTTGTATAATATTAGTCATGGATAAAGAATCTCCATCGCTCACTATGGGCGAGCCTAACGATTTGGAAATAGTGATGTCAATTGCCTGATGAGCAATAGAATTACTTACAGTTTCTGTATTATTTCCTGGAATGGTATCATACAATCCACTAGGTAAGC
>CAZULO010000275.1:0-2863 GCA_964621245.1 uncultured Flavobacterium sp.
AATTTTAGTATTTTGATGTTAACTAAAAAATAAACCTCACCTAAAAGGGCTTAAATGAGATTGGAATTTTAAGTTGTTGTTTTTTCTTAAATTACGTTAGATTCTCCAAGTCTGAAATAGTATTACCGCTAACCTTCCCTCGCTTAGCGTCAGTTACGAACTTCGGAACTGATTATTTTCTGTTAAAGTTAAAATTTGATTCCAGAAAAAACGAAGTATAACTCTTACTCAAAGTTCTTAATAACTTTATGGTGCTTTACATAGGAACGCCTGTTGTATGTTGTTATTTTTCTTCTCCGTTAATTTTTAACTTTGTTTTTGGAAATAGATGTTTAATTCTTTGAATTTCAACCATATTTATTTCACCGTTTAATTCTAAATTCCCAATTGCAATTTTAGTTAGTTCATCTGGAATATTAATATTTTTTTGAAATGACAAATGTAAATTATCAATTTTCTGTAGCGAATAAATGTCATTTGGGATTGTTTCAATGTTACTTATAGATAAATCGTCTATTTCACTGTGAAATATGAATTCTGAATTTTCTGGATTAAATTTTTCTTTATTATTTATTGCCCAACCAATTTCAGGTTTTAAAGTATAATCTTCATTATTTTGAGATAATCCAATAAAGCCAGCCCAAAATTCCATTTTATAACTTTTCTTATTTACAATGTCTTCAAGAATAAATGGAACTTTTACCAATTCTGAAGCTAAATTATTAATTTTAGAAATTGGTTTTAAGTCTGTTTTTTTGCCCTCTTTTGTATATGGGAAAAATTTTATAATCCAGCCATTAATAGTTGTCGGTGAACCATATTTTTTTTCTGTATGAGACTTAACCATTTTCATCCAAAATTTCTTTTTGAAGTTTCCTTTTTTTGTTTCGATTATTTTTTTCAATATTGGTTCAAGTTCATCAGTCCACCATTTTAAGTTATATTTAGAAATATATTTAGTTTTTTCAAGAACTTTTTCCCAATCTTCAACTGTACCTTCAATGGTTATTTTAGGAATTCCGCAACCCGTCATAATTATCTTATAATTAAAGTATTCTTTAACAGTTTCCATAACTGTAATTTCACTAACAATTTTACTTGTTTGTGTTGTAGTTGTAAAATTGGCTGTTAATATATTTGTAAGTTCTTTTCCAGTATAATCACTTATTTGATTTGTAAATTGGGGAAAAACAGCTTCCCAATTACTATTAGGATTACCTAATTCAATATTTTTAGATACTACAATTAAAGTTTTTTTGTTTTCAAAATTTACAATTTGATTTCTAAATTCTTCGGCATTGTTTGAAATATGTCTTGCAAAACCTTGACTAATTAATAACCAAACAATATCAGGAGAAATTACAAATGGTCTATGCTCTCTGTAAGCAGTTAATATACCGGTTAAAAATGGATGCTCTCCAAAAGTAACTATACTATCAGGAAGTTTTGAACTTTTTTCTATATCAGCTTTTAAATATTTGAAAACTTCACTTGAAGGTTCTTGATTTAAAAATTTTTCAGGTTTTGTAAGTGTTTCAATTTCAAAAGTTGTTAATTCTTGACTTGATACTTGACTTGATGTTAAAAGTATAAAAATTATAAATAAGTTTTTCATTTCTAGTTTTTTTGACGATGCTGCGATATAATTACTGGTAACGGGTTGGCGCTTGGCGAGGTTGGGGAATAAAGATGCGAAAACTTTCAGTTAATCACAAATTTTCCAAATACAAAACCAACTTTCTATAAAGCCTAAAACCCCAATCGCGCCAAACGCTTGTTAGCGGTAGTTTTTGTCTATTTGACTTTAAAATTTCTATAGCTTTATCGTAATAATTAATGCCTTTTTGGTAATAATAGTCTTCATAGATAAGTCCTTTTTTGTACTCAAGCTCTAAAGTTTCTTTTTGTTTTAAAAGTATGTCTATCGTTTGTATTCCTTTAGGTAAAATAGTTCGTTCTTCACTCCATAATCTAAAAGAAGATTCTGTTATTGTTTCCAAGTTAGGGTTGGCTCCATATTTCACTAGTAGTTCTAATGCTTCAAGCGGTAAATCCCCATATGTCAAAGCAAATTGCAAAACACTCATTTGATTATATTTGTATTCATTAACATTCAAATATTTACCGACTAACAGATATTCTAATATTTTTATTTGCTCTATTAAAGGTTCATCTCCGTGGTTATATCTGTTGTCAAATAAACTGTACAAAATGTCTTTATCATTGCTGTTTTTTGTTAATAGTTGATAACCGTTTTCAACAGAATATTTGAATACTTTAAAATTTGTTCCATACATTAGGAATGTATTTCCACCGTCGTCCTGATGATTTAAGTTAGCACCATATTTTACCAATATTTGAAGAATCTCGTAAGAATAGTTACACGAAAAAATTGGTGTGCGACCTTTAGAGTTGTCGACTAAATTGGGTTCTAGTCCTTTTGAAAGGTAAAATTCAAAAACTGATGAGTTTACGGGCAATGTTGAACTAATAGTTCCCGCTAATATATTTATTATATTATTGTTTCTTTTTGTGTCTATAAAATTTTCAAAGCAATTTAAGTTAGAAATTTCATAGAACTCAATGTCAGTAATTTCATCGTTTCTTAATTTTGATAAGGTTTCTTGTATTTTTTCGTAAAGTTCATTCATATATGCTGTTTTGTTAAAATTCTAACTAACGTTTTTTTAATGTTTTGTAAATCAATGATTTAAAAAATTTATTTTTTCTTATTATTTCCTTCCATTTTTCCACTTTCGTACCGTTAGCTTACGGAGTCAGGGCGGGTCTCTAGGGGGAATTACCGCTAACTAACTGCTTTGTATTATAAATTCTACAGATAATAAGATGGAACGCATTTGCA
>CAZULO010000276.1:0-2860 GCA_964621245.1 uncultured Flavobacterium sp.
AAAATGAAAAAATACGAAAATACAGGAAGTAAAGATACACGTTCAGGATTCGGAGCAGGAATGACCGAATTAGGACAAAAAAATGAAAATGTAGTAGCACTTTGTGCGGATTTAATTGGTTCGTTAAAGTTTGACGATTTCAAGAAAAATCATCCAGAGCGTTTTTTCCAAATCGGAATTGCAGAAGCAAATATGATCGGAATTGCAGCAGGTTTAACTATTGGTGGAAAAATTCCTTTCACGGGAACTTTTGCCAACTTTTCTACAGGAAGAGTATACGATCAAATTCGTCAATCTGTAGCTTATTCAGATAAAAATGTAAAAATTTGTGCTTCTCATGCGGGTTTAACTTTAGGCGAAGACGGTGCGACTCACCAAATTTTAGAAGATATCGGCTTAATGAAAATGTTGCCAGGTATGACCGTAATCAACACTTGTGATTACAACCAAACCAAAGCGGCTACTTTAGCTTTAGCAGATCATCATGGGCCAGCTTATTTACGTTTTGGTCGTCCAGTAGTGCCAAATTTCACACCAGCTGATGAACCTTTCGTAATTGGAAAAGCTATTTTATTAAACGAAGGAACGGATGTAACAATTATCGCAACTGGACATTTAGTTTGGGAAGCGTTAATTGCAGCTGAAGAATTAGAAAAACAAGGTGTTTCTGCTGAGGTAATTAACATTCATACGATTAAACCTTTAGACGAAGAAGCGATCTTGAAATCGGTAGCAAAAACAGGTTGTGTTGTGACTGCTGAAGAACATAATTTCTTAGGTGGTTTAGGCGAAAGTGTTGCAAGAACATTATCTTTAAATAATCCAACTCCTCAAGAATTTGTAGCAACTAACGATACTTTTGGAGAAAGTGGAACGCCAGAACAATTAATGGAAAAATACGGATTAAATAGTGCGGCTATTATTGCTAAATCATTAAAAGTAATCGGTAGAAAATAATCATAATATTATAAGTAAAAAAAATCCCGTTCTAATTTATTTTAGAACGGGATTTTTATTTGTAACAATAATTTATTTTAAAACCATTTTGTTGGAATCTTTGTCATAAACAATATGTGAAGAAACTCCTGTTCCAAAAATTTCAACATAATCAAAAGTTGGAGATAAAGTTGTTCCTTCATTTTCATCCTCTTCATTTGAAATGGTAAAACTTGTATTTTTAGAAATCTTTTTCACCTTTAAATACTCGTAAAATTCTTTTTTATAAGCCACATAAGGTTCTTTAGTTGAGCTATTGACTAAGAAAACCAAAATTAAACTACTTTCGTTTTCTACATTATCTAAAACAACAGCTAAATCTTTTTGTCCATCTCCATCAAAATCTCCAGTGCAAATAGCATTTGGTGCTTTTTGACTACTCTCTGTCAAGGTAAAAGTTTTATTATTCACATAATCATTTTCTAAAATAATTCTTTTCATTTGTGAATCTAGTTTTTTAAATTCAGGTAAAGAGAAATATTTTTGATAATTTTTAAATTCATATTCGAATTCTAAAACTTTTTCGGTTACATAACCATTAGGTTTTTCTTGAATGGTTTTAGGTTTCTTGAAATAAACAGCAACAAAACCATCTACTTTTTCATTTTCTAATAAAGAAGCATCTCCTACAACTTCACCGCCACCTTCTTCGTCATAATACACACTTTTTATATATACTTTTTTTCCAAATTGTAAGGTATCAATAATGTTATTTCCATTTTTGTTTGGAGAAGATCTTAAGTAACTTTTATTAGCAATAATGAAGTATTCTTCCGCATAAAATCCGTTTTTTTCCAGATCTTTTTTGTCGTCAATGTTTAACACTTTTGTGACTAAAGTGTCATTTTTTACACTAATCTCAGATTTTACTTTTTCTTGACAAGAACATACTAAAAGCAATGAAATGCTAGAAGTTAAAATAAGTTGTAAAAGTTGTTTTTTCATTTGTTTTTTTTGCTAATATATAAAATTATAAGATTTCCTCTATATGTTTTTTAATATTATTCGCAATTTTTGTAGTAGGTAAGTCGTTTTCATCACTACCAAATGGATCTTCAATTTCTTCTGCAATTAGTTCTAAACTTGCCAAAACGTAAAAGATAAATATGACAACAGGTACAATATAAAAACCTAAGCTAAAAACAAAACCAAAAGGTAAAGTCATCACATAAAAGAAAATAAACTTTTTAATAAACGCACTGTAGGAATAGGGAATAGGGGTGTTTTTTATTCGTTCACAAGCACCACAAACCTCTGTAAAAGATTGAAATTCGGCATTCAAAATAATTAATTGATCTCCTGTAATTTTGTTTAATTTGTATAACTCATTTATTTTATGAAACATCATTTTAGCCACCTGATTGGGCTTGTGTTTGTTATGATCTATTTCTAAATCTAAGCCTTCAAATAACATTTTACTTACTTCTTCATTACTTAAGTGTTTAGCCAATATTGAGGCATAGCTCGGAATGATCTTTTTAAAAAATTGTTTGTCTTTTTCCTGCTCCAATATAGCAGCTAATTTTATAGCTAAATTTCTAGAATTATTTACTAAACCACCCCATAATTTTCTTCCTTCCCACCATCTGTCATAAGCCGTATTAGTTCGGTAAGCTAAAAGTAATGATAAAACAAAACCCACCGTCGTATGCATGATAGAAATGTTTTTCACATGACTATCATCTTTCAATTTAAAATAATAAATTTCTAAATAACAAATACCAGCCGAATAGGCGCCAATTAACAACATTAATGGTAAGAGCTGTCTAAAGGTATCCGATTTATGAAATTTGAATATAAAAGTAATCCAATCTTTTGGGTTGTATTGTACCATGGTTTAAGATAAAAGTTAAAAGAGCCAAGT
>CAZULO010000277.1:0-2822 GCA_964621245.1 uncultured Flavobacterium sp.
CACAAAAAAAGCAGATAAAAAAGATAAAAATGGTCAAACAAAGAGGAAATGTAATTGGAAAGGGTACGAGCGAGACGCTCGCACTAGCGGGGGAAATCTGGGAAAATTTTGTTTACAGCTGGAAATTATCTTAGTAAAGCCATTTTAGTATCTGACTTAGTTGGTAGTGCAAGTGGAATAGCGTTAAATGCTATGGACGAATCTTCTATAGATCCAGATACAAGGTATAAACTACAACTGCTTTCTGTAATTGCAACTCTACCACAAGCAGCTCGATTGGTAAAATCATTAGATAATATTATTGCCAACCTAGACGGCAAAATAAACGCAATAACCAACGTAAATAGTAGAGCCAGTTTACTAGATTATTTAAATAAAATAAAACTAAGACTGCCTTCTACAGCCAAAATACAAGCCTTGTTAAATAGCATTCAAAACACCGCTTTGTGGGCAAAATACCAAGATTTATCACCTGCACTCAAAAAGATGTTTGAAAACGACTTTGCTAATGCAAGTGAAGAGGTGCTAATTTTACTAAAAAAGAATAACTCTGAGTTATTTGACGGTTGGAAAAATTTTAGAACAAAAAATCCTAACGCTATAATTTGTAATTAAGATGATAAATCTAACAAAATACCTATACATTCTATTTTTATTATTTGCAACGTTTACAACAAATGCACAATGTTGGTTTACTAATCTCACTACTGATTTAGCAAACGCTTCCGAGCAATTTAAAAGTTTCATTAAAACCAACGATGATGCTTTTATGGCTTACAAAACCATTTACAATGCAAGAGGAGCTAATGCCGCTTTTAGACTAGATGTGAGCTTGCTACAAAAAGTGGCCGTTTTAAGAAAAGATGCCACTTTTATGCAGAGAATTGGTGGAGAGGAAGGACTGGAAGCAATTATTAGAAATAATGTGCGAGCAACTTGCAAAACCTGTAATGGTGGAGCTAAATATTTAAAAGATATGGACGAATATCTTGATGATGTTGCCTATTTTGTAAATAATTTTTATGAGATAAGAGATGCCACAAGATTAATAAGTGAATTGAAAAATGGAGCTCAAAATACACTAGAAGGTGGCGCATTTGTAGTTAGAGTGTTTAAAGAAAACCCTAATGGATTATTTAACGTAGGAAATGTAGCTGAAATAGATTTACGATTTTCCGAAGACGTTCTAAACAGATTTGATGTTAAATTTACAAATGGCTTTGGTGAATTTAAGAGTTATCAGATAAATAGTGTAAGCAATGTTAGTGTAAATCAGTTAAAACAGTATCTAAGTTCACCAAATTTAAACTCATTAAATGATTTAAATTATATCTTTGACAAAAGGAAACTTTTAAAACAATATAATGTAGGCACTTTCAATTCAATAGATGAAGCTTTAGTAGGGGTTAGAGAAAAGTTTAAAATAATATTTACTAATAAAGCCGATGAAATTTTTACATCATTAAATCAAAATATTAAGAATGAATTAGGGCTTACTGGTTTAAATGCTCGTTCAACTTATAATGATTTAATTTCTAATACAGATTCAAAACTTTATAACTTTATAGAAATAAAATAAAAATGTATAGATTTTTAAAAACAATAAAAAATGTAACCAAATTTTGTCTTAATAATGAGAAAATTTTATACCAACAATTTGATGGCAACCTTCTATTTAATGATTTAATACTGGGTAACTTTATTCAACAAATTGAAATTACTTTATTTGGTAGAATTTATATCAACGATTGGGAAGGAAATTTTTCGATTTATGATAATAAAGGTGATTTAATTGAAAAAGGAATTAATCAAGCTTTTTTTTATGTCTCTAAAGATTACATAGGAAATCAATATATTAGAAACAATACTATTCATGAATTTTTAATTGACAAAAATAATCAAATAATTTTTAATTCGGTATTCAATAAATATAGTTCAAGAAATGCAATTTCAAAGAATAATTACTTTTTACTAAATAATAGCAAGAATATTGTATGTTTTAATTTAAAAGAGGGAAAAGAAAAATGGGTTTTTCAGTTTTCTAATAAATTTGAGCAGAATATAGGGTTTTATGGTTTTTTAGGAGTTTTTGAAGAAAATCTATTGGTTGTTTTAGATGATTCTAGTATTATCCGTATTGATATTAATACTGGGAAAATCAATGAACAGTTTAAAATTAAATTGTTTTCAGAAACATCAAAAGAAATAACTGCACAATATAATTTTATTCAATTTCAAAATTATAAATTAATCTATTACAGATATGGTCAATATGCTGAATATGACTTAAGATTAAATAAGATTACATATGAGTTTGATATCAAAGAAGAAATGGAATTGAATAAGTTAAACGATAATATTCAATCATTTATAGTAGAAGGAGAACTATTATACTTTTATATTTCTGGATTTGGTGGATTCAGTCTTCCTTCAGTAGTTATTCTAAATGTCAGGACAAAAAAGATTGTATGGAAACATATTTTGGATAATCACGATATTTATTATAGAGACTTTCAAAAAAGTGATACGGCTTTGTATTTGTTAGATTCTGGTAATGGCTTAAATATTTTTAAGAAAGAATAAAACCAAAGTTAGAAATATTAGTACAAATCAGTTAAAACAGTATTTAAGCTCCCCTAGCTAGCGCGAGCTTCTAGCTCGTGCCCCTAACCTCATTCTACAAAGCGTAAATAAACTTAGTAACCCGATCGCTCGGATTTACACAATCCAAATCTAAGCGTCTGGTTTTCAATGCAGCAGTTAGCGAAGAATTGTATTCTGTGCCCACAAAGACAAGAAAATAAACTAAAAAAACACAATTA